>CAIRCM010000097.1 GCA_903877125.1 uncultured Acetobacteraceae bacterium | reverse complement strand
GATAAGCATTGTCCGCGCCCTGCGACGCCCCCTGGCAACAGAGGCAGTCGCCGCGCGCGGGATGGGGCTGTAGCTCAGTTGGGAGAGCGCCTCGTTCGCAATGAGGAGGTCAGGGGTTCGATTCCCCTCAGCTCCACCACCGTCCCGCGCTTGGCCTGTAACCTGACACATTGAACGACATTCCGGTGGCTTCTTCAGACAGACACCTGGGCTGTGTTGAAGCCTGAGGCGTCGGTCCGCGGCGCGGACGGGCTGCATCCCCCCCTCTCCTACGTCGAAATCGATTGGCTCAGGACGCCCTGCGACGCCTGAGCCAAGCAATGCCAATCAGGCCGGTCGTCAAAAGGGCGCTGGAGACGGGTTCGGGTACGTCCACGGCCGAGGACGCGCCTGACTTGGTGGACGTGGGGGGCGTCGGGGGCGTTGGGTTGGTAACGGCGGGACCGGTAGGGCTGGCGATCGAAGGCTGCGCGGTGCTGAACAAGACGGGCACGACCGTGGACAGTGGCATGTTGGGCAGGTAAGTCACGAGCGTCGGGATTTCTCCGAGTCCAGTACCGTAAGCGGGAAATATCGAACCGTTATATCCGGCCTGCCAAATTGTGGGTTGGCTTTGAAAGGTAACATCGCCGGTCGTGGCATCCGCACCGAAGGACTGTCCCAGGCCATAGGTGCCCCAATCGAACCGGTCATCTCCCCTGGCAATCATGAGAATGCGGCTCCCCTCGCTCACCCCGACATCGGCGGGCATGGAGCGGTAAACGTCTGGGGGATTGCCGGTGTCCCGGTAAAAACCGCCACACACTCCGTTCACGGCGATGCCCGGTCCGACCGTCACATCAACCGCGGCGGGTATCAATACGATCGTGCTGACGATCACGTTGTTGACATGGGCCACGCCGAATGCGGTTCCGACCCGCGCATCAACGGCCGATGTCCCGGCGTTCGAGAGGCTGTGTCCCGGGTCCACCGCTGGGCGGATCAGGTAGGCATTGAGGGCGATGACAGCCAGAGCGATGATGATCACGGCCTCGGCGCACCGGACGAGCCGGCCTAGATTGAACCACACCCACAGGCCCGACAAAACGAAATAAGAGGAAGATCTCACGACACAAAATTCCCGACAAACACAAACCTGGAAAGACGAACCCGGGTGTTCGCGGGTTCGAATAGAGGCCGGTGTCCACCGATCTTCGGCAGTTCCGGGGTTTGGATCGGATCAATTTTTGTCCAATTTGGCAGCGTACCGACGGGGTGTGAAATCCCCCACCGGAGCTGCCCACCAGGCCTGAGAGGACCTTGCCGCGAGCGGTATAAACCGTGAACGCTTCGGTTTGAAGGAGAATTTGAGATTTTAATTAAAAATTTTACACACGATAGTATCGCACCATGACCGACACCCGATTGCCGACCTACAGTTGGGCGACCGTATGGGGATCGCGCAGCTGGCGCTTCTTCAAGAACGCCAGACCGGTCGTGTCCCACAAGGTTGTGTCGGACGGGTGGGACACGACGGGCCCGCGCGAACTCGCGCTTTGAAACCGCATGGGTTGCCCAAGCGGCGGTGGGCCGAGCGCAGCTTGTGACTATTTGCCGGCCAGAACGCCGGCCAAACCATCCATCGTTGAACCCGCGGAAGACGAACACGCCGGCTGGCTGCAAGGACCGGCGGGGGTCATCACGGCTTGGTAGGCCATTTGCCCGAGTGGCGCGGCCATGCAACCGCTGAGAGAGATCAGGACAGCGACCGCGGACAACGCGGCGACGGGCCTAAGAGCAATTCGAAACTGGTGAGACAAATCGCGGATCCTTGTGACAGGCACCGAGGCGGCGAGATTGCCGCCCGGTGCATCGTCAGAGTGCCCATGGAAAGGTTAAGAAATCGTTTACGCTCGGCGATTTATCCTCGTCCTTGGCAGTTTTTTCGGCGGCAGGCTATGCACGGGCGCGGTCAGCAGGAAACGGGGGCGTGCGTGAAACTTTTCTACCAGAGCATGGGTGTTGCCCGCCGGTCCGAAACCGGCCCCTATGCCACAGCGTTGACGAAAGTGCTGACCGGCGCGGCACTGCCGGGCACGGATATCGGGGTGTTCGGCCTGTCGCCGGGCCGAGCGCTGGCGGACCAGTACCGATATCTGGAACATCTGGACACCGCCGAAATCCTCGACAATGGGTTGCGGGCGGAGAAGGAAGGCTACGATGCGTTCCTGATCGGCAATGTGTTCGAGCCCGGGCTGCATGAACTCCGGGAGGTCTTGAACATCCCGGTCCTCGGGCTGCTCGAATCGTCGGTGCATCTGGCCTGCCTGATGGGGGCGAATTTCTCGATCGTGAACGTCAATCCGAAGTTTGTGCGCCGTGTGACGGAGAATGTCGCCAGCACCGGCCTGTCGTCACGCATGGTGTCGATCGACCGGATGACGTTCGAGGGCGGTCGCGCCGTTGATCGCGGATTCGAGGACGCGGCGGTCTGCGCCGAGGTCGTGCGGCAATTCAGCGACGCCGCGAGGGTTGGGATCGGCAAGGGGGCGGAGACGGTGATTCCCGCGGGGGGGATTGTGATGACGATGCTGGCGCACGCGGGGGTGCATGCGGTGGACGGCGTACCGATCGTGAACGGGCTGATCGCGCTGCTGAAAATGGCCGAGATGGCGGTGCAGATCCGGCGGCTGACCGGTGCATTCACCAGCAAGCAGATGATGTACGCGCCGCCGACGGGCACGCTATTGACGGATATCCGAGCGGTATATGGGGATCATGTTTACCCTGGCGCGGTGTAAGGGCGCCTTTCAGGCAGGTGCCAACTGCCTTAGTCGATGTGGCGACGGCCGACCCACATCGTCCCGATATCGCGACCGGGACGATGTGCGCCAACACAGAACAACCACCGTGCGGCTATGGCCGCGCCGTCACCAAAGTCCCATGGCGTCCGGTTTGAAGCTCCCCGCTCTCAGCCACAACCGCAACCATTGCATTTGGCCGGAGAATTTCCCATTCGGCATGTAGATGAGGCCGGAATTGTACACCCCTCCGTCGTAATTGTTACCTTTCAAAGCGATCTTGTTGAAGATTGAGTTACTAAGATGCTCGTAGGACAGCGTCTGGGTTTTCCCGTTAAGCACGTCCACCATCACCGAATCGTACAGTATGTCGAACAGGTCTTCCTTTGGAGTATTGTTGCTATTGGCTGCGTTTTTCATGTCCGGAATCGCACTGGCCACCTTGTTGGGGATGTTGAGTTCGTCGATGAAGCCATTTTTCGAAAGCTCCGAATCGATGTCCTTTTCCAGGAACCATTTCGAAATCAACTGCGCTTTTCCAGCCTCCGGCTTTTTTTTGAATTCTTGAACCATTAGAACGAAAATCAGTTGGGCCTGGATGTACTGATGCGTGCAAAAGCAGTAATAATTATGCATAGCCTTCGGACTACCGAAGATCTCGTCTTTCTTCGCCATTTCGCCCCCCGGGCATATAGCGCCAGCCTGTCCGACGCCTCAAAAAGGGCATCTCATACCCACTATTTTGTCGTCAATACGCCGATACCTCCAAAATTTTACAAAACCTTGTGAGGCTGGTTGTCCATGGTGCGGTGGCAACATCCGGCGGGAGATGGCACAATATTCAGCCCGATGCGTTGGCATCTTACCCCTGGCCATTCTGCGATAAACAACCGATAAATCATCAACGCAAAGCGCTTTTTATTGAGGCTTCCGGGATGCGCGATTCGACGAAACCTTTGCTGCGCGCCCTCACGGGGGAAGCCGTTTGGCCGCCGCCGATCTGGCTCATGCGCCAGGCTGGGCGGTACCTGCCGGAATACCGAGCCATTCGGGCGGGGGTGGCGGACTTCATCGCGCTGTGCACGACGCCGGAGCTGGCGGCCGAGGTCACATTGCAACCGATCCGTCGCTATGGTTTCGACGCGGCGATCCTGTTCAGCGATATTCTGATCCTGCCTTGGGCGCTCGGCCATGGGCTGGCGTTCAAGGAGGGCGAAGGTCCAGTGCTGCCCAAGCTGCGAGACGCCGCCGGGCTCGCGGCACTGGACCCAAACCGGGTTGCGGCCGCCGTCGCGCCGGTGATGGAAACCGTTCGCCGTGTCAGGGCGGGATTGGCGAGTGAGGGATTCGGGCAGACCGCTTTGATCGGCTTCGCCGGCGCCCCGTTCACCGTGGCCTGCTACATGGTCGAAGGCGGCGGATCGCGCGATTTCGCGGCGACGCGAGCGATGGCTTACGCCGATCCGGCGTTGTTCGCCGGGTTGATGGACATGTTGACGGAATCGACGATCGAATACCTCTCGGCACAGGCCGAGGCGGGTGCCGAGGCGCTGATGCTGTTCGATTCCTGGGCGGGCGTGCTGTCGCCTTCGTTGTTCCGCCGCCACGTCATCGCCCCTGCGACCCGGATTGTCGCGGCGTTGCGCCAACGCCATCCCGGCATTCCGGTGATTGGCTTTCCGCGTCTGGGCGGCTTGATGGTCGGCGCCTACGGGGCAACCGGGGTGAACGCGATCGCGATGGATACGTCGATGGATCTGGCCCAGGCCGCGGCGCTGGTGCCGGATGGGGTCGCGGTGCAGGGCAATCTGGATCCAATGGCGCTGGTCGCGGGCGGCGCGGCGCTGACCGGCGAGGCGGAGGCGATCCTGCGCGCGATGCGCGGCCGGCCCTTCATCTTCAATCTGGGGCACGGCATCGTGCCGCAAACCACCCCGGCCCATGTCGGCGCGCTCGTGGAGCAGGTCCGTGCGGCGTAGAGTAGCAATCGTTCTGTTCAACCTCGGGGGGCCGGACAGTCCCGCCGCGATCAAGCCATTCCTGCGCAATCTGTTCAGCGATCCCGCGATCCTGCGGGTGCCGTTCTTCGTGCGGTTCTTTCTGGCGCGGATCATCGCGGGCACGCGGGTGAAACCGGCGACCGAGAATTACGCGCTGCTGGGCGGGAAATCGCCGCTCCTGGAACTCACGCGCCAACAGGCGGCGGCGTTGGAGGCACGCTTCGACGATGTCGAAGCCAAGTGCTTTATCGCCATGCGATATTGGCACCCATTCAGCCTGGAAACGGCAAAAGAAGTTAAGGCCTGGGCGCCGGACGAAATCGTTCTGCTGCCGCTATATCCGCAATATTCATCCACCACCACCGGCAGTTCGCTGACCGCGTGGCACGGCGCGGCGGTTCGGGCGGGGCTGGTGGCGCGCACGACGACGCTTTGCTGCTATCCGACCGATGCCGGCTATATCGCCGCCACCACGGCGATCGTTCGTTCCGCATACAACGATGCTCGGTCTCTGATCGATCCCACCATACCGCTGAGGGTTCTGTTTTCCGCGCATGGATTGCCGGAAAAGATCGTCCAAGCGGGCGATCCGTATCAGGCGCAAATCGAAGAGACCACCGCGGCGGTGCTGGCCGAATGGGGGGAGCCGGGCCTGGATTGGGTCGTATGCTATCAGTCGCGCGCGACGCCGGTGAAATGGATTGGTCCCAGCACGGATCAAGAGATCGAGCGGGCCGGGCGCGATGGCGTGGCGGTGCTCGTGGTGCCAATCGCGTTCGTGTCGGAGCATTCCGAAACGTTGGTGGAGCTGGATGTCGAGTATCGCGATCTGGCGGAAAGGTCCGGCGTGCGCGGCTATTTCCGCGTGCCGGCACAAAACAGCGATCCCGGATTTATCGCGGCTTTGGCCGGATTGGTGCGGCGCGCGCTGGACCTTGGCCCCGGATTGTGCAGCCATGCGGGCGGCCGGACATGCCCCGCCGACCGCTCGGATTGCCCTTTTACCGGCCGGTCGCGATCCGTTCCACCAACTGCTTCACTGTCGGAATGAACCCGTTCGAGTAGAACGGATCCTTAGCGAAGCGGAACGCATTGTGTCCGCTGAAAACCAGGTTGTTTTCCAGCGTTTCCGGATTGTCGCCCTGATGCGCGGCGGCCTGCAAGGTCTTCTGGATGCAGAAACTGCGCGGGTCGGCGCGTTTGCCGGTTGAGAAATCGGCCTCATGCTGCGACCAGTTGGAGAAGCGGCAGGTGCTCAGGCACCCCATGCAGTCGGCCTGATCCTTCACGATCTCCTGCGCCTTTTCAGGCGTTACGAAGACCAGCGTATTGTCCGGGGTTCGCAACGTATCGGAAAATCCCTGGGCTTCCCAGCCGAGGGCACGTTCCAGGTCCGCCGGCGCCATGTAGACCAGCCGCTTGCGCGGTCCCACACCATAGGGGGCAGTGTGTTCGCCGACCGGTTCGGCGGAATAGGCGATCTGGCGATCGGACCGCTGGCGCAATTCCTGAATGAAGTTGTTGTTGATGGCGCTGGAATAGAACCCGGTCGGGCTGAACCGGTTCAGGAAAACGTCACCTTCCTTGAGCGTCAACAGGCGTTGCTTCCAGGCGTTGCCGATCGGGCTTTCCTGTGTCAGCAGCGGGCGGGTGCCGAATTGGAATGCGACTGGCCCCAATTCCGGATTGTCGATCCAGTGTTCCCATTCCTCCAGCCACCATACGCCGCCGGCCATGATGATCGGCGTGTCGTTCAGGCCGTAGACGCGCATCTGATCGCGCAGCGCTTTCACCCGTGGATAGGGATCCTCGGGCTTCGTCGGGTCTTCGCTGTTGGACAAACCGTTGTGCCCGCCGGCGAGCCACGGGTCTTCATAGACGACACCCCCCAGCAGCGACGCCGCCTTGGAGTAGGCACGGCGCCAAAGGGCGTTGAAGGCGCGAGCGGAGGAGATGATGGGGTAATAATGAACGTTGAATTTGGTGGCGATTTCCGACAGGCGATACGGCATGCCGGCGCCGCAGGTGATGCCGTGGATCAGACCCTTGGCCTGTTCCAGCACTGCGTCGATGATCCGTTCAGCGCCCCCCATCTCCCACAGGATGTTGGCGTGGATGCGCCCTTTCCCGCCGGTGATATCGAAAGCGCGACGGGCCTGGGTCACAGCCCCTTTGATGGCGTACGCGATCAGTTCCTCATGCCGTTCCCGACGGGTCCGCGCGTGATAGGTCTGCGGGATCGGGTTCCCGTCCTCGTCGTAACTGTCCGGATTGACGGCACTGAACGTACCGACGCCACCGGCCCTGGCCCAATGGCCGGCCGATACGCCGTTCGATATGGCAACGCCCTTGCCACCCTCGACGAACGGGAGGACGTCGACGCCCCCCATCCGGATCGCGTTGATTGCTTGCATGGACCCGAACCTCTCGCCAGGCACCAGCCGGGCGTCACGAAGAAACCAGAAGTGGTTAGCCTGTCACCGAACGCAAGATATGATCATACGATGACAGGCGCCACTGTCCTTACGGCTGCTCGGCGTCGGAGGACATCGGTGCCCGTTCGCGCCGTTCGCCGCGATCCCCACGATGCGGACGATCGCCACGGTCATGGCGTTCGCCACGTTCCGGACGGTCCCCGCCCTCCCCGCGGGCCGGCTTGGCACCGACCTGTTCGGTGATGTCGGCGCCGGTCGCCTGATCGACCACCCGCATCGAGAGTTTCACCTTGCCGCGATCGTCGAAGCCGATGACCTTGACCTTGACCATGTCGCCGTCCTTGACGACGTCGGTGGTCTTGTTCACGCGGCCCTGTTGCAGCTCGCTGAGGTGCACCAGCCCGTCCTTGGCGCCGAGGAAGTTCACGAACGCCCCGAATTCGGCCGTTTTCACCACCTTGCCGGTGTAGATCACGCCAATTTCCGGTTCGGCCACGATGCCCCGGATCTTGTCGATCGCGGCCTGCGCCTGAGCGACATCGGTGGCGGCGATCTTGATGGTGCCGTCGTCATTGATGTCGATCTTGCAGCCGGTCTGCTCGACGATCTCACGGATGACCTTACCGCCGGTCCCGATGACTTCGCGGATTTTTTCCTTGGGCACCTGGATCGTGGTGATGCGCGGCGCGGTCTGTGCGACGTCGCCACGGGCACCGGTCAGCGCCTTGGACATCTCACCCAGGATATGCAGACGCCCATCCTTGGCCTGATTAAGCGCGATCTTCATGATGTCGAAGGTGATGGACGTGATCTTGATGTCCATCTGCAGGCTGGTCACGCCATTCGCGGTACCGGCCACCTTGAAGTCCCTGTCGCCGAGGTGATCCTCGTCGCCCAGGATATCGGACAGCACCGCGAAGCCACGATCTTCCTTGATCAGGCCCATGGCGATACCGGCGACCGGGCT
>CAIRCM010000096.1 GCA_903877125.1 uncultured Acetobacteraceae bacterium | reverse complement strand
TCGGCTCGTCCGGGCCACCTGTTGTGGCAGTGTGCCGCTATAGGTGGCCCGGACGAGCCGGGCCATGACGATGTAACGAGACCGCCGCGACTTGGAGCGGTAATTTTTGCGCGTTGCCTAGCCCACGGACGGGCTTCAGTAGGGATCCCTTACGAAGATGAACGTCGTGCCGGTCACGATCGGCGCGCTCGCCCCCACGAACGACACGTTGGCATCCTTCACCTGGCGTGTCCCAGCCCGGCCAGAGGCCTGCAACGCGCCCTCGATGATGTGCCACAGCCCGTGGATACGGCCGGTGCCCAGACTGCCGCCGAAGGTGTTCAGTGGCAGTTCGCCGTCCAGTTCGATCCGCCCGCCCTGGATGAAGTCCAGCGCCTCCCCTTCCTTGCAGAACCCGTAGGATTCGAGACCGTAGATGACCGAGGCCGAGAATCCGTCGTAAATTTGTGCGACGTCCACGTCCTTCGGGGAAAAACCCGAACATTCCCAGGTCAGCTTCGCGGAGCTCGAGCCGCCTTCCATGTAGTTGGACAGGCTGCCGATCCGGCCCGCGGTTTCGAAGTGCAGACGCTGACCATAGCCCGCCAGATAGGCTGGCGTCGGCTTCAGGTCGCGTGCCCGATCCGCCGTGGTCAGCACCAATGCGACCGCGCCCTGCACGGGGATGTCGCAATCGAACAGGCAGAACGGGTAGGCCACCATGCGGGAGGCGAAATAGTCCTCCCGGGTCAGTTCCGTGCCATAGAAATAGGCGTGCGGATTGTGCTGGGTGTTTTTGCGCTGGTTCAGCACCAGGGTGGCCATCTTGTCGCGGGTCTGGCCGTTCTTTTCCAGCCACCGCGCATAGGCCACCGCATGCCCCTGGCCCGGCCCGCCGAAACCGTAAGGGCCCGTAAACTGCCCCGCACCGGCCGCCATGTTACCGGGCAGGTTCTGATACGTGCCGCGCGGATTGTGCATCGCGCGCCATACGACGGCGTATTTGCACACGCCGGCCAGCAGCGCATTGGCCGCCTGTTGCAGTGCGCCGCCGATATTGCTCGACCCGACCTGGATGTGCCACGTCAGCGACGGGAGCTTCAGCATCGCCATCATGCAGTTCACCGACACCACGGAGATTCCGTCGACCTCCGCATGGCCGGTCGCCGGCAATTCCGGATAGGTCGCGAGCCCGTCGATGTCTTCCATCTTCAGCCCGGAATCGGCGACCGCGCCCTTGACCGCTTCCAGCGCATGCGCGGCGAGCGGGATATCGGCGGAGCGTGTGACCTTCGAGAAGCCGACGCCGCTGACGGCGATCTTGCAACGATTTTCCCACATGGCGCTCATTCCCCCGCCAGCTTGAATTGCGGCAGCGTGATATCGTCGTTCAGTTTTTCGAAGATGACTTCGACGCGCCGCCCGACCTTGGCCTCGGTATATTCGGCGCCGAGCAGATTGCCGGCCATGAAGGCGCCTGGGGCATCGTCGAGTTCGACGATGATGGAGGCATAGGGCACCGCGGAGGCGAACCGCTTGTCGCCGGTGTGATACATGATGGTGTAGGCGTAAATTTTGCCCTGGCCGCGCACGGGCTCGAACTTCAGATCGACGCCGATGCACTGCGTGCACGTGGCATAAGGCGGGTGTTGAAAATGGCCGCAGCTCTGGCAACGCTGCATCTCCAGACTGTGCCTCTTGGCGGCAGCCCAGAAAGGTTTGGTCCATTCGTCGGGGACGGGGATGGGCCGCGTCACCTTGCTCCAGTCGCTCATGGGTTTCCTCTTTCGCCTCGCATTCGGCGACAGACTAGGCCGGAACGCGCCGCTTGGCCAACGGCCGGCCGGCGCACTTGCCGACGGGCGTTGGCTTGACGTCGGGCGCGAGGTCCGAACCGCGATGCGCCCCGCTCACGCCGCCAATTGCCGCTGGTCGGTGCCGAAGAGGAAGTCGATATCGTCTTCATCGATTGGCGGCAGGCCGACACCGTCCTCGCTCAACGCGATCGCGGCCAAGGCGGCTTTGCGTTCCTGCAATTCGACGATCCGCTCCTCGACCGTATCGGCGGCGATCAGCTTGTAGACAAACACCGATTTTGTCTGCCCGATGCGGTGGGCGCGGTCGGACGCCTGATCCTCGACCGCGGGGTTCCACCAGGGGTCGTAGTGGATGACGGTATCGGCGGAAACCAGGTTCAGACCGCGCCCGCCGGCCTTCAGGCTGATCAGGAACAGCGGCACCTCCCCGGCCTCGAACGCGCGTACCGGTTCGGCGCGATCGGCCGTGTCGCCGCGCAGTTCGACGAAGGGAATACCGGCCTCGGTCAGCGGCGCCTTCATCAGGTCGAGCATCGACGTGAACTGCGAAAACAGCAGGATGCGGCGTCCTTCGGCGATCATCTCGGACACCATTTCCAGCATGTCGGTCAGCTTGCTCGACGATCCGCCAGCCCCCTTGGACGCCAGCCGGGGATCGCAGCAGACCTGCCGCAGCTTCAGCAGGGCATCGAGCACCAGCACATGGCTGCGCGCGATACCGCGTTCGGCAATGCCTTCCGCGACCCGGGCCTGCATCGTTTCGCGGATCGTTTCGTAGAGTTCGCGCTGATCCGGTGCCAAAGTGATCCGCCGCAGGATCGTGTGTTTCGGCGGCAGTTCGGTGGCCACGGCGGATTTCGTGCGGCGCAGGATGAACGGGCGGATGCGCACCGAGAGCTGGCGCCGGCGGACCGGATCGCCGTCCTTCTCGATCGGGGAGCGGAACCGGCGGGTGAAGTTCTTCCGTGTCCCCAGCAATCCCGGCATCAGGAAGGCGAACTGCGACCACAGTTCCCCCAGATTGTTCTCGATCGGCGTGCCCGACAGGCACACGCGTTGCTGTGCCTTCAACCGGCACACCGCATGCGTCGCCTTCGATCCGGGGTTCTTGATCGCCTGCGCTTCGTCCAGCACCACCAGATGCCAGGGCAGCGCGGCCATGTCCTCGATATCGCGGGTCAGGACCGTGTATGTCGTCACGACCACATGCACGCCGTCCAGTTCGCCGCGCCGTTCGTGCCGGTCGAGCCCGTAGAGCACGGCCACCCGCAAATGTGGTGCGAACCGAGCCAACTCGGCGGTCCAGTTGGGGACGAGGGTGGTGGGGACGATGACCAGCGCGGGACGATCCAGCCGGCCGGCGGCTTCCTCGATGGCGATATGCGCGATGGTCTGCGCCGTCTTGCCCAGCCCCATGTCGTCGGCCAGCAGGGCGCCGCAGTCGTTCGCGCGCAGGTATTGCAACCAGTTGACCCCGTGCTGCTGATACGGGCGCAGTTCGGCATTGAAACCGGCGGGGATGGGCACCGCCGGCACCTCGTCCACCGACCGGAACCGAGCGACGTGGGCGGCGGCACCATCCTGCCAGCGGGTGGCCAGTATATCCTCGAGGTCGAGCACATCCGCGGCCTGATCGGCGTCGAGTTCCAGCTTGTTGCCCGCCGCCCGCCGCGCGGTTTCCGCGAGGTCGTCCATCACCGCCAGCAGCCGCGCGACCCGCTCCGCCGGGAGTTTGAGGATGCGTCCGTCGTCGAGGCTGGTGATCACCTCCCCGCCGACGACACGCGCGGTGTCCATGCCGCCACGGTCCTGCAGGCGGAGCAGGATCGGCAGCAGGGGATGCCGCTCCCCGTCGATGTCGATACCGAGATCGAGCGAGAAACCGCCCTCGGCCGAATCGGCGACGCGCATGTCGCACAGGCCCTGGCTCGCGGCGATGCGGGGACCGAATGCCGCATCGACCTCATTCTGCCAGCCCAGGGCGGCGAGGGTCGGCAGCCGTTCGGCAATGAAGGCCTGCCAGTTCTCCGGCGCATCGGGACCGCGGAACACATAGACGAGACGCCCCTTGGCGGCCTGACCCGTGGCCATACGCATCTGAACCAGTCCGTCCTGGCGGAGCGCCTCCTGCGCGGCGGCCTCGGCTTTGCGGTCGCGGCGAATGAATTCCGGCCCGTAGGGCGTGTTGGCACGCACGAACTGGCGTTCGTCGTCGAATGGGATGACGGTGCCGCCGTAATCCAGTTCCAGCAAAAGGGCGTCACGCTGCTCGATCCGTCCGCGCTCGTCCGGGCAGGGAAAGCGGGTCAGGCGCAGAACCGGCGTCATCGGCCGGTCGACGATGGCGAGTTCGACGTTGCTCGCCGTTTCGATGCGCCGGCGCGGGGGTTCAGGTGCGGCAACCTTGGATTGCGGCGGCGGAGGCGGAGGGGACGCAACCGCTCGGATGCGTATGCGCCCGACGGCGCCGGTCGCGGCATCGACGTACCACGGCCCGCTGTCGGCCACGATCACACCGGACCGTGGCGGCAGTGCCACGGCGGCGGCGGAGGCGAATACCCGGGTTTCGCCCTTGGTCAAGCGTTGGCCGCCCGCGTGCCAGCGCGCGCAACCGGTTTCGATCAGCGCATCGAGCAGGTCGGTCACCAAGTCCGGCGCGACGCCGGTGCGGGGCTCGCTCCCCTCCCCCAACAGGAACACCAGATCGCGGACGGCCGAATCAACCGTCTCATCCGCGGCGACCTCCCGCGGGGTCGTCGCCACGATGGCGCCGGTGCGTTCGCCCACCCGCATCGCGACGACGACGCAGGCATGACGCCCCTCGGCCAGGGCGAGTTCGAACACCAGCCGCTGCCGCTCCTTCTGCGGCACCGGTGCGGCGAGGGTATCGAGGAAGGTCTGCTGCTCCGGCCGGCGCAAGGCGGGGAAGCGGTCCAGCGCGGCGAAGGCGGCGGCGGCCAGATGCGAGCAGGCCCGAATCCGGCAGGAACAGTCGTGATCGAACACCACCCGCCGCCCCATCGTGGCGGGCACGATCCGGACTGTCCGAAGGAAGTCGCGATCCTGAACGGAGCCGACGATGGCATCGCCGTCCAGCCGAACATCCACCGCGCCGGCCAGTCCCAGACTCCGCCCACGCGTCAATGCCCGCGCATCGAAAACGCGGCTCAAATCCTGCGAGGAATAGGGCGTCGGCATACGCGTGCGTCACCATGGAAAGCGGGGGGTGCCGAGTCGCGATGCATCGGCCGGGGGGACAGCAACCCCGGAACGCTGCCCTTAAGCAAGCCGCAAATCGGACCTCAGGTCTTACGCCGCACGTTCCAGAATTTCGGCACGCCGCCCAGAACACCCTCGAGGTCGGCGCGCCAAGCCGCCGGTTGGAGGGTGACGCCGGCGGGCACCAACGGCACGGCCGCCAAGCATTCGCGCTGCAATTCCTCGGCGAGTCGGCGACGTTCCGCGGGCTCTTCGGCCAGCATCCACTGACCGCGCAGTTCCTCGTAGCGGGCGTCGGTGAACCATCCCGACTCCTCCGCCCCGGTGCCGCGCAGGCGCGAATTGACCAGCGGCGATGCAATGGAAATGCAGGGCACGTTCAGCGCGTGAATATGCCACCCGCCGGCTTCCGGCGGATCCTTCTTGATCACCCGCTGGGTCATCGAGGACCAGTCGAGGCTGACATAGTCCAGATTGATGCCGATCCGCTTCAGCAGGTCCGCCAGCACCTCGTTGGCCGCGCGCACATTGGGATAATCGGCTGGCGAGATCTGCACGATTTTCTCGCCGTTATAGCCGGCGTCCTTCCACGCCTGCCGGGCCTGGGCATCGGTCAGCTTGGTTCGGATGGCGTCGAGGCCGGCATCGGTCGCATCGGGCATGCCGGGCGGGTAAAACCCCGTGCCCGGCCGGCGCAGCGCCGGATCGGCGCCACCCACGGCGGCGCAAAAATCCTCCTGATCGAGGACGCGGAGAATGACCTTGCGCATTTCCGGCCGGTTGAACGGCGGTTGCAGATGGTTGAAGCGAATGAAGGCGCAATTACCCTCGGTTTCCAGCACCTCGCCGCGCAGGGCGGGATCCTTGCGGATGATCGGCAGCAGATCCTGCGATGCGAACTCCCACCAGTCCTGCTCGCCTTTCTGCAGCGCCGCCAGCGCGATCCCCTGGTCGGGCATCGTTGTCCAGATCACCCGCTCGAAATGCACGATTTTCGGCCCCGTGCCGCGATCGGGCTTGCCGTCGGAGCGCGGCACGTAGCCATCGAATTTGGCATAGACGTTGCGCACGCCCTGCAATCGTTCCGATGCCACATAGCGGAACGGTCCGCTGCCGATGATCTCAGGAATTTGTTTGTACGCATCGACCGACGCCAGCCGTTCCGGCATCATCGCCGGCATGAAGGCGCCTGGCTTGCCCAGCGCTTCCGGCAGTTTCGGAAACGGCTTTTTGAACCGGAACTCGATCGTGCGATCGTCGGCCGCCGAGATTTCATCAGCGATGCTCAACAATTCGACACCCAGAACGTCGCGCCGGCCCCAGCGACGGACCGACGCGGCGCAGTCCCGGGCGAGCACCGGTTCCCCATCGTGGAACCGCAGTCCCTCACGCAGGCGAATACGCCAGCGCTTGCCGCCATCCTCGACCGTGTGCCCCTCGGCCATCTGCGGCTGGGCGCGCGATGTGGAATCGGTTCCGTAGAGCTGATCGAACACCAGCCCCCCGTGGTTCCGTGTCACGTTGGTCATGCTGTAATGCGGATCGAGCGTGACCAGATCGACCTGCGGCATGAACCGCAGAACGCGCTCCTTCTCGCTGGCAGCGAGGGCGGGCATGGCCAACGCCGCGCCGGCGGTTCCGAGAAGCGTTCTGCGTCCGATGTTTGTCATGTGCGGGCTTCTGTTGCTCTAGTGCAGGATCGGGTCAAGTTGACCCAATCCTGCTCTATAAATCTTTGTTTGATCGCGTGATTCACGCCGCCGTGTGATTCCACCCCTGGCGATCCCGCTCTAATGGAACACACGGCCGGCGTCGATCACGATCGTCTGCCCGGTCATGGTTTCGGTGCGGCACATCGTCACCACCTGATCGGCGCAATCGTCCTTGTCCGCGGCCTTTTTCAGCACCGCGCCGGCGGCCGACCGAGCGACCATTTCCGGCAACAGATTCGCCGTGGCGCGCGTTCCTTCGATCAGACCGGGAGCGACGCAATTGACCAGCGTCTCCGGCGCCAACCCCACCGCCATGCAGCGGGTCAGATGAATCAGCCCAGCCTTCGATACCGCATAGGCAATGGACGACCCCGTCGGATGCAGGCCCGCCACCGACGAGATGTTCACGATCCGGCCCCGCCCCTGCGCCTTCATCACCGGCGCCACCGCCTTGATCATACGCATCGGCCCGGTGAGGTTGACGGCGAGTATCTTGTCCCATTCGAATTCGGTCAGATTATCCAGATCGGAGAAGGGGATCGCTTTGTTGTAGGCGGCGTCGTTGATCAGGATATCCAGACGCCCGAAGCGTTTGACCACGTCGGCGACAAGCTGCGTGACCGCCGCGGGATCGGTGATATCGCACTGGAACGCCGCCGCGTTGATCTGATATTTCGATTTCAGCTCGGTTGCCACGCTTTCGGCCTGCTCGCGGCTCTGCGCGTACATCACGGCGATATGCACGCCCTCCTTCGCCAGCGCGTGACCGATCCGCTGCCCGAGGCCGCCGTTGCCGCCCGTCACCAATGCAACCGTGCCTTTAAGGTCCATCTGTCCGTCTCCTGTTCCCGGACCGCACAGTGCCGCCGCGGCCCTGGTTCGGCAAGCCGGGGCGGATTAGGCTGGTGGGTATGATCATCGGCACCGCCGGGCACATCGACCACGGCAAAACCAGTCTCGTCAGGGCTTTGACCGGCATCGATACCGACCGCCTTCCCGAGGAGAAGGCGCGCGGCATCACGCTCGACCTTGGATTTGCCTATGTCGATGGCGGGCGGCTGGGCTTTGTCGATGTGCCTGGTCATGAGCGTCTGGTGCACACGATGATCGCCGGCGCGTCGTCGATCGGCATGGCCATGTTGGTCGTGGCAGCCGACGACGGCGTCATGCCGCAAACCCGCGAGCACGCCGCCATCCTCTCGCTGCTCGGCATCACCCGTGGAATCGTGGCACTGACCAAGTCCGATCTGGTGGACGATGACCGGCTGCTGGACGTCGAGTTGCAGATCGCGGCACTGACGGACTGGCCGGTCATTCCAGTTTCCGTTGTGACGGGCGCCGGTATCGCCGCATTGCGGTCGCTGCTCGCGGCGGAAGTGGACGATACGCGGGCCACGGACGGAAAAGCCTTCCGCCTCGCGGTCGACCGGTCATTCACTGTAGCCGGCGCGGGCACCGTGGTGACGGGTTCGGTGGTTTCCGGCAAGATTCGGACCGGCGAGCCGGTGGATATTCTGCCCGGCGGTTTGCGGGCGCGGGTGCGCGGGATTCATGCCGCGAACCAGGCCGTGACGCAGGCCGGCATTGGGGAGCGCTGTGCGCTCAATCTGGCGGGTGCCGCAATCGGCAAGGATGTGGTCGGACGCGGCGACTGGGTCGTCGGCCCCGCCGGCAATCACGTTTCCCGCCGGTGCGACGTCACGGTGCGGCTGCTGGAATCCGAGCGGACGGCGTTGAAACATTGGACACCAGTGCTGGTGCATCATGGGGCCGGGATGATCGCCGCTCGAGTCGTGCTGCTCGATCCGCCCGTTTTGGCGCCGGGTGCCGAGGGGATCGCGCAGCTGATCCTGCAGCGCGCGGCGCCCTTCCGGCATGGTGACCGGCTGGTGCTGCGCGACAGCGGGGCGAGCCGCACGATCGCGGGCGGAACCGTGCTCGACCCCTTGGCGCCCGAACGCCATCGTCGCCGCGCGCCCCGGTTGGCGCTGCTGCGCGCGCTCGCGGCGGGGGAAGGCGTGGCGGGTCTGTTGCGGTCGCCGCCGTTTCTCGCGCGCCGCGACGCGCTGGTCGCGACATTCGGGAATTGCCCCGACGATATCGTGTCGCTGGGTACTTTCGTTGCCGCGGCCGGCCCCCTGGCGACGCTGGCCGCGTCGGTCAGAGGCGCCGTTGCCGCACACCATGCCCGACGCCCGTCCGATCCCGGCCTGTCCGTCGAGGCGCTTCGGCGGCAACTGCCTGACCGGCTGGCACGCGACGTTTTCGCCGCCCTGATGGCGCATGCGATCGAACGCGGGGATATCGTCGCGGACGGACATTTGGTCCGCCTGCCGGATCATCGGGGCGGCCTCGGCGGACCGGAAGCGGAAGTTTGGTCCCGCCTGCGCGCGATCCTGGAGACACACCGCATGCGCCCGCCGCTGCTGCGGGAGGTCGCGGCGGACCTCGCAATGGGCGACGTCGCATTGCGGCGCATGTGCAAAGGCTTCGCTCGGACCGGCCTGCTGGTGGAAATGGCCCCGGACCGGTTTTTCCTGCGCGACGCCGTCATCGAAATCGCGACCTCGGCGCATGCCTTGGCCGCCGAGGTCGGGGGGGACGGGTTCTCGGCCGCGCAGTTCCGGGACCGGATCGGCTGCGGCCGTCAGCTTGGCATCCAGGTGCTGGAATATTTCGACAGACGCGGCATCACGGTCCGGCGTGGCGATCTGCGGCGGGCCGGACGAACGGTAGAGATCGTCTTCGGCGCACAGCAATGACATCGTCCGTGCCGATCGAGCGGAACCCTGCCGGCGGCGGTCAAAATGCGGCGCCGCCGTGCTTATCGCCGATCGTCCCACATAGGCGACGAGGCACCCAGTGGCCCGGGCGGGCGACCGCGCCATGACAAGGGCGCATCCTCGATACTGACGGGTGCCGCGATCCGGAGGGCAGCCCCCCAGGCGGTAGCTTCGGTTTCAGGGCCCAGGTCAGCCTCGGTTTCCGGGGCCAGGGCGGCGGTTTCGGGGGGCTGGCGATGTTCGGTCAGGAGTGCCGCGACCCGAGCGAGGGACGTGCGGGCGATGCTGCCTCGGGCCGATTCGCGGCGCCGTTTGAGGCCGATGAGCGCGGCGGCGGCGAGGATATAACCGGCGGCGTGATCCAGGGCCTGCACCGGCAGCGGATGCGGTTTGTCCTTGCCGAGGACGCGCATCCCTTCGTTCGCGATCCCGCTGCTCATCTGCACCAGGCTGTCGAAGCCCCGGCGCTCGGGCCAGGGTCCGGTCCAGCCGTAGGCGTCGAGCGATACGTCGATCAGGCCGGGGCGGATCGCCTGGCGGGCGGCGGCGTCGAGGCCGAGGCGGGACAAGGCGTTCGCACGGTAGCCGTGGACCAGGATGTCGGCGCCGGAGAGGAGATGGTCGAGCGTGGCGCGGCCAGAGGGGGTTCGGAGGTCGAGCCTCGCGGTTCTTTTGCCCAAGGTGACCTCGGGTTCGAGGCTTTCCTCGTTCCAGTCCGGCGGATCGATGCGCAGGACCTCGGCGCCGAGGCCGGCGAGGAAGCGGGTGGCGACGGGGCCGGCGAGGACGCGGGTGAGGTCCAGCACCTTTATTCCCTGGAGCGGGCGGGTCCTGGAGATCGGGCGATCGTCGGGGGCGGACGACCCGGTGGCAAGGTGCAGCAAAGGTTCGGCGGCGACGGCCCGGCCTTGCGGGTGGGCGCGCCAATCATCGAGGGATCGCATCGCGGCGGCGCAGCCATTGGTGGCGACGATGGCGGATTCCAGATCCACCTTGTTCCAGTTAGCGACGGCTTTGGCGACCTGGTCGCGGTCGTTGGCGGTTCCAAGGACGGCGAGGGCGGCGGTTCGGTGGTGCGGGGCGTTGGTGTGCAGGCGGATCCAGCCGTCCTGGGTCTTATAGTCCCCGGCGACCGCGTCCCATGCGGGCGGCAGTTGCCATCCCTGAGGGCGGACGGTCATGCCGAACCATAACGAGGCCAGCCGTCGGTCGACCCGGACGGTTTGGTTGGCGCCTGCGAGTTCCGCCGCCGCGAGGCCAGCGGCCCCGATGGTGGCAGCGGCGAGATCGGTGACGGGGAAGACGGAGGACAAGGCGCCCTCCCCGGTCATGGCGATCCGGTTCAGGGCTTGGGGATTGCCGCCGAGGGCGTTCCAGATCGTGTCGAGGTAGATCATTGGTATTTCCCGCCGGGTTTGTCGTGGTTTGGGGAGGGTGGGTTGGGTTGTTCGTATCGTCAATATTGATTAACTTGATCAATATGGAAGATGCCCACATCCCCCCCACCCTCACCGCCGCACAGACGGCAGCCCGGCTTGGGATCGCCCGGCAATCCCTCTACGCCTATGTCAGCCGCGGGCTTTTGCCGGCCCTGCCCGATCCGCATTCCCGCGAGAGCCGATATTCGGCGGAGGCAGTGGAACGGTTGGCCGAGCAGCGGGCAGCAGGGCGGCGGCCGAAGGCAGTGGCTCGGTCGGCGCTGAACTGGGGAGCACCGGTGCTGGCATCGTCGATCGCGACAGTGGCGGACGGTTCTCTTTACTATCGTGGCACGGATGCGGTGGCGCTGGCCCGATCGGCGGGATTGGAGGCGGTGGCGGCACTGCTCTGGCAGGTTCCGGCGGACGTGCCGTTTGGCGGGACGGCAGAGCCGTTGGCCGGCGGGGTCACGTCGGCGTCCGACGATTTGCTGACTCGGTTCGCAGCCGCCACGGGCGACGATCCGACGGCGTCGTGGCAGCGCGATCCGGCGAGGCTCGCGGCGGGGTGCGGGGCATTGGTGCGGGCGTTGGCGGCGTGCCTGTTGGGGACGCAGCCGGATGCCGCACCGGTTCATGCGCAGTGCGCGGCCGCGTGGGCGCTGGACACGACCGGGGCCGATCTGGTGCGGACGGCGCTGGTGCTTTGCGCCGATCATGAGTTGAACGCTTCAAGTTTTACCGCTCGCTGCATTGCCTCGACCGGGGCGAGCCTGCGGGCGGCGGTGATCGGCGGTTTGGCGGCGCTTTCGGGGCCTCGGCATGGCGGGACAACAGCGCGGATCGAGGCGTTCTGGGACACGCTGGATGCGGCCCCGCGTCCCGATACAGTGGTGCGGCAGCAATTGTCAGGTGGTCAGGCGGTGCCGGGGTTTGGGCACACGCTTTATCCGGAAGGCGATGTGCGGGCTCGGGCATTGCTGGCGGCGATTCTGCCATCGCGGCCGGAGTGGGGCGGCTGGATCGATCAGATCGTGGCGTTGACCGGCCAGTATCCCAATGTCGATCTTGGTCTGGTGGCGCTGCGCCGGCATCTGGGGCTGCCGGCTGGTGCGGCATTTGGGCTGTTCGCGCTGGGGCGTTCGGTGGGTTGGATCGCGCATGGGCTGGAGCAGCGGGGCGATCCGCATGCGATCAGGCCGCGCGCTGTTTATACGGGTCCGGTGCCGGTGCGGTAAAAATCGTTTGTTGGCGTGACTGGCTGACGCAGGTTTGGCGGCTTTGTTTTGATGGGCGGCGTGCGGGCGGCACCGCGTTTCAACACCAAGCCGCGAAGTCGCGAAGTGGCGCAGCCTGGTCGTTTGGGTTCGTTCGCGGGTTTTCCTTCTGCTCCGGCAGCAAAAGGCGATTATGCCGCCTGGGGACGGATCGTCCCCCTACCTGCTACGGCGCGCCGCTACCCCACCCGGCGCGTCCATTCCCCAGCGGTGGCCACGGCATCGCGGGCCTTTTGCACCGCCGACGTCGCGCGCAGGAAGCCGTGCACCACGCCGGCGAAGGTTTTGGTTTCCACGGGGTTGCCGGCGGCACGGAGTTTTTCGACCAGGGCTTCGCCTTCGGACCGCAGCACGTCGAGTTCCGCCAACAGTACCATGACCGGGGGCAGGCCGCTGAGATCGGCGCGGAGCGGGGCGGCCAGGGGGTTGAGGCGGTCGGCGTCGTGGGCGACGTAGACGCTCCAGTAAAACGCCATCCGCTGAGTGTTCAGGCCGTAGCCTCCCGCCCCGAACTCCTGGTAGCTCGGCGTATCGAAGCGGCTGTCGGACACGGGGTAGTTGGCGAGGATGCCCTTCAGCGCCGGGCCGCAGGTGTCGCGCAGCAGGAGGGCGGTCGCGAGGGCGAGGTTGCCGCCGGCGGAGTCGCCGCCAACCATCAGGCGGCTGCCGTCCAGGCCCCATTCGGCACCGTGTTCGGCGAGCCAGCGCACGACGGCGGCGCATTCCTCCAGCGCCTGGGGGAATTTGGCTTCCGGCGACAGAGCGTAATCGACGCTGACCACATTGACGGGGCCCGCGGCGGCGTATTCGCGCACCATGCGGTCATGCGTATCGACATTGGCCCAGACCCAGCCGCCGCCGTGGAAATACACCAGGGTCGGCAGGTCGGCGTCGGCGAAAGGGCGGAACAGGCGGCAGAAGATGCGGCGCCCGCGGGCGTCGATCCAGCGGTCGGATCGGATGGCCATCTCGGGCCCACCGACGGCGGTGCGCATGCCCAGGAGGTCGTTGACCTTGCGGTGTGGCTCCAGCGGGATCGTGGCAAGGACGGGCGGGTATTTGGCGGCCTCGGCCTCGGCGGCTTCGGTGAACGCGGCCATTTCGGGGTCCCAGCGGGAGCGGTCGGGCACGGGGTTTCCTCCATTCGGTATTTTCCCGCGTATGCAACCGCAGCCGCCTTGGGAATGCAACGCCGCGCGGGGGCAGAGGCGTGCTAGAGTGTGGGGATGACGATCCCTCGTTTATCCGCCGCCGGGCGGTTCGATCCGGCCTGTCTGTTCCGCCCGGCCTCGGTCGCGGTGATCGGCGACGATGGGGCGGATATCGCCGCGCGGCTGACGATGGGGGGGTTCAAGGGGCGTATCGACACGGTCCTGAGCGCCGCGGCGCTGGGGGCGGCGCCGGACCTCGCGGTGATCGCAACGCCGGTGGAGGCGGTGATTCCGACGATCGAAACGCTGGGCGCGCTCGGGTGCTTTGCCGCGATCGTGCCCGGTGCGGCTGACGGATTGGCGGCGGCGAGCCGGCGCACCGGGGTACGGGTGCTGGGGCCGCATGCGTTTGGGATCGCGGTGCCAGCCTTCGGGCTGGACGCGACACACGCACACATTCCGATCCCACCGGGGCGGCTGGCGCTGGTTTCGCAGTCCGCCGGCCTGACCCGCACGCTGATCGACTGGGCGGAACCGAACGGGGTTGGCTTCAGCCATGTGATCGGTGTCGGCGGAAATGCGGACCTGGGCTTCGCCACCGCACTGGACTGGCTGTCGCAGGATGCCGCCGCGGGGGCGATCCTGCTGGAGATTTCGCACCTCAACGATCCCCGAGCGTTTTTGTCCGCGGCGCGGGCGGCGTCGCGGGTGCGGCCGGTGGTGGCGTTTCGGTCGGGGCCGCGCCCGGCAGATCCTTCGGGTCGGGCCGCCGCGGTGTTCGAGGCGGCGCTGCGCCGGGCGGGGGTGCTAAGCGTGGGTGGTCTGGAGGACATGCTGGCGGCGGCCGAGACATTGTCCCGCACGCGGCCGATCCGGCGCGACACCTTGGCGATTCAGGCGGCGGATCCGGGTGCGGGGAGCCTCGCGACCGATGCGGCGGCTCGGCTGGGGGTAGCGCTGTCAACGGCCGATGAGGCGGCTGGCGGGGTGCTGGTGGTGGGGACGCCGGGCGAGACAATTGAAATGGTGGCCCGGTCACCGGTTCCGGTTTTGTATTGCGCGATGGGGGAGACGACGGGGGCTGCGCTGCGGCGGCGTTTGGCGGGGGCGGGGGCGACAGTGTTCGCGTCCCCCGAGCAGGCGGTGCGGGGGTTTGTCCATTTGGTGCAGGACCGGCGGAATCGGGCAGCGGCGCGGGAGGTGCCGGGAAGCGCGGTGCTGACGCTGGCGCCGGACCGGGACGCGGTGCGTCGCGTGCTCACGACGGTTTTGACGCCCGATGCGGTTCGGACGATGTTCGGGGCGTACGGGATCGAAGCCGGGGATGCGCCGGGCATCGCGGTGTTCGACGACCTCGTGTTCGGGCCGGCGATCGCGGTTGGCGCAGCGGTGGATCTTCCGCCGTTGAACCTGGCTTTGGCGCGTGGTCTGGCGATGCGGGCGGGTCAACCGGAGCTGACGGAGACGCTGGTGCGGGTCAGCCAGTTGGTTGTCGATTTCCCGGCGATCGCCTCATTGGACACGGCGGCGTGCTCGCTGGTTTTGCGGGCGCCCGGGGACACGGCCGGCGGTCTGGCGATTGCGCCCTACCCGGCCGAGCTGGTGCGGCCCTGGACCGCCGGGGATCTGCACCTGATCGTCCGGCCGATCCGGCCCGAGGATGCGGAGGCGCATGCCGCGTTCTTCCGGCGGCTCTCGCCGACCGACATCCGTTTCCGCTTTTTCAGCGCCATGAACGAACTGCCGCCCGAGCGGCTCTCGCGGCTGACACAGATCGATTACGATCGGGAGATGGCCTTCATCGCGTGCCGGGAGGACACGGGCGATACGGTCGCGGTCGCTCGGCTGGTGCAGGAGGCTGGCGGCTCGTCCGGGGAGTTCGCGATCGTCGTGCAGGCGGACATGAAGGGGCGCGGTCTGGCGAGCCACATGATGCAGCGGCTGATCGACTGGGCTCGGGATCGCGGGCTGCGCGAAGTGGTGGGGCAGATCCTGTCGGACAATGCCCCGATGCTGGCGTTTATCCGGCACCTCGGGTTCGCGGTGCACCGGTTGCCGGACGATCCCGATGTGATGGAAGCTCGGCTGGTGCTCGGTTAGAGCACGATCGGGTCTAGTTGACCCAATCCTGCTCTGTAAGTCTTTGTGGTTCCACCTGTGGCGATCACGTATCTAGCCGATCGACCCGACGACGATGGTGACGACGCCAAGCAGGAGGTTGACCCCAATCAGTTTACGGATGACGTCGAGCGAAGCGGTCATATTGGCCTTGTCGGTCGTGCGCTGGAAGCGCTTGTAGGGGCCAAAGTAAATGTAGGCGAAGATCGCACCCATCACGAGGCCGAGTGCCATCATCGTGTGCACGCGCGGGGATACGGCCCCCATGCCGCCGAACACGACGAAGACCATCGCCAGGCCGGTCGCGATGCTCAGGGGCATGGCGTGCCAGACCACGCGGAAGAAGCGGCGGAACACCTGGGTGTGCACCAGCATGCGCTGGTTGGGTTCGAGGACGAGCAGGCTCGGGCGCAGCACGAGGTAGGCGAAGAACATGCCGCCGACCCAAAAAACGGCCGACAGAATATGCAGGCCTTTCATCACGGGCAAAAACCAGCTCATCCGACTCTCTCCAGAATTTCGCGCATCAATGCCTGAATTTCCTTGGCTGCGGAAGACCGGGGGGCACCCTCGGTAACGCCCAGACCGGCGGCGAAGGCATCGACGAAGGCTGTGCGGTTGCCGAGCGTCGCACGCATCGGGACGATGCCGCGGTCGGCCAGTCCGGCGGCGAGGATGTCCTTCTGGCGGGACGACGGGGGAACGCGGTTGAGCACGATGACCGCCGGGCGGCGTTCTTCGGCGGCGAGTTTGATTGTGCCCTCGGCCGCCCAAAGGTCGGGCGGGCTGGGCTGGATGGGGATCAGGACCAGGGAAGCGCCGCGGATGGCGAGCTTGGCATCGGTATCGATCTGCGGGGGGCTGTCGACGATGACGAAGTCATGGGTGCGCTTGAGCCGGTCGAGTTCGGCGGTGAGGCGCCAGCCGGACAGGTTGGCGAAGGTCAGGGGCTTCGCGTCGGTCCGCGTCATACGGATGGCGTGCCATTGGGTCAGGCTGCCCTGCGGGTCGATGTCGACGAGGGCGACTTTATACTCGGCGGCCAAGGCGACGGCGAGGTTGGCCGCGAGGGTGGTTTTGCCCGCACCGCCTTTGCGTTGGGCCACGGCGACGACATGGGGCATGCGCGACTCCGGTAATGCTGGCCGGAATGGGACCAGAAGCGGGGGCGGGGCGCCAGCGTTGTGTTACGGGCGCCAGTTATTAAGGTGTCCACGACAGCTGTTCATATGAGGTTTGCCCATGTCCACCCCGCTCGGCGGTATCACTGTTCTGGATTTCGGCCAGATTTATCAGGGTCCCTATGCCACCATGCTGATGGCCAAGGGGGGCGCCAACGTCATCAAGATCGAGCCGCCGGGGGGCGAGCCGCTGCGACGGCGGATCATCGCACAAGGCGGGGAGACGACGCTGCCGATGGCGATGCTGAACGCGAACAAGCGGGCGGTGACGCTGAACCTGAAATCCGAAAAAGGGCGCGATCTGCTGAAGCAGATGGTGGCTCGGGCGGATGTGCTGCTGGAGAATTTCGCACCGGGTGCGATGGACCGGCTGGGGGTTGGGTATGCCGAACTGGCGCCGATCAATCCCCGGCTGATCTACGCGACGGGGACGGGGTACGGGATTTCCGGACCGGACCGGGACAATCTGGCGATGGATTTCACCATTCAGGCGGCTTCGGGAATCATGAGCGTGACGGGCGATCCCGAGGGGCCGCCGATGAAGGCAGGGCCGACGCTGGTAGATTTCATGGGGGGCATTCACCTGTATGGCGCGGTAATGACGGCGCTGTTTCACCGGAGTCAGACTGGGCTTGGTCAACTGGTGGAGGTCGCGATGCAGGAGACGATCTATCCGACGCTGGCCTCGAGTTACGATTATTTCGTTCGGACGGGGAAGACGCCGCCCCGGGCGGGCAACCGGCAGGCGGGGTTGAGCAGCGCGCCCTACAACACGTTCGTGACGAGCGATGGGCATGTGGCGATCCATGTGGTGACGGAACAGCACTGGCAGAACCTGCTGGTGGCGATGGGGCGCGAGGATTTGAAGGACGATCCGCGGTTCCTGACCAACCCCGCCCGGACCGCGAACATGGCGGAGACCGAGGCGTTGGTGACCGCGTGGACTCGGGGGCAGACCAAGGCGGCGGTGGCGGCGACGCTGAAACGCCTGCGGGTGCCGGCGGCGCCGGTCCGGTTTGCGCAGGAGGTGATGGAGGACGCGCATATGCATGAACGGGGGATGCTGCAGCGGGTCCAACACCCTTCTCTGGGCGAGGTCGTGCTGCCGAATTCTCCGCTGCGTCTGCATGGCGCGGACCGGGTGGACGCGGTGCCGAGCCCGTTACTGGGGCAGCATAACGCCGAGGTGTACGGGGAATGGCTGGGGCTGGGCGGCGACGCGGTCGAGGCCCTGGTTCGGGAGGGGGCGATCTGACGGCACGATTTTGTCGCGGCGCCTTGGTTTGGTGTCTGTCCGACGATGGCGTTTTCGGGCTTGGCGCGGTGACAATGCCGGGTTGCCTTCATGGCGCGCTGCGCCGGCATGAAGCGGGATGGGATCGCGGACGGCATTGCGGTATTGTCGTTGGGGACCGATGACGTTCGGCCTTCTCTGACAAGGTCCCCTCCGCCATGGCATTCGATCCCTTCCGCCTCCGCCGGTTGACCGGCCGATCGGAACTGCTGACGCCGGCCGAAATGGGGCAGGCCGATGCCGCGGCACCTGGGCTCGGCGTTCCCGGGCCGACGCTGATGGAAAACGCGGGCCGAGCGGTGGCGCGGGCGATAGCCGCGCGTATGCGGCCGAGACGGACGCTGGTTTTGGCGGGGCCTGGGAACAATGGCGGGGATGGGTATGTCGCCGCACGCCTGCTGGCCAACCAAGGCTGGCCGGTTTGCGTGGCCGCGCTGGCCGAGCCGCGCGCCGGTTCGGACGCGGCGGGCGCGGCGAGGCGCTGGTCCGGGCCGATGTGCCGTTTCTCGCCCGAGGAAGCGGCGCGGGCCGATCTGGTCGTCGATGCGGTATTCGGGGCGGGATTGTCGCGCGACGTCGGGGGGATCGTGGCGGAGACTTTGGCGGCGGCTCGGCAGATCGTGGCGATCGATGTGCCCTCGGGCCTCGACGGGGAAACAGGGGCAATGCGGGGTGCCTGCGTGCCGGCGTGGCTTACGGTGACGTTCTTCCGCCTGAAGCCGGGGCACCTGCTGCTGCCGGGGCGGGATCTGTGCGGGGAGACGGTGCTGGCCGACATTGGCATGCCCCGGGGCGCCATGGGCCCGGTCAGCACCTTCGCCAACACGCCGGATCTTTGGACGCTGCCGGGTCTCGCGGCGGACTCCCATAAATACAGCCGCGGGCATGTCACGGTGATCGGCGGGGACGCGATGACCGGGGCGGCACGGCTGGCCGCGGATGCGGCGCGTCACGCCGGGGCTGGCCTCGTGACCATCGCCGCGCTGGGGCGGGCGGATGTGTATCGCACCGCCTCCCCCGGGACGATCGTCAGCGAGGACGGGGTCCCTGCCCTTCTTGGCGACGCGCGCCGCCTGGTCTGGGTGTGCGGACCGGGGCTTGGGGCGGATTCGGTGCGGGCCACCTGGCCGCTGTTGATGACGGCGGGGCGGGTCGTGGTGGGGGATGCGGATGTGTTCTCCGCGTACGCCGGCGATCCGGCGGCGCTGCGAGGGGCGGCGGTCCTGACACCGCATGCCGGGGAGTTTGCTCGCGCGTTCGGGCCGCCCGGGGTCGACCGGGTTGGCGCGGTCAGGGCAGCGGCGCGGCTGACGGGGGCGGTCGTGCTGTTGAAGGGGGCGGACACGATCATCGCGGCGCCGGATGGGCGGGTGGCGATCAACGCCTCAGCCCCGCCCTGGCTGGCGACGGCGGGGGCGGGCGACGTGCTGGCCGGGGTCATCGGCGGGCTGCTCACGCAGGGGATGGCGGCGTGGGAAGCGACCTGTGCGGCCGCCTATATGCATGGCCGCGCGGCGTTTCTGGCGGGACCGGGCATGGTCGTCGAGGATTTGCTGCCGGCCCTGAAACTTGCCCTTGGCGAAAGCGAAATCGTGGGCCATTTGGGCCTCGGGCCGCTGAACGACGGCACCGCACCATAAGAAGGAGTCCCGCATGCCCGAAACCGCCGGCCTGTTCGATCGCGCCTTGTCCCGTATCACCGCCGTCTGGCGCGACATGGCGGCCAGCGTGGCCGGGGAGGAGGACCTGACGCTCGAAGCGCAGATGCGGGCCTGCCTCGCGGGCAAAGGGGGCGAGGTCAGCGCGCGTAATCGGGCGGCGAAGCTGGCACAGGCGTATCAGGGACTGGATGAGGCGGGGCGGATCGAATTTCTGCGCGAACTCGCGGGTTTCGATGCCGATCCCGCGGCGGTCGCCAAGGCCTATGCCGCGGTTCAGGAAGCCGGTGACGCGATGGTTCGGGCTTCGGCGACGGCGGCGTTGCGGCGGGCGCTGGAACCGCCACGGGTGAAGCTGCTGACGCAGTTTTCCTCGATCCCGGACGGCTGCAAATTCCTGGTCGACCTGCGCGCGTTTCTGATGAAGCACCGGGGCACCGACAAGCTGTTGGCCGCTTTGGAGTCGGATCTGCGCGGGCTGCTCGCGGCGTGGTTCGACATCGGCTTTCTGGAGATGCACCGGATCGACTGGAACAGCCCCGCGGCACTCCTGGAACGGCTGGTGGATTACGAGGCGGTGCACGCGATCCGGTCCTGGCGGGATTTGAAGAACCGGCTGGATTCGGACCGGCGCTGCTATGCGTTCTTTCATCCGCGCATGCCGGGGGAGCCGTTGATTTTCGTCGAGGTGGCGCTGGTGCTGGGATTGGCGGGCAGCGTGCAGGGGCTGTTGGACGAGCAGGCGCCGGTGCTGGACCCTGGGGAGGCTGATACGGCGATTTTCTACTCGATCAGCAACTGCCAGCCGGGTTTGGCGGGGATCAGCTTCGGCAATTTCCTGATCAAGCGGGTGGTGACGGAATTGTCGGCGGAATTCCGCAACATCAGGACCTTCGCGACGCTGTCGCCGATTCCGGGGTTCCGGCGCTGGCTGGATGCGACGCTGGCCGCGCCGGCGCACGATCTGCTCAGTCCGGAGGAAACCACCAGCCTGCAGTCGGCCTTTCCGGCGGAATCGGGGCCGGCGGCGTTGGCGGGGATCATCGCGAAGACCGGCTGGTGGACGGAGCCGGGGCTGCGGAAGACGGCGGAGCCGACGCTGGTGCGGCTATGCGCGCGGTATCTTCTGAACGAGGGCGAGAAGAAGCGCGCGCGGGATCCGGTGGCGCATTTCCACCTGTCGAACGGTGCCCGTGTGGAACGGTTGAACATGGCGGGGGATACGTCCGAGAAGGGTGCCCGGGAGAGCGCGACGCTGATGGTGAACTACCTCTACGATCCCGCGAAGATCGAGGACTGGCATGAAGATTACGCTGGGGAGGGGAAGCGGAACGCTTCCACGGTCGTGCGGAAGCTGGCGCGGGGGTGGGGTTAAATCGCTTTCCGCCTCGGGTAAACGATCCGCGCGCTCGCCCAGCGGATATCGGCACGGGGACCCGCCGCGCAAGAAATCGTGATTCCGGCGCCACGCCGTCCGACCTTACAGTCGATACATCATGGCAAGGCGCGGGCCGGGTCGCATTTCGTCGTCTTCGAAGTCGGGACCGACTTGGGAACCGGCCGGAACCGAGGCGCGCCCGCGGCCGGATTCGTTTCGTGCGAGTCTGCAAATCGCGCCGGACCGGTATTGGAATCCCAAGCGCCTTATCCTGGCCCTGATCGCTGCGACCGGTATTCTAAGCGGCACCGGTATCCTGATTGCATATGCTGTCTCGGTTGCGTGGCCGCCAAGCCAGGATGCTTTGCCGCTTCCACCGCCTCCCCCAAGCGGTCCGGCGGTGCGGTTGGCGGGTTCGGCCTTTGTCGCGGCGAGGATCGTTCCTGTCCTGGCGGCGGCCTGGGCGGGGGCGAAACCGGCGGGCGTTCGGGTGGATACGCAGACGGTTTCGCGGGCAGCCGGCCTGATTGCGTTGCTGCGGGAGGAGGCCGATTTCTGGGTAGCAGCGGGGCCGGCCGAGGAAGCCGACATTGAAGCGGCACGCCGAGCGGGGCTGGCGAAGGTGGCGCCGCTGGCGCAATGGCGGCGGCCGGGTTCGGAATATCAGATCGCGACCGCGGCACTGGTGCTGCTGGTCCACCGCGACAACCCAGTGCCCGCACTGACCCCGACGCAGACGCGGAAGCTTTTCTTGGGGCAATTCACCGCCTGGGCGCAGCTAGGCGGCACGTCAAACATGCCCATCGGGCGCGTGGTGCTCGCGGCGGATCGGGAGGAAACCGGGTGGTTTTGCTCGACGTTCCTGGGACAGACCGATACGGGCCAATGTTTGCGGTCGGTCGGTTTGACGATCGAGGCGCCGATGGACGCGACGGCGGCGCTGACCGATCGGGTGGCGGACAGCCCGGCCGTCATTGGCTACGCGGAATTCGGGGACCGGGGCGCCGCCAAGGCGATGGCGTTCGGGACCGGATGCGACAGCCCGATCGCGCCCGCGGTATTCCGGATCAAGGCCGGCGACTATCCCGCGACACAGCGGCTTTACGTCTACACCGTGCCGGGGCGGGCACCGAACGCGCACGCGCGGGCATTTCTGGACTTCGCGCTTGGTCCGAGCGGACAGGCGGCCCTCGCGGCGCATGGGATGGTTGACGCGACGCCGATGCTCGATGAGGAAACGACCGACAACGGACAACGTCTATCGCTGACGTTTCGATTTCCCATGGGGAGCGCGGTGCTGGACGGCACAGCCGAGGGCGACATCGCCCGGCTGCTTGCCTGGGTGCGGCAACGGTCATCGACGAAGGCGCAGATGGCGCTGATCGGTCACGCCGATGCGACGGAGCCGGCTTCGCTCGCGGCCGAGCGGGCGGAGGCGGTGCAGGCGCGGCTGCGGCGTGCGGGGCTTAAGAATATCATCGCGGCCGGGTTGGGGGCGGCCGAACCGGTTGCCTGTGGCGGCGACCCCATGACCGCGCCGTTGAACCGGCGGGTGGAGGTCTGGTTCCGTGGGGCGCGATGATGACAAGCGGCGGGCGTTGCCGGTATGAGGCGAGGACGGATCACCTCGACGGACGCCCTGCCATGGATATGCCAATCAGCCCCTCCCAGCCGGCTTTGCGCGCGCGCGATGTGCATATCCTCAAGCAGATCGAGAAGAAGCTGCTGTGGCTGTCGGCTTGGACCATCCATAACGCCAATCATATCCGGCCGAACCGGGATGGGCTGAAGGTCGGTGGGCATCAGGCGTCGTGCGCGTCGTCGATCTCGATCCTGACGGCGCTGTATATGCACATCGCGCGGCCGCAGGACCGTATCGCGGTCAAGCCGCATGCGGGGCCGGTGTTCCATGCGATCAACTACCTGTTTGGCCGGCAGACGGCGGAGAAGCTGCGCGGGCTGCGGCAGATGGGGGGGATTCAGCCCTACCCGTCCCGGGTGAAGGACGGGGCGGAGGTCGATTTTTCCACCGGTTCCGTCGGGCTCGGCGTCGCGATGACCAGTTTTTCGGCGCTGATGGCCGATTATGTGCGGCTGCATGGGCTGGGGCGATCGGACCTGCCGGCAGGGCGGCATATCGCCATCGCCGGCGACGCGGAACTCGATGAGGGCAATATCTACGAAGCCCTGCTGGAGGGCTGGAAGCACGACGTGCGCAACGTCTGGTGGGTGGTGGACTATAACCGCCAGAGCCTGGACTCCGTCGTTCCCGACCGTCTCTTTGGGCGGATCGAAGGGCTGTTCCGCGACATGGGCTGGAACTGCATCACCATCAAGCACGGGCGCAAGCAACAGGCCGCCTTCGCGCTGCCGGGCGGGGCCGACCTGCGGGCCTGGATCGACGATTGCCCGAACAGCCTTTACTCGGCGCTGACCTTCCAGGGCGGCGCGGCGTGGCGCCAGACGCTGCTTTCGGACCTCGGGCGCTCGCCCGCTCGGGCGATCATCGATGGGCTGAGCGACGAGGCGCTGGCCGATCTGATGACCAATCTGGGCGGGCACGACATCGAGGCGGTGATCGAGGCGATGCGCCAGGCGGAGAGCGAAGGCGATCATCCGACCTGCTTCATCGCCTACACGATCAAGGGGATGGGTCTGCCCTTCGCGGGGCACAAGGACAACCACGCCGGGCTGATGTCGAAGGAACAGATGGAGCAGTTCCGCCACGACATGAACATCCGGCCGGGCCACGAATGGGACCTGTTCGAAGGGCTGGATGTGCCGGACGAGGAGATGCGCGGCTTCCTCGACAACGTGCCGTTCGCCACGCCGCTGACGCCGGAGGGGCGGGCGCTGTCGGCGCCGGCGGTGCATGTGCCCGCGGTGCTGCCGGTGGCGAAGCTGGCGGGGCGGAAGATGTCGACGCAGGGCGGGTTCGGCGACATCCTCGCCGAGATCGGGCGCGGCCAGGGGGAGTTGAAGGACCTCGCGGCGCATATCGTGACGACGAGCCCGGACGTGACGGTTTCGACCAATCTGGGGCCGTGGGTGAACCGGCGCGGGATTTTCGATCGGCATACGCGCAACGACGTGTTCCGCGACGCCAAGCTGGCATCGGCGCAGCGCTGGGGAATGTCGCCGAAGGGGCAACATATCGAGCTGGGGATCGCGGAGCAGAATCTGTTTTTGGTGCTGGGCGCCGCGGGATTGGCGCCGGCGATGACGGGAGCGCGGATTTTGCCGATCGGGACGGTGTATGATCCGTTCGTGAACCGCGGCCTCGATGCGCTGCTCTACGCCTGTTATCAGGATGCGCGGTTTCTGCTGGTTTCGACGCCGTCGGGGATCACGCTGGCGCCCGAGGGCGGGCAGCACCAGTCGATCAACACGCCGCTGATCGGCATGTCGGCCGACCGGCTGGCGAGTTTCGAGCCGGCCTATGTCGACGAACTCGCGATTCTGCTGCGGCATGCGTTCGATCACATGCAACGGCCCGACGGATCGGCGGTGTGGCTGCGGCTTTCGACGCGGGCGCTGGATCAGAAGGACCGGGTGCTGGATCCGGCCGCGGTGATCGCGGGGGCGCATTGGATCGTCCGGCCGGCCGAGGGGGCGCGGATCGCGCTGGGCTATCAGGGGCCGATCGCGCCGGAGGTGGAGGACGCCTTCGCCGAGGTGGTGGCGGAAGAACCGGGGGCCGGGCTGCTGGCGATCACCTCGCCCGACCGTTTGCACGCCGGGTGGCTGGCGGCGATGCGGGCTCGGCGGGAAGGCAATCCCGGCGCGCGTGCGCATATCGAGACACTGCTGGCGCCGCTGGCCCCGGGCGCGGCACTGGTGACGGTGCTGGATGGGCATCCGGCATCGCATGCCTGGCTGGGATCGGTGCGCGGCCAGCGGGTGGTACCGCTTGGGCCGGACCGGTTTGGGCAGACGGGCGATCTGGTCGATCTCTACCGGGAATACGGCCTGGACCGGGATGCGATTTTGGATGCCTGCGCCCAGGCCCTGCTGGCGCTGTAAAAAGCGCGGCGTGCTTCCAGTTACAGGAAGCTCATGCCGCCGTTCAATTGAACGGTCTGTCCGGTCATGTAGGCGTTGCCCATGACCATCAGAACGGCCTGTGCGACTTCCTCCGACGTGCCGAAGCGGCCCATCGGGATGCGGGCGGGCGACGATGCGACGCCGGATCGCACCATGTCCGTCTCGATCAGCGATGGAGCGACGGCGTTGACGGTGATGCCCTCTTTCACCAGACGGGCGGCGTAGCCGCGGGTCAGGCCCTCCATTCCCGCTTTGGAGGCGTTGTAGTGCAGCCCCACGCCGCCGGCACCGCGCGCCGCGCCGGAGGAGATGTTGACGATCCGGCCCCATTTTTGGGCACGCATATGCGGCAGGACGGCTTTGGTGCAGAGGAAGGCTGATTTGAGGTTCACCGCGATGGTGGTGTCGAATTCGTCCTCGGTGAGATCATCGATGCCGCGAATGATGGCGATTCCCGCGTTGTTGACCAGAACATCGATCGGACCCAGTTCAGCACAGACACGATCGACCATCGCGGCGACGGCGGCACCATCCGAGACGTCCGCGCCGACAGCGATGGCGCGGCCACCGGCAGCCTGGATTTCGGCGACGACATCGAGAGCGTCCACCAAACGTTCGCGGCAGTTCACCGCCACGGCGGCCCCGGATGCGGCCAGTGCCAGCGCGATGGCACGTCCGATGCCGCGGGAGGCCCCGGTCACCAGGGCCGCACGGTTCGAGAAGGCAGCGTGGGTCACGGGATCGGTCATAGTGAACTCCTTCGCAATATGCCGGCTGCATGGCACAATCCCGCCGTGCGGGCCAGTCGTCGCCGTGACACTTCGCCGTGACTGGCCGACACAGCGCTTGCCATCACATCGGCACTGATCTAATAATTCGGGTGTCGAGTCGATATATTATGAAATCGGAATAGTTGTGATCACCGTGCAAGACGGGCCGCACATTCTAATAGCCGATGACCACGATCTCTTTCGAAAGGGACTGCGCTACGCACTGACCGACGCGCTACCGGGCGTGACGGTTTCGGAAGCGAGCACGCTGTACGAAGCGCTTGGACAACTCGATACGTGCACAAACGTTTCCCTCGCCAGCTTCGATCTGACGATGCCCGGCATGCGCGAGGGAGAGGCGTTGCGCGATATCCGCCATCGTTATCCCAAGCTTCCGATCGCGGTTCTGTCCGGACGTGAAAGCAGACAAACGATTCTGGAGTCGCTGGCCGCGGGCGCATCCGGTTTCATCCCGAAAAGTCTTCCCGCCGGGGAGATCGTGGCGGCACTCATGGAAGTCATGACCGGTCGGATTTTCGTGCCTCCCCGGATCACAGCGATCGAGTCGGACAGCGTCGCCCCCCCTGCCCCGGTACTGCCCGCCCCGTTGGGGTCGCGCGGGTTCGATCCGGCGGCCCTGACACCGCGTCAGCGGGAGGTGTTCGCCTTGCTGATGAGTGGCCGTTCGACCAAGGAAATCGCCCGTTCGCTGGCGATCGCCGAGGGCACGGTGAAGATCTACCTGGCGGCGATTTTCCGCCAGCTCGATGCCCGCAACCGGGTTGAGGCGGTGACTAAGGCGTTGGGGATGGGTGTCGGGCCCACGCCAAGGGATCAGCGATAACCCGGTGCAACAGGTCGGGTGCGACCGGTTTGAACAGCGTCGGCAGCCCGGAATCGCGTACCTTGCGCAACGTGAGTGCATCGGTGCTGCCGGTCATAAGGATGATCGGTGCATACGGGCGGCGGGCCCGCCATGCGGCCGCGAGCGCCCAACCGTTGTGCCGCCCGCCCAGACGCAGGTCCAGGATGGCCATCCCAAACGCGGTGTCCGAGGCGATCAGACGCATCGCATCGTCGGTATTGTCCGCGACGACGGTACGGTGGCCGCAGTCGGACAGTTCCAGCGACAGGGCGCGCAGCACCGCGGGATCGTCATCGACCAAAAGGATGGTCTTGCCGCCGCCGGGCTTTGGCAGGACCGATGCCGCCTCCGCCGGTGGAAAAATGGGCGACAACGGGCGTGGCAGGGTTACGGTGAACCGGCTTCCGTGGCCAGGTCGGGAGCATAGCGCGACGGTCGCGCCGATCAGGGCGCACAGTTTGCGCACGATCGGCAGGCCGAGTCCGAAACCGGGCTTCTTCACAGTGCCTTCCAGGCGCTCGAACTCTTCGAATATCCGGTCGGTCTCATCGGCACCGATGCCGGGGCCGGTATCCCATATTTCGACGACCCACGCCGCACCGCGCGCACGGCCGGCGATCAGGACGCCGCCCTGGTCGGTGAATTTGACCGCATTGTCGATCAGGTTGCGCAACACGGATTCCATCAGCCCCGGGTCGGTTTCGATCGGCGGGAAGCGTCCGGCCCTTCGCAGGGTCACGCCTTTTGCCGTCGCGCGGGGCGCATATTCGGCGATCAACCGGACGATGAGGCCGTCGAGGTCGCAGTGCCGCAGGCGCGGTTCGATCGACTTGGTATCCAGGCGGGAAAGGTCAAGCAGGCTGTTGAACATGCCCTGCATGGACAGTCCAAGCTCATGGATGTTGCCGACCAGTTCGATGGCGGTGGGATCGGTCACCCTGCGTGCGAGCGCGGTCGTGAACAAGGCCAGGGCGTGGAGCGGCTGGCGTAGATCGTGGCTGGCGGAGGCGAGGAAGCGGGTGCGGGCGTGTGCCAGGCTGATGCTGGCACGCTCCCGAGCGCTGAGTTGGGCGTTGGCGAGGGTCAGGGCACGGTTGGCTTGCGCCAGTTCGTCCATCAGGATTTCGGTACCGCGGCGGTCGGCGCGATCGGTTTCCGCCGCGCGAGCCATGGCGAAGACGACGGCGGTGAGGCCGAGGGTCACGACCGCGCCCAGGATGCCGACAAGCACCGGCATAACGCTTCGGCGTTCGGCGACGATAGTTTTGGGAAACGAGAGCGTCAGCCCCCAGGTCTGGTGCAGCAGGGTGAACGTCTTATCGAACGACAACGCGGACCGCGGAGGGTCTGGTGTGCCCGGTTCCAAAACGGTCAGACCTGCATCGCGGTCGTACCAGCCAACCTGGTCCAGCGGGCCGTCGTCGCCGGGATTGCGGGCGCGAAACAGAATGGTTTCCGGCAGCGGCGGCATGTCTCGCATGGCGTGTTTCAACAGATCGTCCATATAAACGAACACCGTGACGTAGCCGGTCAGGCGCGCGCGGCGTTCGGCCAGCGTGGTGGGCCGTGCTCCGCCCTGGTAGAGCGGCCAATATATGACATGGGCTCGGCGTTGCGATTGTACGGAACGGCTTGCGCGCGGGCGCATGGCGACCGGTTCACCAAGATCGCGCGCGAGATCGATGGCGGCACAACGACCCGGTTCCGACGCGATATCGTAGCCCAGGATCGAGGGCGCGCCGTTCAGGGTCGATTCGAGCCGAAACGGGAAATAATCGGCGCGCGGTTCGACCGGGTCGGGCGCGCTGCCGGTGGGGAAAGCGCGGATACGGTAGCCGCTGAATCCGGCTGCGCGCGCTTCGGCCTCGAACGCTTCCTTGCGGTCCGCGGGCACACGGGGTTGCCAGCCCAAGCGCCCGAAAGGCACGCCGAGCGCCTGGACGTTACGGGCCATGATGGCGAAATAATCGGCCGAAGGCGTCGGCAGGGCTTCCAGCGTAGAGGCGAGGACGGAGAGCGGCTTGATCTGCTGATCCAACCGCATTTCGATCCCCTTGGCGAGCGCGGCGGCCTGGGTTTCCAGGCTCGCGCGGATTTGCGCATCCTCGTCATGCCGGGTGGCAAGGGCCAGCGCGAGGGAGGCCAGAACACCGATGACCGCGACCGGGGTGCAAAACCAGGTGCGGGGGGCTTCGTCGCGTTCGGGCGCGATCCGCACGTCAGAGCCGGCCGTCTGCCGACAGCCAGGCGCGGATGCGGGCGGGATCGACGGGTTTGGCGAGGATGGTGACGCGTTCCCCGGCCGCGGCGATCGCTTCGCCGCGCGCACCATTGGACTGGATGAGGATCGGCACGGAATGCCCGAGGCGTTCCCGGACCATCATCGCCCGATCCAGGGCCTGTTCGGTCCGTGCAGTCAGGAGATCGACCAGGATGGCGGCGACGCGCACCGACCGATCGATGTCCCATGGCGAAGCGGAACCACGCCCATCGTATCCCCAGTCGAGCAACAACAAACCAATGGCGCTGGCAATCCGCGGCTCGTCGGTCAACAGCAAGACGATTGGCCTGTCCATGATCGGTCCCTGTGCGGCACCCAGACGATCGGGCCGTCCCACAGCAGACACACTAGCAAGTGCGGCGTCCACCGCCAGTCGGCCGGGTGGCCGATCGGCGACCCGTTCTAGGCCGGATGGCCTATACCGCTCGCTTGGCGATATAGCCCCAGTATCCGACTGACCGTTATTTCGTTGGGATTTATTCGCTCGCTGATGCACACGCAATCGTGAGCGGTGCATCCGTATGTTGGGTCGGAAAGCGTCGCTGGGCGTACCCCGGGGTTACAGGTGTGCCAAGGAAGGTCGCCGCCGAACGTCAAGAATTCCGTACCATGGATTGGACCAACATGTTCACGACACAACGATCCCCACTTTGCGAAGAAGATATGATCGCCGCGGTCGAGATACTCGATCCGATCGAAACGCTCGCTGCCTCGCTGGCCGAGATCGAAGCCAAGGCCTGGCTGCACGACAAACGGATGACCGCGATTTTGATTGGCGCAGCCAGGCTGGCACTGCGGGAAACAATGGAGACCTCACAAGACGAGACGGCTTACCAGGGGACGATCCGGCCAAACGAGTAACGTTCTTCGCCCAGCAGCGCGATCAGCAGCCGGGCGAGCAGGTAGTCCGATCGCAGCGCATGCCGCAGGTTCTGGGACCGGTGATGGCGGCGGATGGCCGCGATTGCCTGGGCGGCGTTGGGCGGTGCGGCGCCGCCCCGTTTGAATCCCACGAAATACAGGTCCCGCGCCACCCAGTTCGAAAAAAACGCGAAGGGCGCGAGCGATGCGGACAGGTCCATGGCGGTCCTGAAATCCGCCCCAGTCAAATTGCGGTAATACTCCCAACCGATACCGACGGAGAGCGGCGATGCATCGGCGGCGGTTCGGGTGGTGCCGTGCTCCATCCGGCCGATCGAAGCGCAGGTCGCGAGGATCAGCCCGCCCGGGCGGCAGAGGCGGATCATGTTCGCGAAGGTTTCCCGCCAAAACGGATTGTGCTCCATCGCCTCGCAGGAAATCACGACATCGAAACTGCGGTCCGGGGCGCTGAAATCCTGCCCTTGGCAAACGATGTCCACGCCTGGCCCGGCGGCGACATCGATCCCGGTATAGGTGCCACCGCGGAAAAATTGCCGGGCGGACCCATTGATATCCAGACTGCCGATGTCGAGGACACGCGTGTCGGTGAAGAAATCAGGGAAGGCGGCTTTCACGCGGCCGACAAATTCCAGCTGTGCGGCATGGGCCATGCAAAGACTCCCGTGTTGGGGGCTCCCCTGGGGACGATGTGCATACCAAAAATCGTCGGGTGTTGAACCATCTTCGCTCGGCCAACGTCGCCGGGATCGTGGTGATACTTGTCGCAAACGCTCGGCCGCCCAACAGGATACGGGAAAACCGGTGGGAAAATCCGTGGGAGGCCTGACACCCCTCGGCGAATGCGCCACACTTCGCGCGCGCCGGGGCGGCCGGTACTGGATGGAGCGACCCACGATGACGGTCGGTTTTTTTGACGCCGGCACCTTGGGCAGACGGTGTGCGCGCCGGGACGGTGCCTGGTGCGATGCGGCATATCGGGCGGTTTGGCGCCAGAGACGGCGGGTTTGACCGAGCATCCCGCGACGCGCAACGAATTGCCGTTCCTTGGCGACCTGCGTGAAAGGATGGAGACCTGGGCACTCCGGCAAGGACCGGTGGCCGCCGCCGGCTATGAGTTTCTGCGTTTCGGTGTCAAACAGGCATGGGCATGTCTGTTCGGGGGGCTGCTGCTCGGCCTGATGATCGTCACGAAACGATATTACCCGCATGGCGCCGGATTGCCGCGCTACGATGCGTTGGTCATCGCCTGCCTCATCATCCAGGCTATCTTGTTGTGGTTTCGGATGGAGACCGTGGAGGAGGCGAAGGTCATCCTTGTTTTCCATCTTGTTGGAACGCTGATGGAACTGTTCAAAACGTCGGTCGGATCGTGGCATTATCCGGAATTCAGCCACTTGCGGATTGGCCAGGTGCCGCTGTTCTCGGGGTTCATGTACGCGTCGGTCGGCAGCTATCTGGCGCGTGTCTGGCGGCTGTTCGACTTCCGCTTCACCCGCCATCCGGCGCTGTCGGCGATGATGGCGTTGTCGGGAGCGATCTATGCGAATTTCTTCACCGATCATTGGGGGATCGATCTGCGACTGCCGTTGCTGGCAGGTGCGGCGATGCTGTTCGGGCGGACGACGATCCATTTCCGGGTCTGGCGGGTCCATCGGCGTATGCCGCTGCTGTTGGGATTCAGCCTGGTCGCGCTGTTCATCTGGTTCGGCGAGAACATCGCCACAGCGGCGGGGGCCTGGCTCTATCCCAGTCAAATGACGCAATGGACCATGGTTTCGCCGGCCAAGTTGACGTCATGGTCGCTGTTGCTGCTGGTTTCCTACACTTTGGTAGCGGGCACGATGCTGGAAAAATGGCGGCGGCCGACGCGTTTGGGGTGTTTCCTGGCAGCCTTGGCGGTGATGGGGTGCGGGCTGATCTGGCGGCTGGTGCCGATGGGGCTGCCGGTATTCTGGTTGCGCTATGGCGGCGGGGTGTTGTGGGGCGCGATGGTTCTGCTGCTGGCCGTGTCCATCGAACGGTTCGGCAGGCCGTCATGGCGGTCGGTCGCGGCGGCGGCGGCGATCGCATTCGCGGCGGAGTTGTTCCGGCTTTACCACCAGCCGGCACTGGATGCCTTCCGCATGACCCTGGCGGGGGCGCTGCTGTTCGGGCGGGTGTTCGATCCGTGGAATATCGCGGCTTATTGGATCGGCATCGGGGGTGCGGCGCTCGGACGCGGTTGGTTTGTCAGGGCTCGGCGGACGGGCGGTCCGTTGGACGCGTGATCATCGCGTGATTCACGCCGCCGTGTGATTCCATCTCTGGCGATCACGCCCTAACCGTTCCCGGTCACACCGCGTGGCGGAGCTTCGCCGGCACGCCGGGATGCGGCCTCCAGCGCCGGCGGGAGTTCGCCGATCGGCCCGATCGTTGAGGGCGTGGTCGGGCCTTCGGATAGCGTGAACCGGCCGGTTGTGAGATCGATGCCGACCTGGAAACGGCCGACCCCGTTGTAGCGCCGCAGGCCCAAATCCACCTGGCCGGCACCGGGGAACGAGACCGCTGCGTCCCAGTCGGTGTTCCAGAGGTCCAACAGGATGCGGCCCGTCGCGACGTCCAGGACACGCGGGGAATCGACCCAGTGCGAATTGGACCATTCGACCGAAGCGAGCTCGACACGGATCGCCCCATCGGGCGCCAGCCTGACGTCGAGACCGGCTTTCGCTCGGTCCACACTCTTCCCCAGGGCGGCGGCGACGGCTTCGGCGAGCCGGCCGAGCGAGGCCGCGGGGCGATTTTCGCCGACGGTGTCGAAGCTGTCGGTACGCGGATGGAGCCGGAAGAGCGCGTCGTTGCCATTGTATCGCAGTGCGTAGAGCAACGAACCCTCGGCTTCGGGGATCACCTCGCTGGCGGACCAGCCGACACCGCCGGCCAACAGTTCGCCGGTTGGGATGCGCCAGATGCGGCCGGTGGGACTGGCGTGGCGGGCGGACGGGGTGGGATAGCGGTTTTCGAAGCCGATCGAGCCGTCGGTGGAGGTGCCGGTTCGCGGCTCGCCAGGGTAATGCCGGGTGTAGAAACCCCACACGCCGTTCGACAGTTCGGTCACGGCGAATTCGCGGGTTTGGGTCCCCTCCCCCGCTTCGTAGATATCGAAGGTATGTTGTTGGGTGGGGTAGGCGGGGTGCGGCAATATGACGGTATTCGCACCGATCCGGCGCCAGTCGCTGTCCCAGACGTCCAGGCCGTCGAGGATCAGGCCGTCGTGCCCGAAGCCGATATGGCGCGCCTGCCATTCGGGTTCGGGTCGCGGCGTGGAGACCGTCCGGGCCGGCGGAGGTGGCACGCGCCGCCGTCGCAACGCAAGGCCGACAGCGATCCCAATGCCCGCTATCGCTAGCAACGGCAGCAGGAATGGGATGGCGAGGCCGGGGAGGGCTTTGGCCAGGTTGAGGGCTAGGGTGTCCATCTGGGACAGAGTGGGTACAGGTTTGGCGGCGGGCGCGCTATCGAAAGGGCATCGTCGGTGACGGGCCGCGCATCCGCATTTTCGCGCCGCACTCGCAGACCGGGCAAGCACGCAAAGGATGCGCGCCCTTGGTCGGCCGGTCGCGGCGGAGGCGGCGTTCCGATCACTGTCGCGTGTCGGCACCGATGGACTTGTGGCAGGCCAAAAGCGGCTGTGCTATCGGTGGCGACATGATCCACATCGCCATAGCTTTCCGCGTATCCGCCCGCTGCCGGTGCCTTTTTCTGTGCGCCGCACTCGCCGTTCTCGTCGTGACCGGAGCCGCTTCGGCCGCTCGGATCGACGTGGACCGCAACGGGGATACGCCCACGGTGACGGTGCGGGGCACGCTTGAAACCGACGACGGCAAGCGGTTCAGCGACGCGGTGGCGGGGCTGACGAAGGCGCTGGTGATGTTCAGCAGCAATGGCGGGGACCTGGACTCCGGGCTGGCGATCGGGCGGGCGATCCGGCAGGGCAAATTCTCGACCGCGGTGCCGGCGGGGGTGCAATGCGCATCGGCCTGCGCCCTGGCGTGGCTCGGGGGCACGACACGGTATATGGCCAACAGCGCGCGGATCGGGTTCCACGCGGCCTATGTCGAAGAACGCGGCGGGCCGCGGGAAAGCGGTGTCGGCAATGCGCTGGTGGGCGCGTATCTGAATGGGCTTGGGCTGCCGGAGGCGGCGGTGATCTTCATGACCTCTGCAGCACCCGAGGAGATCAAGTGGCTGACCATGGAAGACGCGCGCAAGCTCGGCGTGTCCGTGGCGCTGTTGACGCCGCAGATCGCTCCGGGGCGACTGCCGCCGGAAACCGGTCCGACGCCCCGCCGACGGCCGGAGGCCGATCCGGACTCCGACGATTCCGATGTCGCCGGTGCCGGTACCCCCATCAAGCCACCGTCCGGCGGCCCCGAACGGACCGGGGTCAAGCCGCTGCGCCCGACAACCACCAGCGAACCCAACGTGCGGCCGCTGCCGAACGTCAAACCGGCGACGGTGACCAAGACCGCGCTGCGGCAGAAGGCGATGGACTTCATCAGCGATTACTTCGACCACTGGTCGGATCTCGATGCCCGCGCGATCGGGTATTTCGGGGACATCTATGCCGAGACGGTCGATTTTTACGGGCGTCAGACGGATCGCGACGAAGTCATGAAGGCCAAACAGCAGTTTATCGCGCGCTGGCCGACCCGGGTCTACACGGTGCACGCCGACAGCCTGCGGATCACCTGCGACGAGGGCGCATCGAATTGCGAGATCCGTGGGCTGGTGGACTTCGAATATCTCGACTCCCGTCATGGCAACCGGTCGACGGGCGTGACCGATTTTCTGATTGGCGCGCGGTTCACCTCCGGTGGCGAAATCACGATCTACCGCGAGAACGCCAAGATCGTCTCACAGCGGCCCGATCGCTAGCGGCATGACCGAAGAACTGCTTTTCACGGTCCGTGACGGGATCGGGCATGTCGTGCTCAACCGTCCCCAGGCCCGCAATGCGCTGACCTTCGCGATGTACGAGCGGCTGGCGGACATCGCGGCCGACCCGTCCGGGGCGAAGGTGTTGATCCTGACCGGCGCGGGCAGCAAAGCGTTTGCCGCGGGCACGGATATCGCCCAGTTCCGGGCGTTTGAATCGGCGGAAGACGGGATCGCTTACGAGGCGAAACTCGACCGCGTTCTGGGTGTGCTGGAACGTTGCCCGGTGCCGACGATCGCCGCGATCGCCGGGGCGTGCACGGGGGGCGGTGCCGGCCTCGCGGCCGCCTGCGATCTGCGTATCGCGACCGCCGACGCGCGTTTCGGCTTCCCAATCGCCCGGACCCTGGGCAACTGCCTGTCGGTCGCGAACCTCGCTCGACTGAGCGCGCTGATCGGGCCGGCGCGGGTGACGGAAATGATCTTCACGGCCCGTCTGCTGGGCGCGGAGGAAGCGCGATCCGCTGGTCTGGTCAGCGAAATCGTGCCGGATGCCGAAATTTTGGCTGTTCGGGCAGAGGCACTGGCGCAGCTTGTCGCCGGTCAGGCGCCGCTGACGTTGCGGGCGACCAAAGAGGGGCTGCGGCGCCTGCGGGACACCCTGCCGCCGGACGCTGACCTGATCCGCCTGTGCTACGGAAGCGCGGATTTCCGGGAAGGGATGGAGGCGTTTCTCACGAAACGGGCGCCGTCGTGGCGCGGGCGATAGATCGGTGAATGGGGTAAGGCTTCTCCGGGCTACCTATCGCGCGATATGCGGTCATTGGTAGCCCGGACAAGCCGGACGATGACGGGGAAGAGTAAGGTTGACGCCAATACAACCCCGCGCGGCTATTTCCCCGCGTCATACGGGGTGACGACGTCCCCGGTCTTCAGATCGGGCGGCCAAAGCACGACTTCCGTCTTCGGGTCGCGGAACTGATCGAGGTCGTTGCTCTTCACGCCCTGGAACTGCACCTCCATCACCCGAGCCTCGACCCATTCGCCACCCGGACCGAATTTGACCGGGCCGGCAACCGTGTTGAAGGTGGTCTTGCGCATGTAGTCGGCGAGTTTCGCCTGATCGAGGCCCTTGGTCGCCTCGATCGCCTGCGCCAGCACCTGCATGTAGGAATAGGCGAACGGTGGCAGATAGTAACCAAGCGCATCGACACCCGCGGCGCCGGATTTCGCCTGATAGCGCTTCAGGAAGTCCAATGCCTCGGGCGTGGCGAACTTGCCGACCGGGAGCCAGAAGTCATAGTCGACGATGCCATTGAGCAGTGGCCCAAGCTGGACCTTGATCGCGGTTGACTGCAACCCGACCATGCCGCCCCCGAACAGCCGTGCCTTCAGCCCCACTTCATGCGCCGCGCGGATGATTCCCACAGTGTCAGGCGGATAGGAAGCGACGAACACCAGATCGGGATTGGTTGCCTGGATGGCACGCACGATCGGTGTGTAGTCGGCAGTCGTCGGCGGGTAGGTTTTGTCGTAGACGATTTTCAGACCGGCTTCCTTCACCAGTTCATGCGCGCCTTCAAGCGCGTTGCGCGCGAATTCCGCGTCCGCCCCGACCAGCGCGATCGTGGTGGGCTTCGGGTTCAGCGCCATGGCGGTGCCGAAGAAGCCGGCGCTGAAGCTTTGCTTCGGATGCGGGCCACCGGTCGGCGTGAAGGAGAAATAGTTCGGGTAGTTGAACTCACTGTTCACCGCGAGGCCGAGCAGGGACAGGAATGTCCGCTTATGCTGCATGACGACTGGCAAAGCGGGGGCGACCATGTTGGTGGCGTAACCGCTGACGACAATATCGACCTTATCGACGTCCAGCAGTTTCGTGTAGATCCCCGGAACGGTCGAGGGATTGGACTGATCGTCGTAGAAGACCAGCTTCACGGGCCGGCCGAGCAGACCGCCCTTGGCATTGACCTCTTCTTCCCAGATTTGCATGGCGAGCAGAGCGGCCTTGCCGTTCGGGGCGAGGCCACCGGTCAGCGCCATGCCGAATCCGATAGTGATCGGCTTTTCGTCGGCCCAGGCGGGCGCGAGCCCGGCCAGTAGCAACATAGCCGCGCAAAAAACGCCGCCTATCCAGCGCGATATCATACGGAAGTCCCTCCTGTTGACTTGTTGGTTGTATCCTATGGGCGCCGCGCCGTTCCGCAAGCCCCGGTTTTCAACTCAGACCGCTTTGGCGCTTCAGCTCGTCCAGGTTTTTGATGATCAGCAGGCCGCCCTGCTTGAGCACGAGGTCTTCGTCCTCCCACACACGCATCTGCTTGTTGACACTTTCGCGGGTCGCGGCAACCAGCCGGCTGAGGTCATTCTGCGACAATTTCATGCCGATCCGCACCGCGGTGCCGACCGTTGTCCCGTAATCGCGGGCGAGCTTGATCAGGGTGCGGCCCAGACGCACGGGCAGGTCGAACATCACGAAATCGGACAGCGTTTCGCTGGTATTGCGGTAGAGTCGAGGAAGGGCGCGGTATTGCCAAGGCAACCCGTTTCCCTCCCCCGCTCATCAAACCGGACGTGCGGGTTTCCCGCATCCGGCTTTCCGACTGGCTTCATGTTAGGCTCACGACAGGTCGCCTTCCCGTCTGCAATGACGCAGCCTGGGCACACCAAGTGACCCAAAC
>CAIRCM010000095.1 GCA_903877125.1 uncultured Acetobacteraceae bacterium | reverse complement strand
GAGTATGCACGAAGGGTTAGCGCTTAATCGCTATTGTCGTAACCATTGCCCCCTGCCCCGTCGTGGTCCGGCTTGTCTGTGCCAACGCGCGCGGCGCCGGTGCGGCGAGAGGTGGCCGGGACAGGCCCGGCCATGACGTGAGAAAGCAGGAGTGGAGACATTCGTCTTCTCGGTGTGCGGACGCGGTTAGGGCAGGCCCGGTCATCGGGGGTTTAGGAGGTATTTTATCCTTGACTATTATCCTATAATGGGCTAACGATCCCGGCCACCCTGCCGGACCCGCAACGCATGCAATCAGACGCCCCGCCGATCGATCCGAACGAGCCGACTGTCCGTACTATCCTGCTTTTGGTCACCGCCGCCGCTCGGGCGCAGCCGGACGAGACGGCGGCGGAATATGCTGCCCGTTTCGCATCCGCCACGGCGGCCTGGGCGGCGTTCCGGCCGCGGGATCATGAGGAGCGTTGGATCGCCGCGCAGATCGTCGGCGCGCGGCAGGCGGCGTTCGAGGCGTTGATCCGAGCGGCGGAAACCGACAGCAATGTGGAGGCGGCGGGGCTGCATGCGGGGCATGCGGGGCTGATCCGAGCGATGACGCAGTTGATGGCGCTGCTGGAAAAGCTGCGGCAGCGGCCGGCGGAGGCGTTGTCGGACGCGCCGGACGCTGCGTTCGCACCGATTCCGCCGTTGCGGCGGTGTGCGACGGCGGAAAAGCCGGCGGGTGGGAAGGCGAAGGCGAAGGCGGAACCGCCGCCGAAGACGCCGCGGGAGATGACGGACGAGGAGCTGGCGGCGGCCTTGGCGAAGGTGAAGCGGGAGTTTCTGACCGCTCTGACGGACGAGAAGGATCCTCGGTATCGGGAGGCGGTGGCGTATCTGCCGGAGTTGATTCCGGGGGTGACGGTGCCGGCGCATTTTCTGGACGAGCGGCCGCCGGACGCGGGTTGAGTTGTCCTTGTATTAGACTCCGAAGGCGCCGCGCAGGCGCCGTTGGGCTGGTTTTTCGATCCAGCGATACGACACCGCCGACAGGCCAAGCACGATTGCCATCGTCGCCAGATTACCGGTCAGCCAGGGGTCGGGCGAACCGAGATAGGCGGTCACGTCCTCCAGCGTCGGTTCGAGGCGCAATAGCGGTATGTGCCACAGATACAATGAAAACGAGATGGTGCCGAGCCAGCGGGGGATGAGGGAGGCGAAGGCGGATGCGACGAAAGAGCGCTCGTGCGAGAATCCCACGATCGCGATGCAGGTTGCCAGGACGAAGTAGATATCCATCGCCCGGTTCAGCGTCATCGCGGCCATCGCGATGACGATGGGAAGGAGCACGATGCTGCTCCCGAACCGGACGGTCCAGGCGGCGTCCCGACGCAGACGCCAGCAGAACATGCCGAACATGAACTCGGTCAGGCAGCGCACCAGCGCGCCGGGATAGCTGTACCAGGTCAGCGCGCCGAAGACGGGCGGCGCGTCCGGTCCGCCGCGCCCGCCATAGGCGGCGTAAGCGACCAGCACCGCCAGCGCGCAGGCCGCGCCGAGGGTGCTGACGCGCAAAGACGGGCGCATCAGGAGCAGGCCGAAGAGGGGAATCAGCAGGTTGGCGGCCCATTCGGTGCTGATCGACCAGCCCACGGCGTTCAGGCTGCCATGGCCGGCGATCCAGGTCTGCACCATCCCGAGGTTCAGCGCGACCGCGTAGGGGGAGATGTCGGGCGGGCCCCAGACGCCGATGCCGGTGGCGGTCAGGATCAGGCAGGCGATGCAACTGAGCGCGTAGACGGGGTAGATGCGGGCGATGCGCAGCAGGATGAAGCGCCACATGCGCCGAGTCTGCAAAGGGACATGAAAATCGGCATCGTAGCTCATGGCCAGCACGAAGCCGCTGAGGACCATGAACAGGTCGACGGCGATATACATGTGGTTGACGACGTAGCGCAGGGTCAGGTCCGTGGGGGTGTCGCGGATATAATGGCCGGTCATCACCCACAACGCCGCGAGCCCGCGCAGACCGGTGAGCGAGCGAATTTCGGACCGCATGGTGACTCCTGGCTGCGTGGCCGGGGGGTTTAGCGGAGGGCCGCGGGTTGCGCCAGCAGGCGGGCTTTCGGGAAGCGGTTTTCGCGTGCCAGGGCCGCGACGTCGGGGTCCGTCTGGTCCGAGCGAACGGCCGAAGCACGGTTGCCGCCATAGGTGGCCCGCACGAGCCGGGCCATGACGGGAGGGGGGGGGCTATTCGATACTGTCCAAGCTCGGTTGCCGCCATGGGGGGCCCGGTCGCGCCGGGCCATGACGGGAGGG
>CAIRCM010000094.1 GCA_903877125.1 uncultured Acetobacteraceae bacterium | reverse complement strand
GACGGGAAGGCGTCCTGTCGTGAGCCTAACATGAAGCCAGTCGGAAAGCCGGATGCGGGAAACCCGCACGTCCGGTTTGATGAGCGGGGGAGGGAAACGGGTTGCCTTGGCAATACCGCGCCCTTCCTCGACTCTACCGAGAAACATCGTCGCCGCGGCCGGCACGGGCCTCGCCATTGTCACACATCGAGACGCGAGCCCCGACCAACAGGTTGCGCCATTATCGCGTGCTCGGATCGGTCCTGACCCCGGCCCACCCGGCGGGCAGCCATCACCTGTCCGCCGGCGCGTATTCGCCAAGCCCATCCAGCAACGGCTGCAAATGCCGCTGGTAATGCCGCCACCGTCCGACCGAACTGGAATATAACGGCTGGCGCACCTGCCATTGGCTGGCGCTGAAAACCTCCCGCTCCGTCTTGTGGAAGTCCAGGCAAGCCGGATCCCATTCCAACCCGAGGAAATCGATCAGCCGCCGGCTTTGACCCTCGAGATCGCCGACCAGTTCCTCGTAGGCGACCTTCAGCATGCGCACCGGCCGGACCTTTTGCCAGTGATCCATCAGCCGATAGATTTCCCGAGTCCGTTCCCCGCAATCGTGCAGATCGAACGACCACGCATTCGAGGATTCGAAATGCTGAAAAAAGCAGGATAACCCGATATCGCGGACGTCGCGGTAGCAGAGAATGACCCGAGCATTCGGGAACAGCAGGCCGAGGTGGCCGACATGCGCGACGTTGTCGGGCAGCTTGTCGACGACCCGGCTCGCCTCCCCGCCCACCGCGCGAAGTCCGGCCAAAAACGCCTCGGTCTCCTCCCGTATCGCAGCCGCCTCCCACAGGAGGGGATGCCGTCCCGGGTGACGCTGGTCCAGCCGCTGGTAAAGGTCCCATAAATCCTTGGTTTCGCCGACCCCGTGAACGCGCGTGTGGCTGGCCACGATCTGCTCCACCAGCGTCGTACCCGACCGCGGCATCCCAACGATGAAAACCGGCACCTCCGACGGGTTCCCCTTCGCTCGGCCGATCGCGAGGCGCTCCGGGGTGAAATACGCGATCCGGGAATTCACGTCGGTGCGCAGGTCTTCCATCCGGTTCGTGACGCCCTGCACGATGCACAGCTCCCGCGCGCAGCGATTGGCCGCCGCGTAGGACTCGAACGCGTCGTCGAACGCACCCGCCTTGTCGTGGATCGTGCCCAGCGAGAAACCGGCGACCGACCGGTCCCACAGACGGGCGGTCTTGTCGTTCAGAATGTCCGTGAGATCGACGATTTCGGTTTGTCGGTTGTCCAGACGACCCATCCGCGCAAGGGCCCGCCGCGCCTCCATGGAATCCGGCCTGAGTTCGATCGCCCGCCGGTAGCAGACCTCCGCCTCACCGAAATGCCCCAGCGTCGCGTGGTTGAGCCCCTGCATGGTCCAGCCGTCCGCACTGTCGGGCATCATCTCCAGGCCGCGCTGTAGCAATTCGATGGATTCAGCGATCTCCTTGCCGAGTTGCAGCGTCCGACCCAGCACGAACATCGACCCGGGTTCGTCCGGCGCCGCGGCATAAACCTCCCGCGCCAGGGCGATGGCCTTCTCCGTTTCACCCGAACTGGTGAGCGCCATGGCGATCTTCGCCTTGATCGGCGTGTTATGCGGCTGAATGGCCAAAGCAGCCTCGAACGCGGCAATCGCCTCCTTCCAGTACTGGAGGTTTTCCAGTGCGATGCCGAGGAAGAAATGGGCGTCGAACGAATGCGGTGCCAGCGCCACGGCTTGCCGTCCAGGCGCGAGCGCGCCTTCCGAATCCCCCAGAACGACCCTGGCGCGGCAGAGAATCACCGCCGCATCGGCCAGTTCCGGGTCCAACTCCATCGCCCGCATGGCATCCGCCGCGGCCTCGGCGAACCGGCCACTCGCCTGATAGGCCCGTGCTCGGTTGGTCAACGCCTCCGGAAAATCCGGATCGGCGGCCAGGGCTCGGTCGGCCAGACCGATCGCCGCATCCAAATCCCCACGGTTCTGCAGAATGAGCCCAAGGAGATTCAGCGCGTCTGCCTGATCCGGTTCCAGCGCGAGAATTTCGTTATAAAGCGCTTCGGCCTCTTTCGTACGCCCCGCCTCGTGCAGCGCGATGGCGCGATCAAGCCTGTCGGAGGTATCGGCGGTGTCCACGCGGAACAGAAGCTCCTTCCAAGAACGCGCATGCGGCCAACAAGAAAATCCCGGCAACACCTGCGCGTTGCCGGGATCATACCGTTCCCTTGGTCATTTGCCAGCGGCCAGGTTACCCCTGCCGCCAGCAATCCGGCACCGCCTCAGACCTTGCGGCGGCGGCGGATGATGCCAACGCCGGTCAGCGCGGTCGCCAGAAGGGCGATCGAAGCCGGTTCCGGCGCCGGGGTGGTGTTGTCGGCGTAGGTGTACAGGACCGATACCGTCACATTGCCCTTGGTGGAAGCAGACAGCGAAACGCCGGTGCCACTGCCGCCGAGATCACTGCCGGTCTCCGAAAACACCATCGACCAGTTGCTCAGATACGAAGACAGCGCCGCGCCAGTCACGGTCTGGTGCTTCGAACCGGAGCCGGACAGCACCGAGGACGTGTAGCTGGTGCCAGCCGCGTTGTATCCGCCACCGGCGCCGGCCTTGCTGGTGCCGATCGTGAGCGGAGTGCCGGCAGACCCGACGCCGCCCGATGAAGACACCGTCAGCGCCGGCAGGTTCAGGCCGGTCGGCGCGGTGGTCGTCCGCAGGATGTCGAAAACGTCGTTGAAGAAGAACGTGCTGCTGGCGCCGGTATAAACCGCTGTCGCGGTCCCGGTGATGCTGTCGGTGACCGTCACCTTGACCGACTGCAGCGTGACATTGGCGGTGTTGACACTGTTGGCGGCCGCGACCGCGTTGAACCCTTGCAGACCGATCGTCGCGCCCGTGTAGGACGTCGCGATGGCATTGGTGTAGGCGTTGGACTCGCTGAGCACGCCCGCGTAAGCCGCCTGTCCGCCAAGCAGCAGGGTCGTGGTCAGCGCGGTGGTGCCGAAAAGATAAGTGATAGGGTTCATGTCGAACGAGCCTCATCCAAAGGAAACTGGAAATATCTGAAGCAAGCGGCGTGCCAAGCAAAAAAATACATATTTTCCAATTGATTGGCGGAAAATCCCGGACGCCCCCTCGGCAATCTGTAAAGCCCGCTTTACAGATCGCCGAGGGGGCGTCCAGCCCCGGACCCGCTCACCCGGCCCCGCCGCGGTTTGGCCCCCCCGATCCGCCCTTCCGTCTACGTCATGCAGCCCCTCGTCGATGGATTGCGTGCAGGCGACCGTATGTCGAAACTTTTCTCGACCCGCTGTCCGGGACAGACCCGTCCCGGACACCAGTGCCGGCACCGGTATCTCCAGGGTTATCCAGGCACGCCCCCGCCCATCCAGCGGAGACCGATCTGCATCGAAGTCCATCGATACGAGAACTGTCGGAAAATCGGCACTGGAGTGTAAAATTTCCCGACTCTTCGGCCTTCATCAGGCCGTGTCGCTCGCTCAGTCAAAGCAATAGGAATGATGTCACTATATCACGGTTCCGTGACCAACCGAATCGGACGAATCGCAGTGAATCGAAAAATTCCGGGCCGCGGTTAATGGTTTATTAACCTTTCCGCCGTTAACTGAACCCATGCGAGCACTGGTCCTGACCCTACTCACCATCTTCCCTCTTACCGCTCACGCGCAGACGCTCTGCGGTGAAATGGCCAGCCCGCCAGCAGACCTCAAATACGTCTCCCGCGGTTTCGGGCACGGCCACACCGGCCTCGACATGATGGCCCCCGAGGGATCCCCCATCCGCGCCGCCGCCAACGGCACTGTTATCTATCGCGGCTGGTACTTCGCCTACGGCAACATCGTCGACATCCAACATACCGACGGCGTGGTCACCCGCTACGCCCACATGTCGGCCTTCGTGCCCGGTGTCGACGTCGGCACCGCCGTGAAGGCCGGCCAGGAGATCGGCAAGGTCGGACACACCGGCCGCGCCCACGGCTCCCACGTGCATTTTGAGGTTCGGCTGAACGGCCGCGCGGTCGATCCCAAGCCCTACTTGGCCCTCGCACCCTGCACCGGCGGAACCGGCATACCGCTGATCGAAGAAGCCGAAGTCCCCGCCCCACGACACTACCGCGCGCACCGCCGCCCGAACCATCACTGACCGGCTACCAAGCCTCGGTAACCACCCCCGCGCCAGGCGTCGCCCCGAACAAAACAGCCCAGGCCGACGAACGACTCAGCCCGCCTTCCATCGCAGCGAACCCGCGGCCGAGCACGCCGGGCACGCCGCATACCACGCCGGAAACGCCGCGTGACAGGACTCGCACCGCCACGCACTGTTCGGATCGGCCTCCGCCGCCTGCCGTAACGCCGCCCGCCCCGCGGCCGGGTCGTGGCCCTCCGCTTCCGCGATCTCCGCCTGCAGCAGGAACAGCCGCCGCTGGTGTAAGCCCGCGCCCAAAGCCGCATCCGCCTGATGCCGGGCCTCGCCAACCAGACCCGCCTCCAACGCCGTCCGCGCCAGCAGCAACCGGCTCTCCGGATGCTCGGGATTGGCCCCCGCCAGACGCTGCGCCGCCTGCGCGCGGTCCAACGGCCCCGTCACCGGCGCCAATGCAAAAGTCGCGAGGTCCGGATGCGGTGCCACCGTCCAAGCGTGCCGGATCACCGATTGCGCCGTCCGCTCTTTCCCCGCGTCCCGCAGCCCCTGCGCGTAATCCAACGCCGCCGGCGTCAGCGCCGGGTCCAGCTTCCACGCCTTCTTGCGCAGCGCCGCCGCCTTGCGCGGATCCGTCTCCGCCCTGGCAGCCGCAACCGCGAGCGCCGCGCTCGCCGGCCCCCGAGGCGTCAACTCCAGCGCCCCCAGCCAGTTCCCGGCCCGAACCGCCAGCCGGCTCCGCTCCGGCCGCAGCCAATCCGCACCCGGATGCGCCCGTTCCGCCTGCGTCGCCAGCGACGCGGCCTCCGCCCAGTCCTCCCGTCCCACCGCCAGACGAAACAGCCCGCGATAGCCCAGCAGCGCCGCATCCGGCCGGTTCGCCAGCGCGCGGAACACCACCTCCGCCTCATCGTCGCGCGCCGCCAGCCGCGCGGCCTCCGCCGCCAGCAGCAGCGTCTGCGCCGAGTCGCCCAACAGCCGCCTGGCCTTGTGGGCCTCCCGCCGCGCATCGTTTCCGGCGCCCGCGGCGATCGCCACCAGCGTCCGCGTCACCGCCACTTCCCCGCCAATCCGCCGTCGTTCGGCGCGCCACCGCCCGCCCATGCCGGGCAGCCGCAACAGCCAGCCGATCCCGCGCAGGACCAACACCCCAACCACCAGCACGATCGTCAACGCGACCAACGCGACCGGCGTAGAGGTCTCAACCGTATATCCCGCGACCTCCGCCACAACCCGCCCCGGCAGTTCGGCGACCCACAGCGCGATGCCCGCCGCGACCGCCGACAGCAGCAGGATCTTGATAATCCCGCGCATCAGGGCTGCGCCGCCAGATCGGCCAACGCCAACCGCGCATCACGCAGCGCGGTGGCATCGGCGAGCCAGTGCGACATCGCCGCCGCCGCCCCGCCCTGCAAGCCGGCCAGCGTCGCGACAGTGCCGCCAAGATCCCCGGCATCCAGCGCCGTCCGCGCCTTCGCCAGCACACCGGCCGCAGCGTCGCCGACAACAACATGCTCGCCCTGGCGGATCGTGAACAGATTTTCGGTCCGCGCCAGCACCCGGTCGAGGAACGGCTGTCCGGTATCCACCGGACGCGCCGCATCCAACGCCGCCTCGGCCGCCGCGGGGAAGCCAAGCCGCAGCGCCGCCTCGGTCGGCGGTGCCGTCCTGGCGAACCGGGCCAGCGCGGCCGGCGCGTTCGGAATCTCGCCCAGCGGACGCCCCGCGCTCAACGCCACCGCCGCCGCCTGCACCCGAGCGATCCGGTCGATCCGGCCAAGCGTCCGTTCCAGCGCGTCGATGCGCCGCGTCAGCGGTTCCGTGTCGCCCGGCGGATGCTGCTCCAGATTGGAAATCCGCGCCCGCAGCGTCGAAAGATCGGGCGGCGACCGCTGTTCGAGCGCCTCCACCCGCGTCGTCAGATCAGGCACCGGACTCGCCGTGGCCACGAGTTGCTCCAGCTTCGTCAGCCGCGCATTCAGCGCCACCGTCGGATCGGCCACGGGCGCCGGCACCTTCGCCGGTCGGAACCACAAAATGCCGACCGCCACGGCCAGCACCAAATACCCGAACACCGCGACATACGGCCACGGATTGCGCCGCGATGGGGGCGCGGCGGCGGTCTCGGGTTCCGGGATCGCCAGGGTAGGGGAGGGGTCGTTCATCGGAGCAGCGCCAACATGGAGTCCTGCGTGGGCTTGGCGGCGACGCCGATGCGACGCCAGGGCAGCGCCTCTAATGCCACGCCAGCCGCCGCGCCGATAGCGAAAGCATCCACGGTGCGGACGGTTTCCCGCAGGCCCGTCCGCCGGACCAGCCGGACAAAGGCGCGGGCGGTCTCCGCCGAGAAAAACAGCCCCGCTCGCACCACCCCGCCCCGCAACGCATCCGCCACCCCGCTCGGCAGTTTCCCCGCCGGCCGCGACCGGTACACCGTCCGCCGGATCACCCGGAACCCGGCCCCGCGCAAACCCGTCGCGAGCCCCAGCCCCTGACCATGCCCGCACGCCAGCAGCAACGTCCCATCTTCCGGCCGAAGCCGCCCAGCGACCAGCGCCGCGAGCGCGTCCGCATCGCCAGCCGCGCTGGTCACATCGGTGAATCCCAAGTCCCGCCCCCGCGCCGCCGTCGCATCGCCGACCGTGAACAGCCGCGTATGCCGAAATGCCGGCAGGCAGGGCAGCAGCGCATTGCCGCTGGTCGCCAGCACCGCGACGACGCCACGCACAGGCGGCAACGCCACACAACTCGTCTCAATCGTCAAAGCCGGCGCCAGCAGCGGCACGAACCCCATCGCCGACACCCGCCGCGCCGTCTCCCCAGCCCCAGGCTCCGGCCGCGTGATCAGAATCGTCTCAGCCAAAGACATCGCTGGGGCAATCCGCCCGCAAACTCGCCCCCAGCTCAGCCCCCATCCGCTCGGCATCCGCGCTCGCGCCATGGATCGCGCGCTTGAGCAGAAAACTCCCATCCGCCCGAGCGACCAGACCCGTCAGATGCAGCGCCCCGTTCGGCAGCAGCCGCGCGTGACCCCCGATCGGCGTCCGGCACGACCCATCCAGTTCCGCCAGCATCGCCCGTTCGGCGGTCGACACCGCCTTCGCCTCCGGGTCCTCGATCGCGGCCAGCATCGCGCGCAATTCCGCGTCGTCGGCCCGCACCGTGATCCCGACGATCCCCTGCCCAGCCGACGGCACCATCGCCTCGGGATCCAGGATGACCGACGCCCGATCCGCCATGTCCAGCCGCCGCAGCCCCGCCAGCGCCAGCAGCGACGCCGCGCATTCCCCCGCCGCGAGCTTGCTCAGCCGGGTCTGCACGTTGCCGCGAATCGACACCACCTTCAGATCGGGCCGCGCATGCAGAAGCTGCGCCTGCCGCCGGACCGACGATGTCCCGATCACCGCCCCGCTCGGCAGGCAGGCGAAGGGATCGGACGGATCGATCCCATCGCACGTCGGCCCCAATATAAGTGTGTCCCGCGAATCTTCCCGCTTCAGCGTGCAGGCCAGCACGATCCCCGGTGGCAGTTCGGTTTCCAGATCCTTGAGGCTATGGACCGCGAAATCCACCCGCCCATCCAGCAATGCCTCATGAATTTCCTTGGCGAACAGGCCCTTGCCACCGATCTCCGCCAGCCGCCGGTCCTGCACGATATCGCCGGTCGTGTTGATCGCATGCTCCTCGAACACATCCATGCCGCGCAGAACCGGACAGAACGTGGTCAACAGGTGCAGAAACTGTCGCGTTTGCACCAACGCGAGCGGGGACCGCCGCGTGCCCACGCGTAACGGGAGTGACCGACGATGCGGCGCGACGTTGGGCGTGTGGAGCGTGGCGGCGTTCATGAATGCGTCCTATTACTGCCGCCGCTTGAGGGAAAGATGGCAAAATTACTGATCCGCCCGATATTGGGCATCGAAAGCTCCTGCGATGAGACCGCGACCGCCCTGCTGGACACCGACGGAAGCGTGCTGGCCGAAGCCGTACACAGCCAGCAGGCCGAACATACGCCCTTCGGAGGCGTTGTGCCCGAGATCGCCGCGCGCGCCCATCTCGCCGTCCTGCCAGGTCAGATCGCCCAGGTCATGGCCCAGGCGGGCCTCGTATTCGCCGACCTCGGCGGTATCGCCGCCAGCGCCGGCCCCGGGCTGATCGGCGGCCTGATCGTCGGCAGCCAGATGGCCAAGGGCATCGCTATCGCCCAGCGCCTCCCCTACGTCGCGGTCAATCATCTCGAAGCCCATGCGCTCACCGCACGCCTGCCCGGCCTGGTGCCGGACGGTGCGCCGTTTCCCTATCTCCTGCTGCTGCTCTCCGGCGGCCACTGCCAATGCGTCGCGGTCGAAGCCGTCGGCCGCTACGCCCGCCTCGGCGGCACCATCGACGACGCCGCCGGGGAGGCCTTCGACAAAGTCGCCAAACTCCTCGGCCTCGGCTGGCCCGGCGGACCGGTGCTCGAACGCCTGGCACAGGCCGGCGACCCCAAACGCCACGATTTCCCCCGCCCGATGCTCCGTCGCCCCGGCTGCGACTTCAGCTTCTCCGGCCTGAAAACCGCCGTCGCACGCGAAGTCGCCAAACACCCCCCCGGCGCCCTGCCCATGGCCGAGGCCGCCGATATCGCCGCCAGCTTCCAACGCGCGGTGGCCGAGGTCATCGCCGACCGCGCCGGCCACGCCATGGCCATCATGCGCGCCCGCGATCCCGCCGCCCGCCTCCTGGTCGTCGCCGGCGGCGTCGCCGCCAACACCGCGATCCGCATGGCACTGACCCGGCAGGCCGAGGCAAGCGGCTTCACCATGGTCGCCCCACCCATCCGCCTGTGCACCGACAATGCCGTCATGGTCGCCTGGGCCGGTCTGGAACGCCTGCGCCTCGGCTGGACCGACGATCTGGACTTCGCGCCAAGACCCAGATGGCCGCTGGACTCCCCAGGCATGAACCGGGACGCGCCGTGAACTACCGCCACGCCTTCCACGCCGGCAACTTCGCCGATTGCATGAAACACGCCTTGCTGGTCTGGCTGATCGAGGCCCTGGCCCGCAAACCCGCCCCTTTCTGTGTGCTCGACACCCACGCCGGCGCCGGCCAATACGACCTCGAATCCGGCCCCGCGACCCGCACCCGGGAAGCCGACGCCGGCATTCTGCGTTTGCAGGCGGTCGCATCCGAACCCCTCCTTCCCTACCTCACCCTCGTGCACCGCCTCGGCCTCTACCCCGGCTCCCCCGCGATCGCCGCCGCACTCCTGCGCCCAAACGACCGCCTCGTCTGCTGCGAACGGCATGACGAGGACGCCGCGACCCTCAAGCAGCTCTTCGCCCGCGATCCCGCCGTCGCGATCCATCGCCGCGATGGGTGGGAGGCCCTGCGCGCCCTGTTGCCGCCGAAAGAAAAGCGCGGCCTCGTCCTGATCGACCCGCCCTACGAGGATACCGAGGAATTCACCCACCTCGTCGCCGGCCTCAAGCTCGGCCACACCCGGTTCCGCACCGGCGTGTTTGCCGCCTGGTATCCGATCAAGCGGCTCGCCCAGGTGCGCCAGTTCCTGACCGCGATGCGCGACAGCGGTATCCGCGACATCGTCGCCGCCGAGTTTCTCCTGCGCGAACCGCTCGACCCCGCCCGCCTCAATGGCTGCGGCCTCCTGGTCATCAACCCGCCCTACCAGTTCGACACCGCCGCCACCGCCATCCTGACCGCGCTCCTGACCGCGATCGGTACCGGCGAGCCCGGCCAAGGCGTCGCGGTAACACGGCTGGCCGATGAATAAGGCGCCTCCAGGGGAAATCGCCGTCGTCGGCGCCGGCGCCTGGGGCACCGCACTGGCGATCCAGGCCGCGAGGGCAGGGCGCCCGGTCACCCTCTGGGCACGCGATCCCATCGGCGCCGCCGAAATCGAGCGCACCCGCCTCAACCCACGTCTGCCCGGCATCCGCCTCCCCGGCCCGATCCGCGTCACCCCCCACCTGCCGGCCCACGCCGAGGCAATCCTCCTGGCTGTACCGATGCAGCATCTGCGGACCGTCGCCGCCCAACTGCCACCCTCCGCCGCCCCGCTGATCGTCTGCGCCAAAGGCGTCGAGGCCACGACACTGCGCCTCCCCCTCGAAATCCTGGCGGAGATCCAGCCGAACCGTGCCGCCTTCGTCCTCACCGGCCCGAACTTCGCCCGCGAAGTGGCCGAGGGTATGCCCGCCGCCGCCACCCTTGCCGGTGCGGATGCCGGTGCCCGCGACCGGATCATGGCCCTGTTGGCGACCGCGTCGTTCCGGCTATATGGCAACGACGATACGGTCGGTGCCCAGCTCGGCGGCGCCGCCAAGAACGTCATCGCCATCGCCGCCGGTGCGGTCATCGGCGCGGGCCTGGGGGAAAATGCCAGGGCCGCGCTGATCACCCGCAGCCTCGCGGAACTCAGCCGCCTGACGCTGGCTTTGGGCGGCCGAGCGGAAACCGTCATGGGACTGTCGGGTTTGGGGGATTTGCTGTTGACCTGCACCGGCCCATCCAGCCGCAACTTCTCCCTCGGCCTCGCACTCGGCCGCGGCGAACGATTGGAGGATATTCTGGCAAGCCGAGCCGCCGTGACCGAAGGGGTGGCGACCGCCCCGGCCCTGGTGGCGCGCGCCGCCACGATTGACATGCCCATCTGCTCGGCCGTCGCCGCGCTGCTCGCCGGCCGCACCACCCTGGCCCAGGCGATCGCCGACCTGCTGGCCCGCCCGAGACGCGACGAATGATAAAAGGCATGCTCACCGTCGGCGCCTGGACCATGGCAAGCCGCATCCTCGGCTTCGCCCGGGATATGCTCATCGCGGCCATTCTGGGCGCGGGCCCCGTCGCGGATGCGTTCTTCGTCGCCCTGAAACTGCCCAACCTCTTCCGCCGCCTGTTTGGGGAGGGCGCGTTCAACGCCGCCTTCGTCCCGGAATTCGCCGGCCTGCTCGCCACCGAAGGCCCCGCCACCGCACGCCAGTTCGCTCGGGAATCGTTCGGCGTCATGACCTTCTGGCTGCTCGGTGTCACCATCCTCGGCGAAATCGCGATGCCCGGAGTCATCCACGTCCTCGCCCCCGGATTTTCCGCCGATCCCGCGAAATTCGCCCTCGCGGTCACCCTGACCCGGATCACCTTCCCCTATCTGATCCTGATCTGCCTCGCCGCCCTCGTGTCCGGCATCCTGAACGGGATGGAGCGCTATACCGCCGCCGCCGCATCCTATGTCGTGTTCAACGTCGTCAGCATCGCCGCCATGCTGTGGCTGACGCCATACACACCGACAGCCGGGCACGCGTTGTCATGGGGCGTCACGGTGTCCGGCGTGGCGCAGCTGGGTCTGCTGATGTGGGCCGCCCATCGTGGCGGAATGGGCCTTGGTATTCCCCGGCCGCGCATGACACCCCGCGTCCGGTTGCTGCTGCGGCGCATGGCACCCGGCCTGCTGGGCGCGGGGGTGACGCAGCTCAACCTCGCCGTCGACGTCGTGATCGCCAGCCTGTTGCCGGCCGGCACCGTGTCCTTGCTCTATTACGCCGACCGCGTGCAGCAACTGCCGCTGGGCGTCATCGGCACCGCGGTCGGCACCGCCCTGCTGCCAACCCTGTCGCGTCAGGTGCGCGCCGGCGAAGCCGATAACGCCAACGACACGTTGAACCGCGCCATCGAGTATACCCTGGTGCTGACCCTCCCCGCGTCGCTGGCGCTGGTGATATCGGCCTACCCGATCATGTGGACCCTCTTCGGCCGAGGTGCGTTCAGCATCGACAGTGCGCGCCTCGCATCCCAGGCCCTCGCCGCCTACGGCCTCGGCCTGCCGGCCTTCGTCCTGGTGAAGGTTTTCGCCCCCGGCTTCTTCGCCCGCGGCGACACCGCGACGCCGGTCAAGATCGGCGTCGCCGCCGTGGCACTGAATCTCAGCCTGAACGTCGCTTTGATGGTCCCCCTACGGCATGTCGGACCGGCGATGGCGACCAGCATCGCGGCGATCTTCAACGCCGGCGCCCTCGCTTTCGTGTTGCAACGGCGCGGCTATTTCCGGCCCGATGCCCTGCTCAACCGGCGCGTCGTGCGGATGATGCTGGCAACGACGGCGATGGGCCTGGTGGTGTTCATCGCGGAAAACCGCCTGTTCGCCACTGCCACGACGGACATGCACCGCTTGCTCTCCTTGGCCGCCCTGATCGCGATCGGCATGCTGACCTACGTGGTCGCGACCCAGATCACCGGCGCCTACGATCTGCGCGAGATCCCGCGCCGGCTGGCCCGGCGGCGCTTGCGCGGCGCCGAGGGATCGGCCATCAACCCCGCGCCCACCCAAGAGACACCGTCATGACCCGCATCTTCTCCGGCATTCAGCCCTCCGGCATCCCCACCCTCGGCAACTACCTCGGCGCGCTGCGCAACTGGGCCAAGCTGCAGGATGGGAACGAGTGCATCTACTGCGTGGTCGATCTGCACGCGATCACCCAGTTCCAGGACCCCGCCACCCTGACCCAGCAGTCGCGGGAAATGGCCGCGACCCTCCTGGCGATCGGGATCGACCCGGTGCGACACACGCTTTTCCTGCAATCCCAGGTCCGCGCCCACGCCCAGCTCGCCTGGATTTTCAACTGCGTCGCGCGGCTCGGCTGGCTCAACCGCATGACCCAGTTCAAGGACAAGGCCGGCAAGGACCGGGAAAACGCGTCCGTCGGACTCTACGCCTACCCCAACCTGATGGCGGCCGACATCCACGCCTATCACGCCACCCACGTGCCGGTGGGCGACGATCAGCGCCAGCATCTGGAACTGGCCAACGACATCGCCCAGAAATTCAACCACGATTTCGGGGTCGAGTTCTTCCCCACGATCCAGCCCCTGATCATGGGCCCGGCCGCCCGCGTCATGAGCCTGCGCGACGGCACCAAAAAAATGTCCAAATCGGACCCGTCCGATCAAAGCCGCATCAATCTGAACGATGACGCCGACACGATCGCCCTGAAGGTCCGCCGCGCCAAAACCGACCCCGAACCCCTGCCCAGTGAGGCCGCCGGTCTGGCGGAACGGCCCGAAGCGCGCAATCTCGTGGGCATCTACGCCGCTTTGACCGACACCGACCACCAGGGTGTGCTGTCCGAGCATGGCGGCCAAGGCTTCGGCCCGTTCAAACAGGCGCTGGCCGATCTGCTGGTCGAAAAACTCGCCCCGATCGCCGACGAAACCCGCCGCCTGCTCGCCGACCCCGCCGGCGTCGACGCCATCCTCCGCGACGGCGCCGCCCGCGCCGCCGCCGTCGCCGATCCGATCGTGGCGGAGGCGGAGCGGCTGGTCGGTTTCCTTCGGGCCTAACGCCGCCCCCCACTTCAGGGCCGGGCATGTCCCGGCCAATGCTTGACGCGACGCGCACAAGCCCCTAGATAGGGTTATCTTCCCTCCTATTCCACGCCGCCCCAGCTCCGTCTCAGGAGCACCCAAAGGGGCAGCGCGCGACCAAACAAACATCCTATCGCGCCCCATGACCAGGTACCCACACCCGGCAGCGCCCGATTGAATCCAGGACACCCTCGATGCATCTCGCCGAACTCAAGGCAAAATCGCCAGCCGAGCTCCTCAGCTTCGCCGAATCCGTCAATGTGGAAAACGCATCGTCCTTGCGCAAACAGGACATGATGTTCGCCATTCTCAAAACCCTGGCGGAAAACGACCAGGCGATCCACGGCGACGGTACCCTCGAAATCCTGCAGGACGGCTTCGGCTACCTCCGCAACCCCGAGGCCAATTATCTCCCCGGTCCCGACGACATCTACGTCAGCCCCACCCAGGTCCGCCGCTTCGGCCTGCGCACCGGCGATTCGGTCGAAGGCCAGATCCGCGCCCCGCGCGACGGCGAACGCTACTTCGCCCTCCTGAAGGTCGATACCGTCAATCAGGAACATCCGGACGCGGTCAAACACCGCATCAACTTCGACAACCTGACGCCGCTTTATCCCGATGAGCGGCTGAAGATGGAAAACGACAACGTCCAATCCGTCGCCAAAGGACCCCAAAAAGACAACACCGCTCGGGTCATCGACCTGATTTCCCCGATCGGCAAAGGCCAGCGCGCGCTGATCGTCGCCCCGCCGCGCACCGGCAAAACGGTGATGCTGCAAAACATCGCCGCCGCGATCTCCGCCAACCACCCCGAAGTGTTCCTGATCGTCCTCCTGATCGACGAACGGCCGGAAGAAGTCACCGACATGGCCCGCTCCGTCAAAGGCGAAGTCGTGGCCTCCACCTTCGACGAACCGGCAACCCGGCACGTCCAGGTGACCGAGATGGTGCTGGAAAAAGCCAAGCGTCTGGTGGAGCACAAACGCGACGTCGTGATCCTGCTCGACAGCATCACCCGCCTGGCGCGTGCCTACAACACCGTCGTGCCGTCCTCCGGCAAGGTCCTCACCGGCGGTGTCGACGCCAACGCCCTGCAACGCCCGAAACGCTTCTTCGGCGCCGCCCGCAATATCGAGGAAGGTGGCTCGCTCACCATCATCGCCACCGCCCTGATCGATACCGGCAGCCGCATGGACGAAGTCATCTTCGAAGAGTTCAAGGGCACCGGCAACTCCGAAATCATCCTCGACCGCAAACTGTCCGACAAGCGCACCTTCCCCGCCATCGACATCACCAAGTCCGGCACCCGCAAGGAAGAACTGCTGGTGGAACGGTCCACCCTGTCGAAAATGTGGGTCCTGCGCCGCATCCTCAACCCCATGGGCACCACGGACGCGATGGAGTTCCTGCTGGACAAGCTGAAATACAGCAAAACCAACAACGACTTCTTCGAAGCGATGAACACCTGACCCCTCGCGGCGCCGGTAGACTGAGGTGGCAGTGGCCGGCGTTGACAGCGGTCGCCGATATGAACGCGGGGAAAACTGCTGGAAGCATGTCGGCACCTCCGCCATGCCGGAGATCGTCGTGACGCCCAACGGTGAACGGGTCGGTAAATGCCCGAACAACCTGACCGAGCAGCAGCGGCAACGGCCTCCCATGCCAAAAGGTTGATCGGTCGCCCGCATGCCTCCATATAGGAGGCATTCTGGAGGCTGGAACGATGGCAACATTGAACGTCAAGGGTTTGCCAGACTCGCTCTATGACGCACTGAAGCTGCGCGCGAAGCAGGAACGGCGGTCCGTGGCACAGGAAGTCACCGTCCTGCTGGAGGCTGCGCTGACGACTCCGGCACAACATTCCATCTTGGAACTGCGGGGGCTGGGCAAAGGCTTGTGGCCGGGGACGGACGCTGCCGCGCATGTCGAAAATGAGCGAGCCGCATGGGACTGATGGATGACGTCGGTCGGGGGCCGGTGGGCGTCGATACAGCGGCTTTCATCTACCTGATCGAGGAGTCCCCCATTTTTCTGCCGGTGATCGTACCGCTGTTTCTCGCGGCAGATCGGGGCGAGATTGCGCTGGTGACGTCCGCGGTAACATTGCTGGAAGTTCTTGTCGTTCCGTACCGAGCGAATGACACCGTGTTGGCTGATCGGTATGAGACGTTATTGACCCGAAGCCGAGGTGTGGCGCTGGTTGATATCTCCCGGCAACATCTACGCCATGCGGCGGAACTCCGCGCGCGATTTGGCATTCGGACCCCGGATGCCTTGCAGCTTGCCGCCGCTTTGGATGCAGGATGCTCGGTGTTCGTAACGAATGACCGGCGATTGCCGGATTTGCCGATGATGCGGGTGTTGCAGTTGGCCTCTTACGGGGGGTAACAGCAGACAACATCCCCTCCCCATCACGCCCCCATCGCCGCCACGAACAGCCCGGTATTATACCGAAGCATATGCAGATAATTCCCCGCCGGCCCATCCGTGACAGATAACGAATCGGAATAAACCGTCCCCCCCAACCCCGCGATCGCCCGCGCCGACGGTTCGGCATCGGTGTTCAGCCCCTGCGCCGCCAGAAATTCGATGCCATATCGTGCCCCGTAATAACCAAACGCATCGTGTCTCGCAATAATACGCCGGGCGTCGACGGGAATGGCGGCAAACCGGGCCGCGATCGAGGCATCGAGACGCATGATTTCCGCCGCATAGCGCTCCGCCGCCGCGCGATAGGACGCGATATCGACCGGCCTGAAGTGTCCGAAAGGTTTCAGCCGACCCCACAATCCACTAAAATTATGCGAAAACGCCGCTTCGCCGATGTATGAACCCGACAAGCACCGACCCGGTCATAGAGATCCGTAAAAGCAACAATTCCGCCAATTGGCACAGCTCCACACCAACCGCTTTCCTTAGCGCCTTCGCGTCATTGCGCCTTTGTGTTGAAATACGCCGCCGCAACCGGCACCTCACCCAACGCCAGGACTCCCCTCCCCATCACGCCCCCATCGCCGCCACGAACAGCCCCGTATTATACCGAAGCATATCCAGATAAGTCCCCGCCGGCCCATCCGGAGCCGATAGCGCATCGGAATAAACAGTCCCCCCAAGCACCGCCCCACTCTCCCGCGCCAGCATCTGCGCCAGCCGAGGATCGGTCATGTTCTCCAAAAACACCGCCCGAACCTTCTCCCGCTTGATCTGCGCCACCAACCCCGCGATCGCCCGCGCCGAAGGTTCGGCCTCGGTGCTCAGCCCCTGCGCCGCCAGAAATTCGATGCCATATCGTGCCCCGTAATAACCAAACGCATCGTGTGTCGTAATGATACGCCGGGCTTCGACAGGGATGGCGGGGAACCGGGCCGCGATCGAGGCATCAAGACGCATTATTTCCGCCGCATAGCGCTCCGCCGCCGCGCGATAGACCGCATCGCCCGCCGGATCGGCGGAGGCGAGCCCATCCCCGATCGCGATCGCATACAGCGCGCCGTTGGACGGGTCCTGCCAGGCATGCGGGTCGACGACAGTCGAACCCGGCAATGTGCGGGGGGTCACCATGCGCGAGGCCACCGTCAGCGTCGCCTTCGATCGGGTGGACAGCGTCAGCCGCGCCAACCAGTTATCGAGATCGAAGCCGTTCATCGTCACGAAACCGGCCGCGGCGATGGCCCGGGCGTCGGCGGGGCCGGGCTGATATTCGTGCGCGTCGCCGTTGGGCGGGACAATCGTTGTCACGGCAACGCGGTCGCCCCCCACTTGTCGGACGATATCGCCGAGGATCGAGAAACTCGCGACCGCGCGCAGCGGTTCCGCGGCCATCGCGGCAAGCGGTGCAAGGCCAACGGCGCCGAGGAAGAGACGACGATTCATGCGAACTCCTATGATATGTTATATTATAACAAATCGATCGGCATTTCGTCAAATCGCCGACTTCTGTTAAGAGCCCGCCATGCTCAAACTCCGTGTCATCCCCTGCCTGGACGTGAAGGACGGCCGCGTCGTCAAGGGCGTGAATTTCGTCTCCCTCCGCGATGCCGGAGACCCCGTGGAACAGGCCTCGGTCTACGACGCCGCCGGCGCGGATGAACTCACCTTCCTCGACATCACCGCCAGCCACGAAAACCGGGACACCATCCTCGACGTCGTCTCCCGCACCGCCGCCAGGGTCTTCCTGCCCCTGACCGTCGGCGGCGGCATCCGCTCGACCGAGGATATGCGCCGCCTCCTCCTCGCCGGCACCGACAAATGCAGCCTCAATTCCGCCGCCGTCGCTCGGCCTGAACTCGTGCGGGAAGCCGCGACCAAGTTCGGCAGCCAATGCGTCGTCGTCGCCGTCGACGCCAAACAATCCGCGCCCGGAAAGTGGGAGGTCTTCACCCACGGCGGCCGAAACGGCACCGGCATCGACGTGCTCGACTGGTGCCGCCAGGTCGTCGCCCTCGGTGCCGGCGAAATCCTCCTGACAAGCATGGATCGCGACGGCACCGGCAAAGGATTCGATCTCGATTTGCTGCGCGCGGTGTGCCAAAGCGTGCGGGTGCCGGTCATCGCCTCGGGCGGAGTGGGCACCTTGCAACATTTCGTCGAAGGCGCGCAGGCCGGCGCGACGGGCCTGCTGGCGGCCAGCGTATTCCATTTCGGTACCTTCACCATCGCGCAGGTGAAGGACGCCCTCCATTCCGCCGGGCTGCCCGTGCGGCTTCCACGACAGGCAGCATAAGTATGGCGAAAGCGATCAAGAAGAAGGCGGCGGCGAAACCCAAAAAGCTGCCAAAGGTCAATATGGAATCCCCAGTGCTGGACCGGCTCTGGGCCGTGGTGGACAGCCGCCGCGACGCCGATCCGTCCACCAGCCATTCGGCCAAGCTGATGTCGCGCGGCATCGGAAAAGTGGCGCAGAAATTCGGCGAAGAAGCGGTCGAATGCCTGATCGAGGCCGTCGCCGGCAACCGCACCGCCGTCATCGCGGAAAGCGCCGATGTGCTCTACCACCTGATGGTCCTCTGGGTCTCGGCCGGCGTCACGCCCGACGAGGTATGGGCCGAACTGGTGCGGCGGGAAGGAATCAGCGGCATCGCGGAAAAAGCGGCACGCACGGCCACCATGCCGGCGTCGTACAAAATCCCCTGAGTTCGATACGGGAGTCAATCGGATGCCGGTCAGCGGTTTGCCACCCTACGACGAAAACAACATTTTCGCGCGCATACTACGCAAGGAAATCCCGTCGAAAACCGTTTACGAAGACGAATGGGCACTCGCCTTCCACGATATCGCACCCCAGGCGCCCGTGCATGTCCTGGTGATCCCGAAAGGCAAATACTGCTCCTTCGCCGATTTCAGCGCCGCCGCCAGCCCCGAGGAAATCGCCGGATTCATCCGCGCCGTCGGGAAGGTCGCCCACGATCTGGGGCTGGAGGCACCGGGATACCGTCTGCTGTTCAACATGGGCACGCATGGCGGCCAGGAAGTGCCGCATCTGCACGTCCATTTGTTCGGTGGCCGCTCGCTCGGACGGATGATCCCCGACCGGTAATCGCCTTCAGCGCATCGTCTCCTTCCCTCCGTATTGAATTGCGCCCACCAGATGCCGCTCAACCCCAGATAGAAAATTTCCTTGACAGCGGATGGGGTTGTGTTCATGATACGTTCATGAACAGCCGCCCACACATCAACCCGGCCCAAAACGCCGCACCGCCCCGGGACAATGCCCCCAGGCTCGTGCCGTCGTTCGCCGCGAGGCTGCTAAACGTCATCCGAACCCTCATCGATATCGGCCAACAACGCCTCGCCGCCATCCAGGCACAACAACTCAGCCCCCAGGATGAGGCCGATACCGGCCACGCCTTCGGCACCTTCAACCTGTCCGTGATCGTCGCCCGCATTATTCGCGGTCTGCGTCTGGCAACCGCCCTGGAACAACGCGTCGTCGCCGCCGCCGCTCGGCGCGATTCCCCCAAACCGGCCGCCAAACCCCGCGCCCCCCGCCGCGCAAGCGCGCCCCGCAAACCGCGCCTCTCAGACACGGACGACAACGCCGCGTTGCTTGCCCGCATGCCGACCGAACAGGAAATCGCCGCGATGGTCCGCCACCGGCCGATCGGCCTGCTGTTGAACGACATCTGCGCCGACCTCGGTATCGGACCCGGACAGCCCCAATGGCAGGCCGTATGGCGGGCATTGCGCGATGTCGTCGCCCCCCGCCGCGGTCAGGAAACCTGTCACTTCGATCGCGCCTTCCAGCGCGCCGCCGCCGCGTATCAGGAGGTCGTCGCTGGCATCGCGCCCAACTGGAAATTCCATTCCATCCCGGAATGGATGCGCAAAACCACTGGCCCGCCATCGGCCCAACCGGCTACCTGAGCCGATCTAAACGGGGCCGCATCGCGGCGGTCTCGTTACATCGTCATGGCCCGGCTCGTCCGGGCCACCTATAGCGGCACACTGCCACAACAGGT
>CAIRCM010000093.1 GCA_903877125.1 uncultured Acetobacteraceae bacterium | reverse complement strand
GGGTCAAGTTGACCCTATCGTGCTCTATAAGTTTTTGTTTGATCGCGTGATTCACGCCGCCGTGTGGTTCCACCTCTGGCGATCACGCTTTAATCTCCCCGGAACACGGGCTTCCGCTTCTCCAAAAATGCATTCACTGCCTCCCGATGGTCCCCTGTCGCATGCGCCAGGGCCTGCATTGCCGCCGACATCTCCAGCAGGGTGTCCAGCTTGACTGACCGCCCCTCCAGCAGCAGCCGCTTCGCCATCCGCACCGCCTGGGGCGGGTTCACCGCCACCCGCTGCGCCAAAGCCTTCGCCGCTTCGAGCAGTTCCGCATCCGGCACCACCTTCGAAACCAGCCCGCAGGCCAAAGCCTCTGCCGCGTTGAGCATATCGCCGGTAAACGCCATTTCGCAGGCCTTCGAGAACCCAACGACCCGCGGCAGCAACCAAGCCCCGCCATCCCCGGGTACGATCCCGACCTTCACGAAGCTCTCGGCGAACCGGGCGCTCTCGGCTGCCACCCGCATGTCGCACATGCATGCCAGATCCAGCCCCGCACCGATCGCCGGTCCGTTCACCGCCGCGATGATGGGCACATCCAGCTTCTCGAACGCCAGCGGGATCCGCTGAATGCCGAACTTGTAATACCGTGTCGTCAACTGCGGCTGCTGCTGGCGGATGCCGAAATCGTCCCGCATCTTCCGCAGGTCGCCCCCGGAGCTGAACGCCGTCCCGGCCCCGGTCAGAATCGCGACGCGAACGGAGGTGTCGGCGTTCAGCCGTTCCAATGCCGCGACGATACCATCGACCATGTCCATCTCGGAAATCGGGTTGCGCATCCCCGGATCGTTCAGCGTGATGGTGACGATCCCGCCATCCTGCTCGTAAAGCACCTTGTCGGTCATAGCACTATTCCCAATGGGTTATCGAAGGCCGAGGCCACGCGCGATGATGCCGCGCAAACTCTCCCGCGTGCCGCCGCGTAGGCTGACCGACGGCGCATGCATCATCGTATGTGCCAGCACCGCCGAGAAATCATGCGTCGACTTCGCGTCCGGTTCCGCATCCACCAACTGCCGCGCGATCTCAGGAATTTCCTGTTCCACCAGCGCCCCGAGGTCCTTCACCAGTGCTGCCTGCAAAGCCGGATTCGCCCCGGCCTGCAGCATACCGGCGACCGAGCGGGACAATCGACGCAGCACGATGATGTGGGACGATAGACGCCCGAGTGCCACCAGCCCGGCATCGGTAGGATTGGCCGCGAGAACCCGAGCCAACTCCACAACCACCTGAAACGACGACAAGAACCTCTCGGGACCGCTACGCTCGAATGCCAATTCCGAGGTCACCTGGTTCCAGCCATCGCCCTCTTTGCCCAGCAGTGCGTTATCCGGCAGGAAAGCGTCCTGGAACACGACCTCATTGAAATGATGTTCACCTGTCATCGCGATGATCGGTCGGACGGTGACACCCGGTGTGTTCCGCAGGTCGACCAGCATCTGCGACACGCCGCCATGCCGTTCCTCCGACGAACCGGTCCGGCAGAACAGGATCATGTACTGCGAGCGGTGGGCGAAGCTGGTCCAGACCTTGGTGCCGTTGACGACGTAGCCGCCCTGCACCTTGGCCGCCTTGGTTTGCACCGACGCCAGATCCGACCCGATATTCGGCTCGCTCATGCCGATGCAAAAATAGACTTCACCGGCGGCAATGCGCGGCAGCAGGGATTGCCGTTGTTCCTCGGTCCCGACGCGCAGGATCAGCGGGCCGGATTGCCGGTCGGCGATCCAGTGCAGCGCGACCGGGGCACCGGCGGCGAGCATTTCTTCCAGCACGACGTAGCGTTCCAACGCTGACCGCTCATGCCCGCCATATTGCTTCGGCCAAGTCATGCCAATCCAGCCCTTGGCTCCCATTGCCCGGCTGAAATCCTCGTCCATACCGGTCCATGATTCCGCCCGTTGCACAGGCGGACGCGCGGCCAGTTCGGTTTTCAGGAAGTCGCGCACCTCGGTCCGCAAGGCTTCTGCCTCGGGTGAGGGGGGCGGGGGCGGGAAACTGAAGGCGGACACCGGCGGCGGTTCCTCGGCAAGGGTGACTCGCCGGTAGCGCGACGGGCCAAGGCGGTCAAGGCGGTCGGGCTTGGCGCGACGGCCGGGTGCGTCGAACACGGCAGTTCGATGACTGGGCAGCGGACTGGCACTGATTGAAATTATCGCGAGCCAGAGCACGATCGGGTCAAGCTGACCCAATCGTGCTCTATAGATCGCTGTTTGATCGCGTGATTCACGCCGCCGTGTGAGTCCACCTCTGGCGATCACCCTCTGATCGCATGGCCACTTGCCGCGAGGTCGGCTCCACTGCCAAGCTGACGGGTTCGGACGACGCTCGTCCCTACGCGGCTAACCCAGGTCTTCCGTCCGCCCCCGTTGCCGTCTGCCGAGCGACAGCTCCGTCACGATCCCGTGCAGGGTGCGCAGTTCCTGCGTCGTAACCTCCCCACGTTGAAACAGGTGCTGGATATTCCGCACCATGCCCGGCCGCTTTGGCAAATTGCGCAGGAACCCGCTGGCGTCGAGTTCGGCCACCAGATGGGTCATGAAATTATCAAGTTCCCCCTTCGTCGCGACCGCCGATTCGTTGGTCATCAGGGTGCGTGGGGTGGTGGAGTCCTCGGCCATCCACCATTCGTATGCCATGACCAGCACGGCTTGGGCGAGGTTCAGGGACATGAACCGCGGGTCCAGCGGATAGCGGATCAGTGCATCGGCTTGTGCCATGTCGTCGTTATCCAGGCCGGCACGTTCGGGCCCGAACAGCAGGCCGACACGCAGGTCGCGGGCGCAGATTTCCCGCAGTTCGGCGGCGGCGCCGCGCGCGGTCATTACCGGTTTGACGATGTGCCTCGGCCGGGGGCAGGTCGCGAACACATGGTGCAGGTCGGCGACGGCGGCGGCCACGGTCGGGTGCACGGTCGCGGCGTCGAGCAGCCGGTCGGCGCCCGAGGCGGTGCGCCATGCCTTCTCCTGTGGCCAGCCATCGCGCGGGGCGACGAGGCGCATGTGGAAGAGGCCGCCATTCGCCATGGCTCGCGCACAGGCGCCGATGTTGTCGGCGAGTTGGGGGCGCACCAGGATAACGACGGGCGTATTGCCGACCGGGTGCAGATCGGCGCCGCCGTCGCGTCCGGTCATCCGGCCCGTCGCCAAGTGGTACCGCCGGGCCCGTCTTCGAGCACGATGCCCCGCGCCAGCAATTCCGCCCGGATCGCATCCGCCCGCGCGAAATCCCGGGATTTGCGAGCCGCCAGCCGCTCGGCGATGGCCGAGTCGATCCCAGCGGCATCGTCGGTCGCACCGCCACGGAACCAGGCTTCGGGGGTCATCGCCAGGACGCCCAGGATGGCGCCGGCCGCGTGGAGGCCACGGGCCGCTTCGAAATCGCCAGCTAAGGCGGCATCGGCCAAACCGTGCATCGCCGACAAGGCCAGGGGCGTGTTCAGGTCGTCGCACAAGGCGTCGCGCACGGGGGCGGGCAGGGCGGCGGTGTCGCCAAGGTCGGGGAAACGCTCCAGGGCACGATAGAACCGGTCGAGCTCCTTCTTCGCCTCCGCCAGTGCTGCATCGGAGAAATCCAGCACCGCGCGGTAATGCGATCGCAGCAGCAGCAGGCGGATCGCCTCGCCGGGCGCCTTGGCCAGCACTTCGCGCATGGTGAAGAAATTGCCGAGGCTTTTCGACATTTTCTCCCCATTCACCAGCAGCATGCCGTTATGCAGCCAGTATTTGGCGAAATGACTGCCGGGGAAGGCGCAGACGCTCTGTGCCAGTTCGTTTTCGTGATGCGGGAATATCAGGTCCGATCCGCCGCCGTGGATGTCGAAACTCTCGCCAAGGTATTTCCAGGACATGGCGGAGCACTCGATGTGCCAGCCGGGCCGGCCGCGGCCCCAGGGGCTGTCCCAGCCCGGCAGATCGTCGGTCGAGGGCTTCCACAGCACGAAATCGCCGGGATCGCGCTTGTAGGGTGCGACGTCGACGCGGGCGCCGGCGAGGAGTTCCTCGTGGCTGTGGCCGGACAGGCAACCGTAATGGGCATCGGTGCCAACGGCGAACAGCACGTGACCCTCGGCAGCGTAGGCGTGGCCGGCAGCGATCAGACGCTGGATGATGTCGATCATTTCGCCGATATGGCCGGTGGCGCGCGGTTCGACATCCGGGGGCAGGGCATTCAGGGCCGCGATATCGGTATGGAAATCGGCTGTGGTGCGGGCGGTGATGGCGCTGATCGGCTCCCCCGATTCCTTGGCGCGCGCGTTGATCTTGTCGTCGACATCGGTGATGTTGCGGACGTAGGTGAGTTTCGGGAACAGCGACCGCAGCAGCCGCGACAGCACGTCGAACACCACGATCGGGCGGGCATTTCCCAAATGCGCGAGGTCGTAGACCGTCGGCCCGCATACGTACATGCGCACATGCTGGGGATCGAGCGGGGCGAACCGCTCCTTCCGGCGGGTCATGCTGTTGTGCAGGTAGATCTCGGGCATGCGTGCGGGGTCCGTGGTTTGGGACGCGCTTTGTCGGTCAAACGGTCGCGGGAATCAACGCGTTTGCGCCAACCGCCGAGGAGGTGGGCAATCTGGCCGGTTTCAAGCCGCCTTTCTCTCTGGCGCCTTGCCGTCGTCCCAATACAGGGTGCGACCCTTTAAGGTCAGCGCAATCTCGATCGCATCATCAGCGAATTCGGACCACAGCTCCTCCGGGAGGGCAGCTTCCCCATTGGTCCAGCGCAGACGCTCGGTCGGTTCATAGCCGTGGAACCCCTCGGCCAGACGCCCATCGTCGGCGGCGATCGCGACGCTGCGTCCCCTCTGGCACAAGGCGATCTCTGCCACCGGCACGCCGAGCGGGCGATGGTCCCGCGATATGCCGAGTTCCGATGGCATCGCGCTGCGGGATGCGATGAGGACAACTGTAGGCCGTTGCGGCAGCGCGAACCGCCAGACGTCGCCAGACTCCCGAAAGCCGTCAATCCGCACCCCGTCGGCCAGGAGATGCAGATCCGGGTTGTCTGTCAGAGGCGCGGAGCGGCGCGACCCGGTCCAGCAGCCGCCGCCACACCGCGTCGACCACCGGCCCGCCTGTAACGACCGGCGTTGCCGGGCCACGTCGGCCACGTGTCGCCAGAACCTTGCCATGGCCGACCCACACGACCTTTCGTTCGGCGCCTTCCAGGGTTGTTACCGTGTCGCCGGGGCGCAGGTTCTGCACCTTCGTTTGGCCCGCGGGCGTGCGGATCAGTGTGTCGGGCAGGAAACACAGCGGCGTTACCTGGGCGCCATCGTTGCTGGTGCCAGAGCTGACTGGCAGGGAACCCGCGGTCATCAACGGAAATGACCCGCTGCCAAATGTCAGGGTGCCCGCACTGTAACGCACGGAACCCGGGGACACGCCGGCCAGAGCATGATAGGGTCAAGTTGACCCGATCGTGCGTAAGAGGGGCAAAAGTGTGGGTCGATACCGGCCGCATCGGCAATCGGTCGATGAACCGCCACGGTCGGTGCGTTGGGCGGTTCCCCATTCAACGCAGAGCACGCAGAGCCTCGGAGATCGCAGAGGAGCCGTTGTTCTCTGGTGCGTCCCGAAGGACGCGATCACCTCGTGGGTGAAAGTCCCACCCGGGCAATGGTCGGTTGGCCCGGTAGCTGGCAGGCGGTTTAACTGGGTAACTGGTTGGATCGAAGCCC
>CAIRCM010000092.1 GCA_903877125.1 uncultured Acetobacteraceae bacterium | reverse complement strand
GGGCGAGCAGGTACTCTTGCAGGGCGAGCGCGCGGAGGAGGCCGCGCTGCACGCGGAGCCGGATGGTGGGGAGATCGTAGGTGCCGAAGAGGACGGCGCCGGTTGCGAATTCCGGGGCGTTGACGCGGGTGCCGACGGTCGCGGCGAAGTGCCGAGCGTGGGTGATGAGGGTGGCGAGGACGCGGAGAACAGCCCCGATACGCCCAGGGATGGGGCGGGGTTTTGTAGCGGCCGGGGTGGGTGGGGCTGTTCGTGTCATTCGGGTTGAATGTAGCAGGGTCTACGGAACAAATCAAGAACTTTTTTCCAGCGATCCCCGGACAGGGCAATCAAGGCGGACATTCAGAAAAGCGATCCAGTTCAGCCGGACACTCAACCCTGCCCAGCGGGCACCCGCACAGTCTCCGGCAACGGAATGAACTCCGCCTCGTCTCCGGGTACGGTGCCGAACCGGCCGTTCTTCCAGTCCGCCTTCGCCTGTTCGATCCGATCCTGTCGCGAGCTGACAAAATTCCAGAACAAATGCCGTGGTCCATCCAGCGGCGCGCCCCCGAGCAACAGGACCCGCGACCGTTCCGCCGCGCGCAACGACAGCCGATCGCCGGGCCGGAAGACCAGCAGGCGCCCGGCATCGAAGCGGTCCCCGGCGACCTCGACGGCCCCTTCCAGCACGTAAACCGAGCGCTCCTCGTGCTCGTCCGGCAGGGGGATCGTCGCACCGGCCTGAAGTGCGGCATCGGCGTAAAACAGTGGGGAAAGCGTATCGACCGGTGCGCGCGTGCCCCAGGCGTTCCCGGCGATCACGCGCACCGCGGCGCCGGCATCGGCGAATGTCGGCAAAGCAGCGGCGGGGTGATGCACGAAGGCGGGTGCCGTCTCCTCCGACGCGGCCGGCAGGGCGCACCAGAGTTGGATGCCGTAGAGGGGATTTTCGTGCGCGCGGCGCGCCGGATCGGTCCGTTCGGAGTGTGCGATGCCGCGACCGGCGGTCATCCAGTTCACGTCGCCCGGACGGATTGCCTGAAGGCTGCCCAGCGTGTCGCGATGCAGGATTTCGCCATCGAACAAGTAGGTGACGGTCGCCAGGCCGATATGGGGGTGCGGCCGGACATCCAGGCCCCGGCCGGTGAGGAACGTCCCAGGCCCCATCTGGTCGAAGAACACGAATGGGCCGACGGTTCGGCGCTCCTTCGATGGCAAAGCTCGCCGGACCTCGAACCCGCCGAGGTCGGCGGTGCGGGGAATGACGAGGGCTTGGATGGCGTCGTTCATGGGGCCTTCCTCGGTTCGATACGGGCGTTTGTGTAGCACAACCCATAGACGCCGCGCCGGGGAATATGTTGCACTGCATCGATCACGCTCGGAGCCGCCCCATGCCCGCCATCAATCCCGCCCGCCTGCTCGCCGATCTTCATGCGCTGCGCGCCATCGGCGCCTACAAGACCGGCGTGCACCGGCCTACGTATGGCACCGACGATGTGAAATCGCGCCACTGGCTGGCCGGGAAACTGACCGAGGCCGGGCTGACCGCGACCATCGACGGCATCGGCAATGTTATCGGCCACGATCCCTCCCCCGGCCGCAAGCTTCTGCTCGGCAGCCATCTGGAAACCCAGAACCATGCCGGCTGGCTCGACGGCGCGATGGGCGTGATTTTCGCGCTGGAGGTCGCGCGCACGCTTGGCCAGGGCATCGATGTCGCGGGCTGGGCGGATGAGGAAGGGCATTTCGGCTCCTTCCTGGGCAGCCGTTCGTACGCCGGGCTGCTGCCGGAGGCGGAAATCGATGGCTGCAAAAGCGTCGACGACGGCACACCGTTGCGCATCGCGCTGGCCAATGCCGGTTTCGCCGGCAAGCCCCGTTTGACCGCGGATCCCGCTCGCTACCGCGGCTACCTCGAAGCGCATATCGAGCAGGGCGCGACGCTCGAAGACGCCGGGCAGAAGATTGGCATCGTCACCGCCATCGTCGGGAGTCACCGGTTCCGCATCGTCTTCGAGGGGCAGCAGAACCACGCCGGCACCACCCGCATGGCCGTCCGGCGGGATGCCGGCGTTGCGTTGATCAAACTCGCCGCGGCAATCGAGGACCGTTTCCCCGAGATCGTCGGCCCTCGCACGGTCTGGACCACCGGCCGCATCACGCTCGATCCTGGTGCGCCGAGCATCGTGCCGGGCAAGGCGGAGATGCTGTTTCAGTTCCGGGATACCGATCCCGCGATGCTGCGGATGCTGGAACAAGCGGTTGAAGCGCTGGTCGCGCGGGCGAACGAAGGGCCTTGCCGGGTCACGATCGCGCATATCGGCCGTTCGATCCCGCGCCAGATGGACGAGGGGTTTCAGGCCGCGCTGGAGAGGGCGGCGGAACGGCATGCCCCGGGCTCGCACCAGCGGATGCCCAGCGGGGCCGGGCACGACGCGCAAATCCTGGCGGAAAAGATGCCTTCCGGCATGCTGTTCGTGCCCAGCATCAACGGGATTTCGCATCATTACAGCGAGGATACCCATGAGGCGGACCTCGTGCTGGGATGCCAGGTATTCGCCGACGCGGCGGCGGACATCCTGGCCGCATCCTAGAGCACGATCGGGTCAAGTTGACCCAATCGTGCTCTATAAGTCTTTGTTTGATCGCGTGATTCACGCCGCCGTGTGATTCCACCTCTGGCGATCACGCTCTAGGAAGGCACCAACCCATGCATGGCGCGCCGGAGCCGGTCCTGCACCCCACCCCGATCCTCGACCTCCGTCCCACGCAGATCACGGTCGGGATGCGGGAGGTCGAAAAGAAGCTCAAGGCTTTCAAGGACAAGGGCGAAAAGGCCGGGACGTTTCTTGGCACCCACGTGATACCGGTCGTGCTGGGACCGAAAAAACGGCCCTATATCCTGGATCATCATCACCTTGCGCTGGCGCTGCATCGGGATGGGGTGGAGCATGTGCTGACCTCGGTCGTTTCGGACCTCAGCAGCCTGGACAAGGAAACGTTCTGGTTCGTTCTGGCGCACAAGAACTGGATGCACATTTACGACAAGCACGGGAAACTGCGTACGCACGCGGCCATCCCGAAAACCGTCGAAGGCCTGCAGGACGATCCGTATCGTTCCCTGGCCGGCGAATTGCGCCAGGCCGGGGGCTATGCGAAGGACACGGCGTTTTACAGCGAATTTCTCTGGGCCGATTTCCTACGGCGCAATATCAAAGCGAAACTGGTGGCCGACGATTTCGAAGCCGCGCTGACGGCGGCGCGGGACCTCGCGCGTCATAGACAGGCGGCGTATCTCCCGGGCTGGTGCGGCCCGAGCGCGGACAAGTAGGCCCGTATCGCCGAGGGGTGGCGGCCGTGATACACCGGGGCGGAAACCAGACGGGAATACCCGCCCATGAACAAGATGGACACGACCGCACCGGCCGGGGTCACGAGGCCCCTGCCGGTGACCAGAAGCGGCCGAATCGACGAATCGCAGCTCAGCCCGCACGAACGGATCGAAAACCGACTGGAACGAGAGGTCGAGGCGATGACGCTGTATGCTCTCGCCAGCGGGCTGGGTGTGCCGGTCGAAACGTTGGCCAACGTCGATCTCGCGCTGCCCGCCATTTCCGGCTCCGATCCAATACCGGCCGGTGGGGAAACGCCGGCGCCCCGCTGCACCCGTGTCACGGCACTGGCTGAAGCCCATTACAGTCTGACGAAGCTGATCGCGCCCGCCAAACCAGGCTCCATTTTGCTGCTGGTCGAGCAACGACGCAGCCATCTCGGCTGGCAGACCTTCGGCGCGGTACCGCTCGTTCGTTCCATGCAGGCAATAGCCGTCATTTCTCTTCTCGTGCTGCTCGGAATTTCATTGTCGGACCGGGTCAACGCCGAAAACATGACGAAGGGACTGCTCAATCTCTACGGGCTGGATTTGTTTTGCGTGGAGGTCTTCCTCGTTGCCGCGGCGGCGGTCGGCGCGTCGCTGACCAATTTGCGGCGGCTCGACCGGTATATCGTGTCCTGCACCTATGAACAAAGGTTCGACAGCAGCTATTGGTCGCGGCTGGTGATGGGGGTGATTTCGGGGATCATCCTGTCCCAGGTCGTGTATTCGGCACTGGTCGGCAGCAACCCGGATTCGACGAGCACCCTCAGCGCCTTCGGTCAGCCGGTTCTGGCGCTGCTTGGTGGATTTTCCGCCGATCTGGTGCATGACATCCTGAACCAGTTCATTTCGGTATTCGGCAATCTGCTGGCTGGCAAGGGGCAGCGTACGCCTGCCCCCGACGCGCCACCGCCGCCGCGTCCGCCGGGTTCATAGGCCGGACAGACACGATGGCGGACGATTTTTCCCCCAACCGGGAATTTTCCGCCGGAACCGCCGGTATGATGGAAGGACAAGCCAGGACCCCAACCGCGTGCCGCAGGACGACCGCAAACGCCGCTTCGAGCTTCTCGCGCTCCCGCATCTCGATGCGGCGTATAACCTTGCCCGCTGGCTGGCGGGCAATCCCGCGGATGCGGAGGATATCGTTCAGGACGCCTACCTCCGCGCCTATCGTTATCTGGATTCGTTCAATGGCGGGGAATTCCGCGTCTGGCTGCTGTCGATCGTTCGCAACAGCTTCCTCGACTGGGTGAGGGAAAACCGGTCCGCGCGGCTGCTGTTCCAGGCCGAACCACCGGCCGAGACCGACGAGACCCTGTGGGGCCATCCGCCACGCGACCCCGAAGCCATGCTGCTCGACAGTATCGACAGCCAGACCCTGGAACGGCTGATGCTCCGTCTGCCGCTCGAGTACCGGGAGGTGCTGCTGCTCCGGGAAGTCGAAGACCTCTCTTATAAGGAAATCGCCGCCATCACCGCCACGCCAACCGGGACGGTCATGTCCCGCCTTTCCCGCGCCCGCCTCGCCTTGCGGAAATCATGGCTCGACACCCATAAGATGGAGGTCCCGCATGGCCTGTAACCGCACCCGGACCATCCCGGCGATGCTGGCCGACGGCGCGCTTCGGCAACCCCGCCGGTTCCTCGCCGAACGGCATGTCGGCGGCTGCCCCGATTGTGCCGCCGCGCTTGAAGCGTTGCAGGCCGCGCGTACGATGCTGCGGACCAAGCTGCCGTTCCATCGGGCGCCGCCGAATCTGGCGTCGCGCATCGGGGCCGCCCTGCCACGGGAAGCGCCGCCGGTGCCGCTGCGCCGTTGGTTTCCGACGCAGGCGTTGGGGGGCGGACTGGTCGGCGCACTGGCCGGCATCGCGCTCACCTTCGTTGTTCTGCATGCGCCCAGCCGCACCGACCCGGTTGTCCAGGACGTGATCGACAGCCATGTGCGTTCACTGCTGGCCGAGCATCTGATGGATGTGCCGACCAGCGATCAGCACACGGTCAAACCTTGGCTGTCCGCGCGTTTGGACGTTTCCCCTCCCGTCCGGGATCTGGCCGAGCTTGGGTTTCCGCTGCTTGGCGGGCGGCTGGATTATGTCGATGGGCACAAAAGCGCGGCGGTCGTGTACCGGCACGCCAAGCACATCATCAACCTCTTTGCCTGGGCCGCCACGGGGGCCGCCGCGGGGGCCGACACCGGCTTCAGCGAGACCGCGCATCAGGGTTTCAACGTCGTCACCTGGCGGCGGGACGGGATCGCGTACCATGCGGTGTCCGACCTGGAGGCCGACCAGCTCGCCGCCTTTGCCAGGTTGGTCAGCGGGGGGAATTAGCCGGCGGGCTTGCGTTCCCAGTTTCCGCCGGGGATGCTTCGGGCGGCAAACAATCAACTGGGAAGCGGACCATGAACCTTGGATTGCGGAACCGGCGGGCACTCGTGATGGGTGGTACCAAGGGCCTTGGGCGCTCGATCGCCGACGCCCTGGCCGAGGAAGGCGCTGTTCTGACGATCAGCGGACGGGATCAGGGGCGCCTCGATGAGGCCGCCGCCGCACTGGCGGCCCTGGGCGCGAGCGGCGCGAGCGGGATCGTGGCCGACGTTGCCTCCGGAGAGGCGATGGACCGGTTGGCCGATGCGGCGGTGGCGGCGATGGGCGGTGTGGACATCCTGGTGCTGAACCATGGCGGCCCGCCGCAGTGCATCGCTTCGGAGATGACCGAGGCCGATCTGGTGAAATGGTTCCAGCACATCGTCGTCTCCCCGATCCGCATCGCCAACCGGCTGCTGCCGGCGATGCGCGAGCGTGGCTGGGGCCGGATCATCGTGGTCGGCAGCACGGGGATGCAGCAGCCGATCCCGAATTTGGCCCTGAGCAACACGCTGCGGGCGTCGATCTGGGCGTGGTTGAAGACGCTGTCGGCGGAGGTCGCGCCGGACGGGGTCACGATGAACGTGCTGGCGCCGGGCACGATCCTGACCGACCGGACACGGGATTCCGCGGCGGCCCTGGCTCGGCGGAAGAATATCAGCCAGGAGGAGGCGCTGGCCGAACGGCTGGCGGAGGCGGCGAAGCAGATCCCCGCGGGCCGGGTTGGCATGCCGGAGGAATACGGGCCCATGGGCGCTTTTCTGGCGAGCGACAGGGCTGGCTACATCACCGGCAGCATGATCAGGGTCGATGGCGGGCGGATCCGGGGGATGGTGTGAGGGCGGGCGAGACGCCCGATCAGCAGCGGCGGAATATCCGCAACGGTCCCTTATCGCCGATATCCTGTCGTTGCTGATTCATCGTCCGCCGGTCCGGCGAGAATTCGTTGAACAGCGTGTTGGCGGCAACACCGTTCGTCGGAGGCAGCCCCAGCCAGTAGACCTGTATCCAGTCAGGTCCGGTCACAAATCGCGCAATCGGCATTTCCCGTGTCGAGCCGTCGGGCCGCAGGACGGTGAGTTTCTTGCGTGTGAACAAATAGTCGGCGGTTTCGCCGCACCATTTTCCAAGCAGGACGTCAGCCGAAAGCCGTTGCGCCGTCGCCGCCGCGGCAGCGTCGCCAGAATCGCTACGAAGCAGAACCCCCAAACCATAAACCGCCAAGTACGCATAGCCTACCTCCCGAAGATCGTCCTTTCTGTTGAAACCCAACGTCGCTCGGTTTCGTGGGATGATATCCGGTCGATCCGAGCGACACCAAGCGGTGGTGCTGGTGCGGACGGCTGATCCGCACCAGCCGTCCGCTCAACCTTTCGGCAAATACGGCGCCGGCACGAAGAACCGGCCGCCGACCGTCTTCAGCCCGTTGTTCGGGCTTTCCATTGCCTTTGCGCGCAAGGCGATCAGCAATTGACCGGCGACGGTCTGCCGCCAGAACCACCGGTCGATCTGCCCCGCCGATGGGGCGGGACCGTCGGCCTGCGCGGCTTCGCCGTACATCGCCTTGATGTCATCGCACATGAACCGCACCGACAAGGCGGTCGATTCGAACGGCGCCACCACCGGCAGCGCGCCGCGCAGGACCGAGGCCGCGCAGTCCGGCCAGTCCTGTAGTGGCTGACCCGACAACCCGACCGTGGTCCGGCCGAAGCGGGCTTCGAACCGCTCCCAGGCTGGGATTACCGCCTCCAGTTCGTCGCGGAAGGCCGTTTCCCATTCGTCCGCGTCCGCATAGGTCCCTGGTGGCGGGAGTGTCACCGACGGCTCCCAACCCGGCCGGTCGAAATGGCTCGGGTTGTCATCGGGGAAGTGTTCCAGAACGACCGGGCCATCCGTCCGTTCCAGCAGCCGCAACGCCTGCAGCAGAACCCGGCGTTGGAAATCGCTGTCCCCCGGTTCGCCCAATGGGCGCCCGAGCATGAACGGCACCATCAAGGCGCGCGGCGGGCGGGTCTTTTCGACCTGGGGCAATACCAGAGCCAGTACCGTCGTCGGCAGGCCGCGTTCTTCCAGCATATGTGCCATCGCGCTCACGGCGCGGGTGCACAGCGGTCAAACGGGGGCGAGGACGACGGCGTCGACGTGATCGGCCTTGAAGGCGGCGGCGATGAAATCCGCGGATTCGACCATCGCGGCCGGATCGGTGGAGCCCATGACCGTGTAATGGGTGTTCGCCACACTGCCGATCAACCCGTCGATCGCCATGTGCTTCAACCGGTCGATCGGGTAGACGACGTTGATATCGCGCTGATACCCGGCCCGATCGAAGTTGATCGAGACATGGCTGATCAGGATATCGTCGGCATTCGCGCTCCGTTGCAGCGGGCGGCATTCGCCCGACCCGAAATCGAAGGGCTTGTCCCCGCGCTCGATCAGCGCGGCGCTGCTGACGATCGCGACCCGGCGCTTGGACAGCGGCGGACCGGATACGAACGGGGTTGTCTCGAACGCGGGGCAATCGATCGTTGCCACGGCCGTTCGCGTTGGTCCGGGTATGTCCTCAAGGCGTGCCATTCATTATGCTCCCTAATCTATCGCATCATGGTCCGCACGGCGCGCGAAGGGAAGTGCGCTCACATCATCCGCTGATCCGCATCCACGAGATAAAGCGGCGTCTCCCCCGCCAGCGCGCGTCGGATATTGGCGACCGCGCGCCGCAATCCAGTCTCCCCGGTGCCCGGCACGGAGGCCGAGTTATGGGGGGAGCCGATCACGTTCGGCAACGTCAGGAAGGGGTGGTCCATGCGGAACGAACCGTGTCGTACCGGCTCGATCCACCAGGCATCGATACAGGCCTGGAACCGGGGGGTGGCCTGAAGATGGGCGAACAGCGCCGCTTCATCCACGATCTCCCCGCGCGCCAGATTCGCGAGTATCGCGTCCGGCTTCATCAGGCCCAATTCCCGAGCGCCGATCCATCCCAAGGTCGCCGGTGTCAGCGGCGTCGCGATGATCAGCACATCCGCCGCTGCCAGGAGCGTATCGAGTTGGGCGGGCGTGCCGATCCAGTCGGTCGGCGCGTCGGAGGCGCCGCGCCGGTTGATCGCGTGGATCTTCATACCGAGCGCCCGCATCAGCCGAGCGGTGGCGACGCCGATGCCGCCGAAGCCGAGGATTCCGCAGACGCCACCCGCCAGCGTGCGATTGCGCTTGTGCTGGTTGAACGCGCCGGTCTTCAGCGCCTCATGCTCGACCAGCAGCCGTTTCGCCGCTGCCAGGACCATCGCCAGCGCGTGTTCGGCCATCGGTTCGGCATAGGCGCCGCCGTTGGAGGCGATCGGCACCTGGGGCGGGAAGGCGTTCAGTGGCACGAAATCGACGCCGGCGTTGATGAACTGGATCAGTTTCGCATGCTCCAGCAATGCCGCCTCGTGCGGACGCAACTCCTTGGCCGTATTGCGGGCCAACACCGCCGTCGCGGATCGAAGTGCGGCGGCTCGCGCCTGATCGTCGTCGAGATCGGCGAGGTAGACGACCTCGGCCGCCCCGCCCAAGGCATCGTCGATGAACGGTCTTCCCTTGGCGTCCTGCGGGAAGGTGACGACGAGCGTATCGGCCATCAGAACCACGACCCCTTGTTGACGACGTTGCGCAGTTCCCGGCCGGCGGCGAAGGAGCGGCAATTCTCTTCCATGATCTCGTAGCGTCGATCGTTCAGATACGGGCCGTGACCGGCCATGTGCGGCGTCAGCAGCACGTTTGGCATGGTCCAGAGCGGATGGTCCGACGGCAGCGGTTCGATCTCGTAGACATCCAATGCCGCGCCGGCGATCGTGCCGGCGTTCAGCGCCCCGACCAGATCGTCAAGGCGGGTCGTCATGCCCCGGCCGATATTGATGAAGAATGCGGTCTTCTTCATCCGCCCGAACCGTTCGGCGTTGAAGAAGCCTTCGGTCGCCGGGGTGTGCGGTACCGTCAGGATCACGAAATCGGCGCGCGGCAGCAGTTCATCCAGCGCCTCCGGTTTATGCAGTTCGGCCACGCCCTCGGGTGCGGAGGTTCGGCGGGCATCGGTCGCGAGCACCGTCACCCCGAACGCGGCGAGCAGCCGGGCGGCTTCCGCGCCGATGCCGCCGACACCGACGATCAGCGCGGTGGCTTCGGGAAGGTGCACGACGTCGCCGGATTCCTGGCTGGACTTCTTCCATTCCCGGCGCAACTGCTGGGGGATGAAGACGTGCAGGCCACGCGCGAAAGCCAGGACGAAGGCCATGATGTGGGCGCTGATATGGTCGTTGAAGATTTCCCGGAAATTGGTGACCGTCAGCGGGTGGGCGACCAGTTCGGGGAAATAATAGCCCGCCGCCGGGGCGGCCTGGGGCGCCTGCAGCCAGCGCAGCTTCTTCGCCGCACCGAGCAGATCGGGGTTCAACCAGCCGAACGCGCCTTCGGCGTCCACGATCTCCCGTGCCGCGGTATCGGCGTCCTCGGCGATGACGACGCGCGCTTCCGGGACGGAGTCCGCCAGCCGCTTGCCCCAGGCGCGCGTGGTTTCGGACTGCGGGGGCAGCATCACGAATTTGAAGGAATTGGCACCTGACATGATGGAGCGTCCTCTGGATGATTGGACGCGGGTATAGCGGCTTCAGGCCCCCGGGGGAACGAACACATAGCCCACGCCACGCACCGTCCGGATCGCATCGGGATGGGACGGATCGACCTCGATCTTTTTCCGCAGGCGTGTGATCCGCAGATCGATCGCCCGATCGAAGGCCTCGGCTTCCCGGTGGCTCGTTGCTTCCAAAAGCCATTCGCGGTTGAGCGGTTTATTCGGGTTCTCCGCGAAGAGGCGCAGCAGTTCGAATTCGCTGGCGGTCAGCCGCTCCTCGGAACCTTCGGCATCCAGCAGGACACGATGCTCGAGGTCGAGGGTCCGACGTCCCATCGCAACCCGTGGACCGGTTGGTTGCGTTGCCGCCGGCACCGCCCGCCGCAGGACGCTGCGGATGCGGGCGAGGAGTTCGCGCGGTTCGAATGGTTTGGGGATATAGTCGTCGGCGCCGGTTTCGAGACCGATGATACGATCGACGGTCGAACCCGCGGCGGTGACCATGATCACCGCGACCTTGGGATGTTGTTCCCGCAGGTATCGGGCCAAGCTGTGCCCGTCCTCGCCGGGCAGACCGAGGTCCAGTAGCACGAGATCGGGCTCGCCGCGCTGCAACGCGCGACGCATCGCCGCACCGTCTGGTACGCCGGTCACTCGAAAGCCTTGTCTGGCGAGGTATTCGACCAGCATTATTCGCTGGGTTGTCTCATCCTCGACCACCAAGATCTGGTTGGTGTCCACCATCTGCCGACGCATGCCCCTTCGCCGTAACCTCCAGTCAAGCACGATTCGCGTTTCGGCGCCACCGATGCGAAGTCGCGATACAGACGATACAAACACACGCTGACGGGTCGGCGACGATGTGACATGCTGCGGGTGGACCAGGATCGCCCAATCATGCCAACTGTACGCTCCTTCGCCAGCGCGGACATCTCCGCCGGCCGCAGCCCCCCGCCATCACCCGAAGACGAAGCGGATATACTGCGGGAAGTCGTCCTCAGCCTGCCGACCGCGATCGCCTATGTCGATCCCGACGACAGTGTTCGCCTCGCCAACGATGCCTACCTCGCCGTGATGGGCTGCGAGCGGAACGATATCGCCGCATTGCGGACATCGGAGGCACGGCTTCGCTGGCAATTCGAAACCGGGCGGCAGCCGCTGACTCACGACACGATGGAGGAAAGCGTTGCCTCCGCCCTGAACCGTCAGGCCATCGCGGACGGCACGCCGATGATTCGGGAATATCGCGGCCGCATTTTCGAGCACCGGTTCATTTCGCTGCCTGGCGGGCGAACCATGACGGTGCACAACGACATCACCGAACTGAAGCGGCAGGAAAACGAGCTGCGCGAAACCCTCGCCTACGCCGCGGCGATGAACGAAGTTTTACAGGCGATCAGCCGCTCGGCCTTCGATCTGCCATCGGTGCTGCAGACGGTCGTGACCAAGGCAGCGGAACTGTGCGGCGCGGAGAGCGCCATTCTGTTCCGCTACCAGGATGGCGCTTGCCGCTTCGAAGCGGGTCACAACACGCCGCCAGGGTATGAGGAAGTTATTCGCGGGCGCCCGCTGTTCCCAAACAACCGCACCGTCGCCGGACGCGCGGTCGTCGAACGCCGAACCATTCAGATCGTCGACGTGTTGGCCGATGCCAACTATGTCGGCAAGGACGAAGCCCGGGCGGGGTCGGTCCGCTCGCTGCTGGGCGTGCCGCTGCTGCGCGATGGGGAGCCGATTTGCGTCATCGCCCTTGCCCGAAAAACAGTTGAGCCGTTTACCGAACGCCAGATCGAAATGGTCACGGGCTTCGCCGATCAGGCGGCGATCGCGATCGAAAACGCTCGCCTGCTGGAAGAAGTGCGCCGCGCCCAGGAGGAAGCCGAACGCGAGCGCGCCCTGATGCGCGCGATCCTGGACAATGTGCGGGACGGCATGGCTTTGTACGAGCCGAACGGCGAGATCGCGCTTTGGAACAACGCGATGTACGACATCAACGACTACCCGCGGGATGTGTTCCAGACGTTCCGAACCGTCTACGACAGCCTGTCCTGGCAGGTCGCGAACGGCATGATCCCCCGTCAGCATGAGAACGAGGAAGAAGATGTCCAGGAAGCGATGCAGCGCTTCCGCTCCACCGATGTCATCAAGGTAACCCGCCAGCGTCCCAACGGTCGGTGGCTGGACGTCCGTTGGTCGTCCCTGCCCGACGGCCGCCGTTTGGTGACCCATCACGACATCACCGATCTCAAACAGCGGGAACTCGAACTCCAGCAGGCTCGGGATGCCGCCGAGCAGTCGCGGGCAACGATACAGGTCGTGCTGGATAACATGACCGATGGCGTTACATTGTTCGCGCCCGACGGCGAGGTTCTGCAAGTCAACGACGCTGCCTATCAGATCAACGGCATTCCGCGCGATCAGATCGATGTCGGCAATGTCGCCGATGCGGTCCGCTGGCTTGCGCGGCAGGCACAGCCAACACTTTCCGAGCAGGAACTTGAAGCGCTGGTGCGGTGCCGCATGGCGGGCCTGTCGGCCGGCGATTCCTTTCGCCCCGCTGTACTGCGCCCGAACAACCGTTGGGTCGAACGCCAGACCCGCGCCCTCCAAGGCGGGCGCACCCTGCTCATCCATCGCGACGTCACCGAGCTGAAGCAGAAAGAACTGGCTCTGACCCAACGATCGACCGATTTGCAGGAGTCCCTCGAATTCCAGTCGGCGCTCGCCAACGCGCTGCGTGCGATCAGCCGTTCCGCGTCGGACCTGGACAGCGTTCTGACCGAGGTTCTTCGTTATGCGACCGACCTCTGTCAGGCCGATAAGGCCATCATCTACCGCTATCAGGACGGGGTTTGCCGCTTCGGGGTGGGCGTCGGCATGTTGCCCGAGCACGAGGCGCTGATCCGCAACATCGCGCTGGTGCCGGGGCAGGACACGTTGATCGGCCGGGCTTTGCTGACCGGTCGTCAAGCCCACATCGCCGACGCCTGGGCCGAACCTGGATACGCGCCGGTCGATCGTGCGCGTCTTGGTGGACTGCGGTCGATGCTCGGCGTGCCCTTGCTGCGCGACGGCGTGCCGATCGGTGCCATCGCGCTGAGCCGCTCCGCCGTCCAACCGTTTACCGACCGCCAGATCGAACAGGTTGCGATCTTCGGCGATCACGTTGCCATCGCCATCGAAACCGCGCGGTTGTTCGACGAGCAGCAGATCGCCCGTCATGAGGTCGAGCGCGAACGCGCCCTGATGGAAGCCGTGCTGAGCAACATGCCCGACGGCATGGGCCTGGTCGAAGCCAATGGCGACATCGCGCTGGCGAACGATGCGATGTACGAAATCAACGCCGTGCCGTGGGAGGCCAGAGTGCACTTCCGGACTTTGCACGACGCCATCCTTTGGCAGGCCAGGCACGGGCATATGCCGAACGATCCCCGCACGCCCGAGGCGATCACCGAACACTTCCTCGGCGAGTTCGTTCAGGGGAAGCCCTACAGCGCGACAACGCAGCGGCCGAACGGGCGGTGGGTCGACGTGAAATGGCGTGTCCTGCCCGACGGCCGCCGCCTGGTCACGCACCGCGACGTCACCGAGTCCAAGAATCGGGAGGCTGAACTTCGGCAGGCCCGCGATGCGACCGAACAGGCGCGACTGCTGATGGAAACCGTCCTGGACAATATGGCCGACGGGGTGATCCTGTGGGACGGCAACGGCGACTGGCTGTACGCCAACAAGGCGTTCTGCGATATCCAGCAAACCTCCGCGGAGCGTCTTGCCCGCCTTCGGCGTTTCGAAGCGATGATGGATGGGATGGTCGATCGCGGCCTGGTCGACGACGCCTTCCGCTCGGCCGCCATCGACCGGTTCCACCGCGCCGACGGGGAGCCGAAATTGCGTGCCACGCCCGACGGAAGGTGGGTGGAGGGCACGTTCCACCGAACCGCCGATGGCGGAACGCTGGGCGTGTTCCGCGACGTCACGGCGATGAAAATCCAGGAAGACCGTCTGGCCCACGAACGCGGGCTGCTGCAAACCATCCTCGACAACATGACCGACGGCGTCGCGCTGTGCGAAGCCGACGGGACGATGGTGCTAAGAAACAACGCGATCTTCGAGATGAATGCGTTCCCGCGCGATGAATTCATACCCTACACCAATATCGCGCAGGCCCTGCGCTGGCAGTTGGAGCGTGGGCTTATTCCGCTCAGCCACGATACGATCGAAGCGGAGATCGACGCGCTGATGCGCGCCTTCGCGGCCGGCGCTACCCATCGGCCCGCGCGGCGCCGAATGAACGGGCGATGGGTCGAAGCGAATTCGATCGTGCTGCCGGACGGCCGGCGCCTGTTGACCCATCGCGATGTCACCGCCCTGAAAAACCAGGAAGAGCGCATCGTTCTGGAACGCGACGCCGCGGAGGCCGCCCGGGCCGAGGCGGAAGCCGCGAACCAGGCGAAATCGACCTTCCTGGCAACCATGAGCCACGAGATCCGCACCCCGATGAACGGTGTTTTGGGGATGATGGATGTGCTTGAGCATCAGCGCATGGACGACGACCAGCGGAGCACGGTGGCGATCATGCGGGAGTCCGCGACATCGCTGCTGCGCATCATCGACGACGTGCTGGATTTCTCGAAAATCGAAGCCGGACGGATGGAGCTGGAGGAGACGGCTTTCTCGTTGATCGAGATCGTCACGGGTACGCTGCACACCCTGCGGGCGCCGGCGGCGGCGAAATCCATCCGGATGGGCGCGACGATCGATCCCGGATCGGCGGACGCGCTGATCGGCGACCCCACGCGGGTTCGGCAGATTCTGTTCAACCTGCTGGGCAACGCGGTGAAATTCACGGAACGGGGCAGCATCCAGGTTCGTGCGGGTACCGAACCGCTGGGCGATGGTCAGCAACGCGTTACGCTGACGGTTGCCGATTCGGGGATCGGCATGGACGCCGAACAGCAAGCCCGCCTTTTTCAGCCGTTCGCGCAGGCCGACAGCTCCACGACCAGAAAATTCGGCGGCACCGGCCTGGGGTTGTCGATCGTGCGGCGTCTCGCTCAGCTGATGGGCGGCGACGTGACGGCGACCAGCACGCCGGGGGAAGGGTCGGTCTTTACCGTACACCTCCGACTGCGGGCCGCTCCGAGCGCCGGTATCCAGTCTGAACCGACGCCCGTCATGGGGCACCTGACGGCGATCGGCGGGCGAATCCTCGTGGTCGACGATCACCCGGTCAATCGGAAGGTCCTGGTCCATCAACTCGGTCTCCTCGGCCTGCGGGCCGACACGGCCGAGGACGGCGTGGCCGCTTTGACGCTGTGGCAACCTGGCCGCTACGCCGCCGTGCTCGCCGACATGCACATGCCGCGGATGGATGGTTATGGCCTTGCCGGGGAAATCCGCGCGCGGGAAGCCCGAGCAGAGGCGACGCGCACGCCGATCGTCGCGGTCACGGCGAATGCGATGCGGGGCGAGGAGGAACGTTGCCTCGCCGCCGGCATGGACGCCTATATCGCCAAGCCGGTCAGCCTTTCCCGACTGCGCGAAACGTTGCTTCGCTGGGTCGAGGTTGGGCGGCGGGAGAACGGCCCGGCGGCTTCGGGACGGTCGGGCATCGACCGGGAACGGCTGAAGGACTGGGTGGGCGACGACCCGCATGCGATCGACACCCTGGTGCGCCACTTCATCGATACGGCGAGGGATTCCGCACGGGATATCGACGGTGCGCTGATCAGGGGCGATATGGCGGCCGCGGCGGCGGCGGCGCATAAGCTGAAAGGCGGTTCCCTGGCCGTGGGGGCGGCGACCCTGGCCAGTCTTTCGGCCGAGATCGAGGCTGCCGCGAAGGACGGGCTGCACGCGACCTGCGCCGCCGCATTGGATGCCCTGGGGCGGGAGATGCGGCTGGTTCGATCGTCGCTCGAAAGCGCGACACGATCGGACTAGAGCGGGATCGGGTCAAGTTGACCCTATCGTGCTCTATAGTACCAGTCCGCCTTGAATTCGACCGTCCAGGGTCGTCTTCACGTCATGGCGGTGCATGCCACCATCCACGATTTTCGTGCTGGAACAAAGGCGTGGATACCGGCATACGCCGGCATGACGGTGGAGACTGGACGGTCGAGAGAGTCCAAATCATCGCAGGTCGGTATAAGTCTTTGTTTGATCGCGTGATTCACGCCGCCGTGTGGTTCCACCTCTGGCGATCACGCTCTACGTCGGGTGCGGCATCCGGTTCCAGGCATCGAGAGCGGCGATTTTGTAGGCTTCGGCCAGGGTCGGGTAGTTGAACGTGTTCTCGATGAAATAATCCAGCGTGCCGCGCAGGTTCAGCACCGCCTGCCCGATATGCACCAACTCGGTCGCGCCCTCTCCCACGATATGGGCCCCCAGCAGGCGCCGGGTCTTGAGCGAGAAGATCAGCTTCATCATGCCGGTGTTGAGCCCCATGATGTGGCCGCGCGAGGTTTCCCGAAACCGAGCGATGCCGCATTCATAATGAATGCCGCGGCGGCGGACTTCTTCCTCGCTCATGCCGACGGTCGAGATTTCCGGCACCGCGTAGATGCCATAGGGGAAGAATTCCGGCGCGGGCGGCATCGGCAATCCCAGCGCGTGGCAGGCGGCGATCCGTCCCTGCTCCATCGAGGTGGAGGCCAGGCTGGGAAATCCGATCGCATCCCCCGCGGCGTAGATGTGCGGCACGGCGGTCTGGAATGTATGCGGATCGACCTTGATTCGCCCACGGTCGTCCGTTTCGATCCCGCAGGAGCCGAGGTTCAGGCTGTCCGTCGCGCCGACCCGGCCGGCCGCGTAGAGGATCATGTCCGCGCGGATGGTCCGCCCGTTCTCCAGGGTGACGACGGGGTGGTCGTTATGAAAGGCGAACTCCGCCACCGCCGACCCGAAGCGGATCGCCATGCCGCGGTCGCGCAGTTGGTGGGTGAAGTCCTCGATCAGCTCGTGATCGACGAATTCCAGGAAACGGTCCCGGGATTCGACCAGCGTGACGGCGACATCGAGTGCCGAGAAGATGGTCGCGTATTCCACGCCGATCACGCCGCCACCGATCACCGCGAGGCTGCGCGGCAGCCGGGGAATTTCGACGATTTCATCGCTATCGAGCACCGAGGTGCCGTTGAACGGCACGTTCGCGGGACGATAGGGACGCGTGCCCACGGCGATCAGAATCTTGTTGCCGGTGACGACGCGCACGTCGCCGTTGTCCAAGGTGATTTCGATTTCGTGCGGCCCGACGAAGCGGCCGCGGCCGAACATCGTGTGCACGCCGTTGCGGGCGAACTGATGTTCCAGCACGTCGACCTCGTGATCGAGGGTCATGTGCAGCCGAGCCATCAGATCCTTGGCCTGGATGTCGTGCTTGACGCGATAGGCGGAGCCGTAGAACCCACGTTCGCGCCAGCCGGTGAGATTCAGGACGGTCTCCCGCAGGGTCTTCGACGGGATGGTGCCGGTATGGACCGAAACGCCGCCGACCCGCCGTCCTTTCTCCACCACGAGCACCGACATCCCGCCCTTGGCGGCCTGAATCGCGGCTCGGCGGCCCGCGGGGCCGCTGCCGATCACTATCGCGTCGTACTGGGTCATGTTGCCATGTTGCGGTGCAACGAGCCGCCGTGCAAGCGGATGTTCGGCGATGGCGGTAGCCAGTTCGTGGCATTTCTGTTATCTTCGGTGTCACGATGATGGTGCGCCGCTCGCATTCGCTGGGATTGCTGCTCGCTCTGCTGGCGCTGGTCATGCAGATCGGGGTCAGCGCCCCCTTGCCGCGATCGGATGCGGAGGCGGTTCTCGCCACCGCCACCTTATGCCATTCGGACGACGGCAGCGGCACGCCTTCCAGCCCGCACACGCCGGATTGCGCGCTTTGCCCGCTGTGCCTGACCGTCGCCAGCGTGGCGTTCGCGTTGCCGGCAAGCGGCCCGTCGATCCCCACGCCGCGCGTCGTCGGACGCCCCCTGGCCGGCTTGCCGGCCGAGGCCAGTGCCCCACCGTCCCCCACGCGCCTCGGCGCTCAACCGAGGGCACCGCCGATCCAAGCCTGAGTTCCGCGTTATCGCTCACACTCAAGCCATGGATATCATCATGTTTCGTTCACTTTGCGCGGCGGCGGCGTGTGCCCTGCTGCTGTCCCCCACTGCGTATGCACACGGCGTTGCCGGTGCGCACATGTTCATCAACACCCTGCTGATCGACGATTCCAACGTCGCCGACGAAGCGAGCCTGCCCACCTTCATGTGGTTGCCGCAGTCCAGCGGCAGCGGCGGCCCCTCCCCCATCGCATCGTCCGCCACGATCGAGATCGACAAGCGCCTGACCGAAAATTTCGGCTTCGCGCTCAACACCGGCTATCAGTGGCTGGCCACGCCTGGGCAGAAGACGCTCAACGGCTGGCAGAACCTCGCGGCGACGCTGAAATACAAGGTGTATGTCAACGACGCGCATGAATTCATGGCCTCGGTCGGGGTGACGCGGCAATTCGCCCGCACCGGCGCCAACAGTACCAACGGCGCGGCGCTCGGCAATGACGACGTCGGCTCCACCACGCCGACGCTGTATGCCAGCAAGGGGTTGGGAGATCTGCCGATCGGGCCGTTGCGGGCCTTGGCGGTGACCGGCACGTTCGGGCTGTCGGTGCCGGACCGGCTGCTGAAATACGATTTCAACGGGAATGCGAACAACGGTGGCTCCCGCCAATGGCAGGGCGGTTTGTCGTTGCAGTACAGTATCCGCTACCTGGAAACCCAAGTGCAGGATCACCACCTGCCGGCCTTCGTGAGAAATCTGACCCCTGTGGTGGAGGTCGCATGGTCATCCCCCGCATCGCGGCCGAACAACGGCAACACCCAGTACCTGTTCGGCGCGGGCATCAACTACACCGCCACCACCTACGCCGTGACCGCCGAGGCACTGTTCCCAGGCAACAGCCAATCCGGCTCCCACCCCGGGTTCATCGTGCAGTTCCATCTCTTTTTCGACGATCTTTTGCCGAACAGTCTCGGCAAGCCGGTGGCGCAATGGTTCTGATCCGCACCATCCTGATCGCGGGGGCGCTGTTCGCGGCGCCCCCCGCTTTCGCGCACGCCTTCCTCGACCACGCCAGCCCCTCGGCCGGGGCCGAGTTGCGCGCCCCGCCAACGACGGTTCGGATCACCTTCACCGAGGGGGTGGAGCCGCATTTTTCCTCGATTCAGGTGCTGGATGCCGCGGGCAAGCGCCTGAACGCCGGCAACGCGCATGCCGATGGGCCGATCGAGAATCTCGCTGTCGAGCTGCCCAAACTGCCACCGGGGACCTATACCGTGATCTGGCACGCGACATCGGTGGACACGCATAAGACGGAAGGCAAGTTCACCTTCTCGGTCCTGCCATAGATGGACCGGCACCTCCTGGCAGTGGCGGCGCTCCGAGGTCTGCACGTGGCGGCACTGCTGGGCCTGTTCGGCACGCTGGTGTTCGCCAATCTGGTGGCGCCGGCGGGCTTGCGGGACGCATGTGCCCGGCATGCCCGGCCCGCCGGCCTCGTTGCCGGTGTCCTGGGTGTGGCGTGGTTATCCGTGCAGGCATCGGTGTTCGCGGATTCGTGGGACCTGGCATCCGCGGTTCCCGATACGCTGATGTATTCCCGCTTCGGGCATATTCTCGGCCTTCGCCTGCTGCTGATCGCGGCGGCGGTCGGCGCGTCCTTTATCCGTGGCGGCGGGCGCTGGATCGCGATGGTTCTTTCCGGCGCCGGTCTGGCGATGCAGGGTGCGCTCGGTCATGCCGGAGCGGCGGAGGGCAATGGGGCGGGTGGGCTGATCGCGTCCGAGGCCGTGCATCTGCTGGCGGCGGGTGCCTGGCTGGGCTCATTGTTGCCGATGCTGTGCTGTCTGCGGACCTTGCCGCCGCATGAGGGGCGTCTGGCGGCGGAACGGTTTTCACCCATCGGCATCATGTCGGTGCTGGCGATCGGCACAACGGCGTTCGTGCAGGCGATGTCGTTGATCGGCGGTTTTCCGGCCCTGATCGGCACCGATTATGGGCGGGCGGCCCTGGTCAAACTGGGGTTGTTCGTGGCGATGCTGATGCTGGCGCTGTGGAACCGCCTCTCGCTCACGGACCGGCTCGATAGCGCCCATCCCGATCGGGTACGCCGAATGCTCATGGTCTCGGTCGCGACGGAAGCCTGCTGCGGTCTGCTGGTGGTTCTCGCCGCCGGGGTATTGGCCTCGCTGGTGCCCGGCGTGCACGAACAGGCCGTCTGGCCCTTCGCGTCACGCCCCAGTCTGGCGGTGCTTGCGGATCCCGACCTGCGCGGCGATGTGGCACTGGCCATCATCGCGGTTGGCGCGGGCATCGGCGCGGTCGCCGTCAGTGTGTTCTTTCGCCGGTTCCGGATTGCCGCCGTGCTGGCGGCGATCGGGCTGACGGTCTGGCAGGCGCCGGACCTCGGGCTGCTGCTGGTCGAGGCCTATCCCACCAGTTATCAGTTCTCCACCACCGGTTTCACGGCGATTTCCATCGAACAGGGCCGGCGCGTTTTCGCCGCCAACTGCGCCGCCTGTCACGGCAGCGGCGGCGGCGACGGGCCGGCCGCCAGTGCGCTTCGCATCAAGCCTGCCGACCTCACCGCCGGGCATTTGTGGGAGCATCGGGACGGCGAGCTTTATTGGTGGATTTCGCATGGAATCGAGGGTCCTGAAGGCGGTCTGGCGATGCCCGGCTTTGGGGATGGTTTGCCGTCCGAGGACCGCTGGGCGGTCATCGATTACGTTCGGAGCCTGAACGCCGGGGCGTCGATGCAGTTGAGCGGGGCATGGGTCCATTCGGTTCCCGCACCGGATTTCCCCATCGCCTGCCCCAGCGACGCGATCGATCGTCTGACCGATCTGCGTGGCCGCTTCGTCCGGATTGTTACCACATCGACGTTTGCCCGAGCGACCGACGCCACGGCGGTCGTGCGGTTGGACCGGGTGGCGGGGCAGGCGTTGCCGGTCAATGGCTGCGCCTCGGCCACCGTGGCGGCCTGGGGCGCCTATGCCGCCCTTGCCGGCGTCAGCGCCGACGCCCTGGCCGGATGGGAGTTCCTGATCGATCCCCAGGGGTGGCTGCGGGTCGCGCATGGTGCCGGCGGCCCGGACTGGAACGACCCCGCCGTGCTAAGATCGGCGTTGAAGACACTGCGAGACCAGCCCATCACCTCGGCCTTGGGAGGCATTCATGTCCACGAACACTGACGATACCCGGCATTCCGGCGGCCCGGGCCGGGTTTACGCGATCCTGGGCCTGGTCATGGCGGTGCTGCTGATCGGGGCCGGGGGCTACATCTGGTTTTCCGGCGGATCGGCACCCGGGCTGACGGTCGGCGGTCCGTTCGCGCTGACGAACGGCGACGGCAAGCCGGTGGCGGACACCGATTTCCGGGGCAAATATATGCTGGTGTATTTTGGCTATACGTATTGCCCCGACGTCTGTCCGACCACGCTGAACGCTGTTGCCGATGCGCTCGACAAGCTTGGCCCCAAGGCGGACCGGATCGCGCCGCTGTTCATCACGGTCGACCCCAAGCGGGATTCACCGGCTGTGGTGAAGCAGTTCGCCGCGGCGTTCGGCACGCGGATCCAAGGATTGACGGGGAACGCGGCGCAAATCGCGACGGTTGCAAAAGAGTATCGGGTTTATTACGCCGAGCACCGGACCGGGCCTGGTCCGGACGATTACTCGATGGATCACAGTTCGGTGTTGTATCTGATGGGTCCGGACGGGCGGTTTATCGCGCCCATCCGAGCCGACATGGATCCGGATCAGTTGGCGGCGGCGCTGGCGAAGCTGGTTAGCTGAAGCCAGCGGGGTTTGGGTTAGGCAACGCCCAAAATTAAACGAGTCGGCCGACCACTCCCAAATCGATAGGGGTCGGCTCGTCCGGGCCACCTGTTGTGGCAGTGTGCCGCTATAGGTGGCCCGGACGAGCCGGGCCATGACGATGTAACGAGACCGCCGCGACTTGGAGCGGTCATTTTTGCGCGTTGCCTTAGTAGCGGTGCCAGCGGGGTCCGTAATAGCCGCCGACGCCGATCACGACGCCAGGGGGCGGATAGCCGTAGCCGTAAGGTGCGGGATAGGCCGCGGGGTATGGGTACGGGTAGGGTCCGGCATAGCCGACCGGCGCGCTCTGCACCGAGTTTCCGTAGGAGTACATGCACTGGGTATAGGCGGCGTCATATTGCTGCTGGGCGTAGTAGCCGCCGCCGGCCGCCTGATTCGCGCCCATGGCGCTGCCGATCAACAGGCCGGACCCCGCGCCGATCGCCGCACCGGCGCCAGCCTGGCCCGAGGCAGAGCCGATCGCCGCACCCGCCGCGGCGCCCAATGCGGTGCCAACAAGGGCTGTGCCGACGGCGTTGTTCTGCGCCTGCGCGGTGGTCTGTGCCGCGCCGCTGCCTTGGGCCGCGCTTTGGCGGCAATACCCGTCCTCCTGACGGAACTGATCCAAGGATTTGCCCTGCGGCGGCAACGCCATCACTGTTGGACCGGCGGGCGGCGGAGCGACGCACCCCGCGAGCAAAGCGGTTCCGGTCAGCACGGCCGGCAAGCCAAGACGACGCATCCTATTATCTCCTTTGTCGGATTCTCGACGGCCTCAGTGTATCCCGTGGCCGGTTTCCTCGACGTTACATAGTGTGACCCATGCCTTGATGCCACTGGCGCGCGATCACAAGCGGTTGCGCAGCATGGAGAATCCCGTTGTAGGATCGACGGCACACATGCCGGAGGCTCCAAGATGACCCGTCAAGACCTTCGCCGCCAAGGCGAGGAAACCCTGCAACGCCTGTTCGGCGAGGCCACGCAACAACGCGGTTTTGCCAATCTTCTGACCGAACCGGTGTTCGGCGGCGTCTGGAATCGGCCTGGCCTGGGGGTGGCCGACCGCTTTCTGTGCGTGATCGCCGCGCTGGGGACCTTTCCGCGGCTGCGACCGCTGCGCCGGCATATCGTGGGGGGGCTGGCGCATGGACTAACCCCGGTGGCCATTCGGGAAATCCTGGTGCAATGCGCGCTTTATGCCGGGTTTTCCGCCGCGGAGGAGACGCTCGCTTTAGCGGCCGAGATTTTCGCCGATCGCGGCATCCCCTTCCCGGCCGATCCGCCGGAGGATGCGAGCCTGGAGGAACTGACGGCGCGCGGTGCCGAACTGATGCGGAGCCTGCATGGCGCACGCGCGACGCAGGGGTACGCGGCGCCGGACAATCCGACGACCGGGGCGCTGTATCCCACGGCGATTCAGTATGGTTATGGGGAGATCTGGTTCCGACCGGGCCTGGAGCGCCGCCAGCGCGCTTTGGTCGCGGTCGCCGGCTTCACCGCGCTGCGGCTGCCGGAGCAGGTGGGCAAGTTCGGCCAGTCGGCGCTGAACATGGGCCTGAGCAAGACCGAGGTGATCGAAGCGATCATTCAGACCGCGCCTTATTCAGGATTTCCGCCGGCGCTGAATGCGTTGGGCGCGCTGAGCGCGGCGTTCGCGTAGGCCTTTCCGGATCGGGGTACGCGCCGGCGTCCCCGGTGCCGCAGGCACAGACGGCGTTGCCTTTCGGCGGCGTCCGCGGGAAGGTTGAGCATGCGTTATACGGATACCAACTGGCCGCGCGATGCGCTCCCGAAAGGGACGGAACTGCACGGGTATCTGCTGGACGGGATCATCGGGCGGGGTGGGTTCGGGATCACCTATCGCGCGGTCGATGCGATCGACCAGGTGTTCGCGATCAAGGAGTGTTTTCCGAAACAATTCGCCGTCCGTGAGGGCACGCAGGTGTTGCCTACCGACGCGATGGAGGAAGAGCCGCTCGCGGACTGCCTGTCCCGGTTCATGAAGGAAGCGCGGGCGCTGCGGCAGCTTTCCACGATCGGGGCGGCGGGCGAGGGGGTGGTCAAGGTCGCGACGTTTTTTCAGGCCAATAGCGCCGCGTACATCGTGATGGAATATCTGGGCGGCGGGGGGTTGGACACGCTGATCAAGGCGAGTCCCCAGGGCCTGCCGGAGCAACGGTTGAACGATATGCTGCCCCGGCTGCTGCATGCGCTTGGCTGCGTGCACGATGCGGGGCTGCTGCATCGCGACATCAAACCCGCCAACATCCTGTTCCGCGACGACGGGCGGCCGGTGCTGATCGATTTCGGCGCGGTGCGGGAACAAAGCCATGGGCTGACGCGGACGTTCACGCAAATTTATTCCGAAGGCTATGCGCCGATCGAGCAGTTCTCGGGGACGCGGCAGGGACCGTATTCGGACATCTATGCCCTCGGGGCGACGTTCTATCGTGCGATCGGCGGAACGACGGTGGATTCGTTTACGCGGCATCAGGCGTTGTTGCGCGGCCGGGCCGACCCGCAGCGGGCGGCGGCGGAGATCGGTGCCGGGCGATACGCGCCCGCGCTGCTGGCGATGATCGACGCGGCGCTGACGGTGACGCCGGAGGACCGGCCGCAGACGGTGGGGGCGTTGATCGCGCTGATGGCTCCGGCGGCGGTGGACGGCGATACGACGGTGCTGGATCCGCGGCGGGCCAAGCTGGTGCCGGCCGCGACTGTCGCGCCCCCGCCCGCTGTGGCGGTTCCGATCCCGATCACCGAGCCCGAACCTGTTCGGCAGGTGACTGAGCCGACGCCGGTGCCAAGCGTGAAGCGTGGCTTTCGATGGTATTATGTCGGGTTTGCCCTGATCGTGGCGATCTTCGGGATCAATGAATTGAACCGGCGATACGGCTTGGGTGAACAGCCGGACAACGCAGCGGAGACCTCGATCGCGGCAACATCACAGCCGCCGACGACGTTGTCTGCCGCCGGCAGCTTTCCCGCCCCGGTCGGAGGGACGTTTCGTGACTGCTCCGACTGTCCGGAAATGGTGGTGATCCCCGCAGGGCGGTTCCTAATGGGATCGCCAGCGAGCGAAACCGGTCACGCCGATGACGAAAACCCTCGGCATGAAGTCTCGGTCAGCGTGCCATTGGCGGTCGGCAAATACGCGGTGACGTTTGCGGAGTGGGATGCCTGCGTTGCCGCGGGTGGCTGTGCCAGCCGGCCGGCCGATGCGGGATGGGGGCGCAACCGACGTCCGGTCATCAATGTGTCGTGGGATGATACGCAGGCGTATGCACGCTGGCTTAGCCGCAAGACGGGTCACGCCTATCGCCTACCGACTGAGGCGGAGTGGGAATATGCCGCCCGAGCGGCAACGACCACGGCGTATCCATTCGGAGGGACGATCGGCCCGCAACAGGCGAATTATGTAGATTCGCAAATTCGTCGAACTCAGCCTGTTGGCAGCTACCCTGCCAACCCCTGGGGCCTTTACGACATGCAAGGCAATGTCTGGCAATGGGTGTCGGGTTGCTATACCGGCAACTACAGTGGCGCACCGGCCGATGCTGGCACCATCGGCCAGGAGGGCAGCTGCAGCGCACGCGTGGTTCGCGGGGGTTCCTGGGCCAGCGCTCCTGTCTTCCTGCGCTCCGCATACCGAACGACCGACTACGTGCTGGGCGCCCGGACCAACAGTATCGGCTTCCGGCTTGCCAGAACCGCGGACCGTTAGACCGGTGCGGACCGGCGTTCCCCCCCCCTCTATCCGCCGTTCGACGACAGCCAGGGCTCCGTCGCCCAGAGCTTGCCGAGATCGATCAGTTCCCGGTCCACAAGCGCCATCCAGTCGGACGGCGGCAGCCAACTGGCCTGGAAGCCGCTCTCGTTGGCGAGTTTCTGAAAATCCGGATCGGCGGCGATCCCCTTCAGCGCTGCCACCAGCACATCTTTCATCTCGCTGCCGATCCCCGCGGGGGTGGCGAGGCCGCGCCGGATGGAGGCTGAGAGGTTCACCCCGCCCTCCTGCAGGATGGGCAGGTCGGGCAGCGCGCTGAAGCGGTCGCGCGCGGCCAGGCCCATGCCGGTCAGGCTTTGGTCGCGCAGCGCGCCGATGACATCCGACAGGCCCAGCGCGGCCGCGGCGACGTTGCCCGCGACCACCGCGCGTGCCGCGGCGGCGGCGGAGGGAAACGTCACGACGTTCAACTGCGTCCGCGTCAATAATTGCAGGCGCACCACGGCCAGATGCGGCGGGCTGCCGGGCGGCGGCGTGCCCAGCGGTTCGGCGTCCCGATCGGCGCCCGAACGATCGATCAGATCCTGCACCGAATCGAGCGGGTGCGCGGCGGGGGAGACGAAGGCGATCGGCTCCCGCTCCACCGCGCCAAGCAGTTGCAGGCGCTGTGCCGGGGTGGGATCGGACCGGTCGATCATGCGAGCGGCGAAGGATGGGGTAGCGACCCATCCCAGGGTCAGGCTGCCGGATGGCGCATCCATGAGCGTTCGGAGGGCGTTCATCCCGCCCTCCCCTGGCACGTTGACCGGCATGATGTCGAAGCCGGGCATGGATCGCGCCAGGAACGGCAGGAAAGACCGGGCACTCATATCCAGGCCCGAACCCATGGTGGCACCGATTATCAGCGGCACGTTTCGTGGGCGCGGATTGACCCGCACGGCGCCCGCCGGCCGCACCGACAGGACCGCGGCCGACCCGGCCAGAGCGGCGCGGCGCCCGATCACCGATCGGCGGCCGGGGTCTCTTTCGGCACCGGCGCGGCGGTATCCCGCCGCAGGCGCTGCTCGCCCAGGAACAACAGGATGGGCGCGGCGATGAAGATCGAGGAGGAGGTGCCGACCACGATCCCGAACAGCATGATCGTGGCGAAACCGGAGATCGACTGGCCGCCGAAGATCGCCAGCGGGAGGCTCGCCAGGAACACGGTCATCGAGGTGCCCAGGGTTCGGTTCAGTGTTTCATTGATCGACAGATCGATCAGTTCCCGCAGCGGCATTGTTTTATATTTGCGCAGGTTTTCGCGCACGCGGTCGTAGACGACCACCTTGTCGTTGGTGGAATAGCCGAGCACCGTGAGGATGGCGGCGACCATCACGAGATCGAACTCGATCCGGGTCAGAGCGAGGAAGCCGATGGCCTTGGTGATATCCAGCACCAACGTCACCACGGCACCGACGGCGAACTGCCATTCGAAGCGGAACCAGATATAGGCCAGGATCATGAGCAGGCTGATGCCCAGCGCCAGCAAGCCATTGCGGAACAGTTCGGCCGAGACGCTGGCGCCGACGGCGTCGGTTCGCATGATCCGCGTGCCGGGCACCGCCTTTTCCAGTGCCGCCTTCACCGCCGCGACCGCCTGCTGCGTCGCTGCCTCGGTGGGCTGGGTGTTCAGGCGGATCAGCACGTCGGAGTCATCGCCGAAGCGCTGCACGCCCTGTTCGGGGATATGGTCAGCGGTCAGCGCGGCGCGGATTTGGGTGAAGTTGGCCGGTCCCGGGGTCCGCACCTGCATGACGATGCCGCCGGAGAAATCGATGCCGAGGTTCAGGCCGGGATAGAAGAACAGCGCGACGGAGGCGGTCGACAGCACGGCCGAGACGAGCAGGCCGAGGAAGCGGCCACGCATGAAGTTGAAATGCGTGGTGTCCGGGGCGAGGCGGAAGCTGGGTTTCAGGAACATGATGGGCCTCAGACCGGCAGCAGCTTGGGTTTATGCGCGACATACCATCGCGCGACCAGCAGGCGGGTCAGCATCCAGGAAGTGAACATCGACGTGGCGATCCCGAGGGTGATGGTGACCGCGAAGCCCTTCACGGGGCCTGAGCCGAAGGCGAACAGCATGACGTGCGCGAGGAAGGCGGTGGCGTTGCTGTCGAAGATGGTGCGGAAGGCGCGGCTGAAGCCGTGCTCCAGCGCCTGGAGGGGTGGGCGTCCGAGTTTCTGTTCCTCGCGGATACGCTCGTTGATGAGGATATTGGCGTCGACGGCCATGCCGAGGGTCAGGAGGATGCCGGCCATGCCGGGGAGCGAGAGCGTCGCCTCCATCAGCGACATGATCGCGAGCATCAGAATGAGGTTGGCGAGCAGCGCGACGTTCGCGAACCAGCCGAACAGGCCGTAGAAGACGCCCATGAAGGCGATGACGAGCACGAAGCCGACCGCGAGGGAGATGGCGCCGGCGCGGATGCTGTCGGCGCCGAGTTCGGGTCCGATGCTGCGTTCCTCGATCACCGTCAGCGGGGCCGGCAGGGCACCGGCTCGCAGCAGGGTCGCGAGATCGTTGGCGCTGGCGGCGGTGAAGGAGCCGCTGATCTGACCGCGCCCGCCGGTGATGGCGCTGCGGATAACGGGGGCGCTGATCACCTTGTCATCCAGCACGATGGCGAAGCGGTGGTTGACGTTGGCGGTGGACACATCGGCGAAGCGGCGGGCGCCGGCGGAGTTGAAGGTGAAGTTCACCACCCATTCGCCGGTTTGCGAGTCGGTGCCGGCGCGCGCATCGGTGAGATCGGCGCCGTCGACGTCGATCCGCTTGCGCACGGCGATCTTCATGTTCGGGATATCCTGCTGCGCCAGAAAATCGACTCCGGGCGGCGGCAGGCCGGGGGCATTGGCGTTGACGGTTTCGTCGACCAGGCGGAACGTCATATGCGCGGTCTTGCCGATCAGCCGCTTGATCCGGTCGGGATCGCCGATACCGGGGAGTTGGACGACGATTCGACCCTGGCCCTGCTGGGTGATCTGGGGATCGACGACGCCGGTTTCGTCGATACGACGGCGCACGATCTCGATCGACTGCTGGATGGCGCCGGTTGCCCTCGCATTCAGCGCGACCGGCGAGAGCGTGAGGGTGATGGTGCCGTCATCGCCGGAAACCAGCGTCATGTCCGGTGCGCCGGCGGCATTGTCGGTGGAAATCAGGGGCTTAAGCGCGGCGACAGCGGCCTGGGTCTTGGTGGGGTCGCGCAGCTTCAGAAACACCTGGTTTTGGTCGGGATGGGCTTCCAGCGTCTGATAGTAGATCGCGCCGGGGCGCAGCGACTGGCGGACGGAGTCCATGAGACTGTCCAGCCGCTCCTTCAGGACGGCCTTCATGTCGACCTCCAGCAGCAGATAGCTGCCGCCTTGCAGGTCGAGGCCGAGATGGACGGTGCGCCAGGGCAGCCAGGATGCGGGGGCGCGCATGGCGTTGGGGATGCACAGAAGCAGGCCGATCAGGCAGGCGCTGAGGATCGACCAGGTCTTCAGGCGGCTGAAATACATCATGGGGGCGGTTTGGGAGTCCCTGGTGACACGTCCAGGGGGTGCTATGCGGTGGGGGGGGAATTGTCCAGGGGGGATGAAAGGTCCGAGCGGTTAACCCCTTGTTAACCCTTTGCCGCCATGATCGGCGGCATGACCGACGATAGCCCGTTATCCGATCCGACCCGCGAGATTATCCGGCTCGGCATCGTCATCCACCGAGCACTTGGGCCGGGCCTGCTTGAGGCGATTTATCTGCAATGCCTGTGCTGGGAGTTGGACCGGGCGGGGTTGCGGTATGCTCGGGAGGTGCCGGTTCCCCTGGTGTATCGGGATATGCGCTGGGATCGGGCGTTCCGGGCGGACCTGATCGTGGAGGACACGGTGCTAGTGGAGCTGAAGGCGGTTGAGCATGTGCTGCCGGTGCATAAGGCGCAGACACTGAGTTACACTCGCCTGAGCGGGTGTTCGATCGGGTTGTTGATGAATTTCAACGTGGCGCTGTTGAAGGATGGGCTGCACCGGTTCATTGCTTGAGTTTATTGGCGGCTTTGGGTCTTGGCGTTGAAATGCGGTGCGGGTGGCGGCATCGCATTTCAACGCAGAGGCACGATGGCGCAAAGACGCTAAGGGGATTTGGACTCGGCTGCACCGGTCTGTGTTCGCCGGCGCGGGCATGTTGGGCTTGTCGAATGGCAGGGTGGCCACGGTGTGGAAGGATGGGCTGCGCCGGTTCTTTGTTTGGGTTTTGTTGGCGGCTTTGCGGCTTTGGGTCTTGGCGTAGAAATGCGGTGTGGGTGGCGGCATCGCATTTCAACGCAGAGGCACGATGGCGCAAAGACGCTAAGGGGATTTGGACCCGGCTGCACCGGTCTGTGTTCGCCGGCGCGGGCATTTGGGGTTGGTCGAGTGGCGGGGTGGCCACGGCGTGGAGGGATGGGCTGCGCCGGTTGTTTGTTTGGGTTTTCTTGGGGGCTTCGGGTCTTGGCGTTGAAACGCGGTGCGGGTGGCGGCATCGCATTTCAACGCAGAGGCACGATGGCGCAAGGACGCGAAGAACAATCCGTGAATCGGGGGTTTGCCGCGATCGGCCTCAGGGGCACCTCGCCCCATCGGCAAAAATGGGGCGATGGTCCGCGGGAATCGCCGCCGCCGGCTAATTCACGTAGGCCCCGCCGTTCACATGCATCGCCTGGCCGGTGATGTAGCGGGCTTCGTCCGAACACAGGAACCGCACCATGGCCGCGATCTCGTCGGGTTTCCCGCGGCGGCCGAGGGGGGAGTCGGGCAAAGCCGAGCGGCCGTGGTTGCCGCCGGCGGCGAAGCCGCGGATGGTTTCGATGGAGCCGGGGACGACGGTGTTCACCGTGATGTTGTATTCGGCCAGTTCCTTCGCCAGCGCGCGGGTCAGGCCGACCATGCCGGCCTTCGCGGTGATCGCATGCACGCGGCCTTTGGTGCCGACGTGGGACGAAATGCCGCCGAGGTTGATGATCGTGCCACCGCCGGCGGCGATGATGTGCGGGGCGGCGGCGTGGGCGCAGTAGAAAGCGCCGTCGATGGTGGTGCCCATGATCTCCCGCCATTCGGCCGGGGTGAGGTCGAGGAATTTGGTCTGGCGGCGGATCGAGGCGTTGTTGACCAGCACGTCCAGCCGGCCGAAGCGGGCGACGGTGGCCTCGACCAGGGCTTTCGCCTGATCGGGGTCGGAGATGTCGGCGAGGTGCATGTCGGCCTCCCCCCCGGCTTCGTTCACCAGACGGACGGTTTCGCGGCAGTCGGCTTCCGACTGGCGGGCGGTGACCATCACGCGGAAGCCGTCGCGGGAAAGGTGTTGGGCGATCGCGCGGCCGATGTTCAACGCGCTGCCGGTGACCAGCGCGACCTTGGTTTGTTCGGTCATGGGGTGCTCCTTGGGTTGGCGCCGATTGGACTCCGAATGGCCGATGGTGTGCAATAGGGGCTGTATCGTCGAACCCCTCAGGAGGAATCCATGGCAACGCCCCCGTCCGCATCCCGCGACGCCGTCCGCAACACCGTCCCCTACATGATCGAGATGACCGAGAAGGTGCTGTTCGGCGACATCTGGGAACGCCCGAATCTGTCCAAGCGCGACCGCAGCCTGATCGTTTGCGCGACGCTGATCGCGACCTACCGGCCGGAGCAACTGCGCGGGCATTTGCAACGGGCGCTGGATAACGGTGTGACGAAGGACGAGATTTCCGAGATGATCACGCACCTCGCGTTCTATTCGGGCTGGCCGGCATCGATGACGGCGGCGAACATCGCCAAGGATATTTTTGCCGCGAACCCGTAAGGAGCGTTTTCAATGAAAGCCGGTTTCATCGGCCTGGGCACCATGGGTGCCAGCATGGCCGCCAATCTGCAGAAGGGGTTTCAGACCCCTGGGAACACCGTCCTGGTGCACGACGTGCGCAAGGAAGCGGCGGCGCCGCACCTCAAGAACGGCGCGGTCTGGGCGGATAGCCCCAAGGCGCTGGCGGCGGAATGCGACGTGATTTTTTCCTCGTTGCCCGGCCCGGTCGAATTCGAAGCCGTGACGTATGGCGAGAATGGGGTTCTGGCCGGGGTGCGCAAGGACGCGGCGTATTTCGACCTGACCACCAACTCCCCCACCACGATGCGCAAGGCGCATGCGGAGTATGAAAAGAAGGGCGCCTACCTGTTCGACGCCCCGGTCAGCGGTGGGCCGCGCGGTGCGTTCACCGGCAAGCTGGCGATCTGGTGCGGCGGCGATTCCGACGTGTTCGACAAGTGGAAGCCGGTGCTGGACATGATTGGCGATCAGGCTTCGTATATCGGCCCGATCGGTGCGGGTTCGGTGGCCAAACTGGTGCACAACTGTTACGGCTACATCGCCACCGCGGCGGCGGCGGAAGTGTTCAGCATGGGTGTGAAGGCGGGCATCGAGCCGCTGGCGATCTGGGAAGCGGTGCGCCAGGGGGCGATCGGGCGTCGCGGTGCGTTCGAGTCCATGACCGACCAGTTCCTGCCGAACAAATACGAACCGCCGGCCTTCGCGCTGCGTCTGGCGCACAAGGACGTGTCGCTGGCGACCGCTCTGGGCCGCGAGCTGAACGTGCCGATGCGTCTGTCCAACCTGGCGCTGGCGGATCTGTCGGAAGGGTTGAACCGGGGCTGGGGCAACCGCGATTCACGCTCGATCATGGTGCTGCAGACGGAACGCGCGGGGATCGAGATCAAAGTCGATCCGCAGCGGCTGGCCGAGGCGATGGAAAAGAAGACCAAGTAAGTCCGACGATGCGGCGGCGGTCCTTGGACCGCTGCCGTTACCCTCCGGCCATTTCCACCAAAGCCTCGACCGTATTCAAATTCCGCGTCGTGCCATCCGCGGCGAACGGGATTTTGATCTTGGATCGCCCGATCCCGTCGGGATAATGCACGTAAATCTCGCGCCCGATCATCCGCACATCCTCCGGCCCGCCCAGCGCCAGCGCGGTCAGCAACCGCTCCGGCAGCGCCTTCGGCACGAACCACACGCCGACCAGCGACGGGTCGGCATCCGGGAACGGGTTGCCGTCGAGGATGGCGCGCAGTTCCTCGGCTGTTCGGATCAGCACGCCCACCGCTCGGGACAGCCTGTCCCCGATGAGCCGTTGCAGTTCCAACACCAGCGACCGTTCGGAGCGATCGCTGGAGAACACGACATTACCGCTTTGGATGTAGGTGCGGGCGTCGGTCAGGCCGGCACCGACGCAGATGGCGCGCAGGTCGTCCATCTTCAGGTTGCCCCGTCCGCCGACGTTCACCGCTCGTAGAAACGCCACGTACGTCGTCATGGAGATGGCCTTGAAATAGGGGCGCTCTATCTCACGCACGCGCCTGGTGCGCCAGTGGCACCCGTCCCGGCCAGGACTAGACGTAGACCGCCCGCATGGCTTCGACCGCGCGGTCGACATCCGCCATGTCGTTGTAAGCATGGAAGCTGAAGCGGACCCGCCCGTGCCCGTTCCAGGCCCAAACACCGCGTTCCGCCAACCCTTCCTGCATCGCCTTCGCCTGGGGGCTGGCCACGCAGACGCTTGCACCATGCCTCGCGGGATCTCGCGGCGTGGTGGACGGGATCTGACAGGCGGCCAATGCGTCCAGAAACGCCGTCGTCAGGCCCTGGATATGGGCGTACACGTCCCGCATCTCGAACCCCGCCAAATAATCCAGCGCCGCGTTCAGCACGTAAATCGGCGCATGCGCCGGATTGCCGCGGGTAAATCGCATCGCGTCGGGGCGCAGCGGCGGCAATGTGTCATACCCACGCGCGCCCGCACCGAATGAGTTCCAACCGGCCGAGGCCGGGGACCAATCGGGTTGGCGCTGCCGGTTCCAATAGGCGATCGCCACGCCGGTGGTGCCCAGCAGCCATTTGTAGCAGGCGGAGAAGGCAAAATCGGCGATGGAGGCCTCGATCGGCAGATAGCCTGAGGCCTGGGTGTAATCGACCATCAGCAAGGCGCCGACCCGATCGGCCGCGGCGCGCAGGCCGGTCAGGTCGAACCGCTCACCCGTCAGGTACGACACCGCGCTGACACCGATCAGGCGGGTGCGTTCGTTTACCATCGCGGCGAGACGGTCCGGCTCCCCGCCCCTGGCGATACGCAGTTCCGGGGCCGGGCGGCGCATCGCGAAGGGACCGACGACCGATGGGTACTCGTCGGCATCGATGACGATATTGTCGCCCTCCCGCCATGCCAGGCTTTCCGCGACGATCGACACGCCCTCGGCCACGTTCGACACGAAACCGATATCCCCGTGTTCGACGTTCCACAGCCGAGCGATGGCGGCGCGGGTGGATTCGATTTGGGATTCCTGGGCGTGGCGGCCTGGCATGCCGTTGCTTTTGTCCTCGGCGTAACGCAGCAGGGCCGCGTCGTGGCGGTGCAGGAACGGGGTTTCCCCACCGGCGCACACATGGGTTATGCCGGGGGGGAGACGAAAATCGGCGGGGTCGAACAACGGCATGTGCGACCCTACGCCTCTGGCTGGGTGACGGTGCCGGCGGTGATGCCGCCGTCGATCACCAAGGTATGGCCGGTGGTGAAGCTTCCCGCCGCCGAGGCCAGGAAGACGGCCGCGCCGGCGATTTCGTCGGGTTCGCCGATCCGCTGCAATGGGGCCTGGCTGGTGGTCTTTTTGTAGCGCACCGGGTCCTCCCACAAAGCGCGGGCGAAATCGGTCCGCACCAGCCCCGGCGCGATGGCGTTGGCGCGAATGCCCGACGGCCCCCATTCCACGGCGATATTGCGGATCAGTTGCATGTCGGCGGCCTTGGAGATGCCGTAGATGCCGATTTTCGGCTGCCCGACGATGCCGCCGATCGAGGAGATGATCGTGAACGAGCCGCCGCCGCGCGCGACCATGTGCGGAATGGTCATGTTGGCGAGCTGAAAATTCGCCCTCACGTTGGTTGCCATCACACGGTCGAACACCTCATCCGACGCGCCGGCGGCGGGGCCGAAATAGGGGTTGATCCCGGCATTGGCCACCACGATGTCGATGCCGCCGCATTGCGCCACGGTTTGGTCGACGAGGTTCTGCAGTGCCTCCCTCCGGCCGACGTGGCAGGGGATCGATACGGCCTTCCGGCCCTGAGCGCGGATCTCGGCCACCACCGCTTCGCACGCGTCTTCCTTGCGGCTGGACACCACCACCGTCGCGCCGTGTTCCGCCATGCGGCGGGCGATGGCGAGGCCGATTCCCTTGGTGGAGCCGGTGACGATGGCGACCTTGCCGGTCAGATCGAACAACGATGACATATGCTGACTACGCTCCGTTTTTGGCTGTTCAGTATGGGATCGGCGGCCGGTTCCATCAACATTCGCTTGGCGGGACGGCCAATTGATGACAATTTGGCGACGGCAAAGAAGAAGATAACCCGGGGGAATCGCATGTAATCGACCACCGCGGGCGGCCTGCTGAGCCGCGCACGCAGTATCGCGCCACCCGGCTTCAGCCGCTGGATGGTGCCGCCGGCCGCTTTGTGCGTGCATCTTTGTATCGGTCAGGCTTACGCGATCAGCGTCTTCAATCTGCCGATGACCAAGCTGATCGGTATCACGGCCTCGGCGCCGGACGACTGGAAGCTGACGGACCTCGGCTGGATTTTCAGCATCGCGATCGTGTTTCTTGGGCTGTCGGCGGCGGTGATGGGCCGCTGGGTGGAGGAAGGTGGACCGCGTCGGGCGATGTTCACCGCGGCATTGTGCTGGGGCGGCGGGTTCCTGATCTCCGCGTTTGGCGTGCAAATCCATAATATCTGGCTGATCTACCTAGGCTATGGCGTGCTGGGCGGCTGCGGGCTTGGCATCGGTTACATCTCGCCGGTCTCGACCCTGATAAAATGGTTTCCCGACCGGCCGGGCATGGCGACGGGCATGGCCATCATGGGCTTCGGCGGCGGGGCCTTCATCGCCTCGCCTTTGTCGGTCTGGCTGATGGCGCGCTTCTCGACCGCCACCCATGTCGGCGTGATGGAAACCTTCGTCGCGATGGGCGCGATCTATTTCTGCTTCATGATGGTGGGCGCGGCGATCGTTCGGCTGCCGCCGGCCGGGTGGGTGCCGGAGGGGTATGTTCCCCCGGCCGAATCCAGCAAGATGATCACAACCCACAACGTCTACGTGTATGAGGCCCTGAGAACTCCGCAGTTCTGGCTGATCTGGATCGTCCTTTGCATGAACGTCTCGGCCGGCATCGGCGTGCTGGGGCAGGCGTCGGCGATGAGTCAGGAGATGTTCCCGGGCAAGGTCACCGCGGTCGCCGCCGCCGGCTTCGTCGGGCTGCTGAGCCTGTTCAACATGGGCGGGCGGTTCTTCTGGGCCTCGATCTCGGACTATATCGGACGGAAGAACACGTATCTGGTGTTTTTCGTCCTGGGATTCGTTTTGTACGCGGTGGTCCCCACCGCTGGCGAATCGGGTAACCTCGGCCTGTTCGTGCTGTGTTTTTGCGTGATCCTCAGCATGTATGGCGGGGGTTTCGCCACGGTTCCGGCCTATTTGTGCGACATGTTCGGCACCCGTTATGTTGGCGCCATTCACGGCATGCTGCTGACAGCGTGGTCGACCGCGGGTGTCGTCGGGCCGGTGCTGGTCAACTATATCCGGCAATACAACGTGAACCATGGGGTCGCCACGCGCGATGCCTACAACAACACGATGTATGTTCTGGCGGCGCTGCTGATTGTCGGGTTTATCGCCAACCTCTGCATCACCGCCGTCAATCGCCGCCATCACATGGCGGAAACGACATCGTAACGGAGATCCGATCATGGACCGCAAAGGCACCACGCCGCTGCATCTGGCCCTTGCCTGGGGGTTCGTTGGGATTCCCCTGGCGCTGGGCGTTTACCAAACCGTGTTGAATGCGCTGAAGCTGATCCAGTGACGAACGCGGACGAACATGTGACCCCGGAGGCCTGGAAGGCGCTCTGGGGTTCGGCGCTCGGCTACGCCATGGACGGGTTCGATCTGCTGATCCTCGGCTTCATGCTGCGCGCGATTTCGGCCGATCTGCACTTCACCCCGGCGCAGGGCGCGTCGCTGGTGACGGCGACGCTGGTCGGCGCGGTGCTGGGGGGCATCGGGTTCGGTATGCTGTCCGACCGGTTGGGGCGGGTGCGGGTGCTGACCTGGACGATCGTGCTGTTCGCCGTGTGCACCGGGCTTTGCGCACTCGCTCAGGGTTATTGGGACCTGCTGGCCTACCGCACGCTGGCCGGGCTGGGTCTGGGCGGCGAGTTCGGGATCGGCATGGCGATGGCCGCCGAAGCCTGGCCGGCGGCGAAGCGCGCGCGGGTGTCGTCCTATGTCGGCCTCGGCTGGCAGGCGGGCGTGCTGATGGCGGCGTTGCTGACGCCGCTGCTGCTGCCCAGCATTGGCTGGCGCGGCATGTTCGCGCTGGGCATCGCCCCCGCCATCGTCGCTTTCGGCGTGCGCCTGGCGTGCCCTGAACCCGCGGTCTTCGCGCACCGCCCCGCGACACGCGTTTCGGCGATGGCACTGTTCAAGAACTGTCGCGTCGGATTGGGCATGATCGTGCTCTGTTCGGTGCAGAATTTCGGCTATTACGGGGTGATGATCTGGCTGCCGAACTACCTCGGCACCCGTTTCGGGTTCAGCCTGACCCAATCGTCCGCCTGGACCGCCGTGACGATCGCCGGCATGGCGCTGGGCATTTTCGTGTTCGGCCACGTCGCCGACCGCATTGGCCGGCGCCCGTCGTTCATCGGCTGGATGGCGGGGGCGGCGATCATGGTCGTGGTTTATTCCCGGCTGTCCGATCCTACCGCGCTGCTGATCGGGGGCGCGGTCATGGGCTTTTTCGTCAACGGGATGTTGGGCGGCTACGGAGCGTTGATGAGCGAGCTCTACCCGACGGCGTTGCGGGCCACCGCGCAGAACGTGTTGTTCAACATCGGACGCGCGGTAGGCGGGTTCGGACCGGTGGCGGTGGGCGTGGTCGCGGCGAGCCATGGGTTCGAGATGGCGATCGCGCTGCTGGCGGTGCTGTACGTCATCGATATCGTGGCGATGTGGTTCCTGATCCCCGAACGGAAGGGCGTCGCGCTGGCCTAGGCGTCCCGAGCGGGAAGAAATTGGAGACGACGTGTCGGTTATCCGGCGGTTCTTCCCGCTCGGGAAGAATGGGGTTGCCCAAGACCTCGGGGATCGCTATTCTTCCCGATAGGGAAGACAATCGCATGACCGCAGACCAGTTCGGCCAAATCATCCGCGACCACCGCCGCCGCCTAGGCATGACCCAGCGCGACCTCGCACTGGTGATCGATGCTGGGGAGCGCTTCATCGTCGAGTTGGAAGCGGGCAAGGCGACCTGCCAGCTCGGCAAGGCTCTGGCTGCCGCGCAGGCAGTCGGCTGGCCCATCGAACCGCCGGCATGACGATCCAGATCTGGTATGAGCACACCCGCGTCGCCACGATCGGGGACGGGCCGGTCCTGCGCTACGAACCGGACTGGCTCGCCGCCTCCTACTCCTTCCCCATCTCGCTGCGCATGCCGCTGGGGCCAGCCGAGGTTCCGGCGGAGACGCTGATTCCCTGGCTACAGAACCTGCTGCCGGAAAGTGGCCCGCTCGACACGATAGGCCGCACCCTTGGCGTCGCGCGCGGCGATATCCTAGGACTGTTGGAACGCATCGGCCGCGACACCGCCGGCGCGCTGACGATCGGGCCACACGAACCCGGGGAGACGCCCGGATACCGGGAGGTGCCGGACGACGACGCACTGGTCCGAATCATCGACTCCCTGCCCGCTCGCCCCTTCCTGACGGGGGAGGAAGGCGTGTCGATGAGTCTCGCCGGGGCGCAGGACAAATTGCCGGTCGCGGCGATCGGTGGCCGCATCGCGATCCCGGTCCACGGCGCACCGTCGACCCACATCCTGAAGCCCGACAACCCGCGTCTGGACGGCAGCGTGCAGAATGAGGCGTTGTGCCTGACATTGGCGCGGATGTGCGGTCTGCGCACGGCCGACGTCACGACGCAAAAAGCGGGTACGAGATCGTATCTTCTGGTAACCCGTTACGATCGCGTGCCGGCCTCCCCGTTTTGGCACCGCCGCCATCAGGAGGATTTTTGCCAGGCGCTCGGCCGCCCTCCAAGCGCAAAATACCAGCACAATCAGATCGGGACACCGGGGCCTTCGCTGAAGGATTTTTTCGGTTTGGCGCGAGACCGCATGACCGGCGCGGACACGCTGCGGCTGCTGGACGCGGTGATTTTCAATGTGCTGACCGGCAACGTCGATTCACATGCAAAGAATTATTCGATGCTGGTCGACCGTTCATCGTTCCAATTCGCGCCGTTGTACGACCTGATGTGCGGCGCGACGTGGGAGGGAATTACCCTGAATCACGCTCAGGACATCGGCGGCCAGCGGCGCGGGCTGCACATACACGCCCGCCATTGGCAACGCATGGCAGCGGAATGCGGCCTGAATGCCACCGCCACCACGCGCCGGGTCGTTCGGATGGCGGATACGATACTGGCCCGACTGGACCGGGCGATTGCGGCAGTGCGCGCCCTGCCGGCCGGGGATCATTACGTCCTGAACATGGCACGCGACGAAATCCGCAAGCTTTGCGTCACCATTGGACGCAACGCCAAGGCTTGATACCGTCCGGTTCGGAGGATCCCATCATGCCCAGCCTGGTCATTCGCAACGGCACCATCGTCGACGGCTCCGGCGGTGAACCGTACGTCGCCGATCTCGCGGTCGCCGACGGGCGGATTGCCGCGATCGGACCGGCTTTGCCGCGCGGCGATACCGAGATCGACGCGACCGGCAAGCTGGTCACCCCGGGTTTCGTCGATGTGCACACGCATTACGACGCGCAGGCGACCTGGGCGGAGCGGTTGTCGCCGTCGACATGGAATGGGGTGACCACGGCGCTGCTGGGCAATTGCGGCGTCGGTTTCGCGCCGTGCCACCCCGAGCAGCGCGACATGCTGGTGAAATTGATGGAGGGGGTGGAGGACATTCCCGAAGTCGTCCTGACCGAGGGCCTGCCGTGGAACTGGCACACATTTCCGGAATTCATGGATGCCCTGGCGGCGCGGCGTTACGACACCGACATCGCCGTGCAGGTGCCGCATGCCGCCCTGAGGGTCTACGTGATGGGTCAGCGCGGCGCCGACCGGGAAATCGCCTCGGCCGGCGATCGTGCCGCGATGGCGGCATTGACCCGGGAAGGCATCGAAGCCGGAGCACTCGGCTTTTCGACCTCCCGCACGCTGAACCATCGCACGCTGGATGGAAAACATATTCCGACGCTACGGGCCGAAGAGGCGGAGCTGTCTGAAATCGCGGCCGCGATGGGCGCGGGGTGGGTGCAGATCGTGTCGGATTTCGATGACCCGGATGCCGAGTTTGGGCTATTCCGGCGCATCGCGGAACATTCCGGGCGCCCGGTTACGCTGACCCTGCTGCAATCCGACAGCCGCCCGGATGGCTGGCGCGGGTTGCTGGATCATATCGCGGAAGCGAACGCCACGGGCTTGTCCATCACCGGCCAGATCCGGTCCCGCCCGACATCGGTTCTGCTGGGCTTCGAGCTGTCGCAAAACCCGTTCATGCGCCGGCCCAGCTACCGCGCGATCGAGGCGCTGCCGTTTGCCGAACGGCTGAGCCATTTGCGCGATCCGGTGTTCCGTACGCGCCTGCTGGGCGAGGAATTCCAGGGCGGTCGGCGCTCCCGCCGGGTGATGCAATGGGATCGGCTCTTCGCCCTCGGCGGTCCCCCCGATTATGAACCGGCACCGGATCAAAGCATCGCCGCCCGGGCCGCTCGGGAAAACCGCACGCCCGATGAGGTCGCTTACGATCTGCTGATGGAAAACGACGGGCGCGGTATTCTGTATCTGCCGGTGACGAATTACGCGGCCGGCAACCTCGATGTCGTGCGGGATATGATTGCCCATCCGGACACGCTGATCGGCCTTGGCGACGGTGGCGCGCATGTCGGCGTGATGTGCGATGCGACGGCGACCAGCTACACGCTGACACATTGGACCCGCGACCGCGGGCGGGGCGGGCTGTTTTCGGTGCCGTTCATTATCAAACGCCTGACCCGGGACAATGCCGCCGCGATCGGGCTGCATGACCGCGGGCTGCTGAAACCCGGCCTGAAAGCCGACATCAACGTGCTGGACTACGACAAGCTGCTGCTGCGGAGCCCGGAGATCGCTTATGACCTGCCGGCTGGCGGCAAGCGGCTGATCCAGCGAACGGCGGGGTTCGACGCGACGATCGTTTCAGGAGAGGTCGTCTACCGGCAGGGCATCGCGACGGGCGCCCTGCCCGGCCGACTGGTGCGGGGGGCACAGAGAGACGCATCCGCCGTCGCGATCACACCTGGATGATCGAATCGCCATAGGCCGCAACCCGCGTGTCATGCGTGATCAGACGCGCGGGTTCGGTCAACGCCTGGGCGATCATGATCCTGTCGAAAGGATCGCCATGCAGCTCCCTCAGTTCCTCGACGGCGAGCGTGTGGGCGGGCGATATATTCAAGATGCGGTAGCCAGCCCCCAAGAAAAAACCATATGCCGTTGCGCGCGATGATTTATTCGGGCTCCTTGCCGGTTTCGATGGCCTCAACCAACCGGGATAGGGTCGATTTGGCTTCCAGCATATTAACCGTGGGCACGGCACTCTCCTTAGGCAACGCCCAAAATTAAACGAGTCGGCCGACCACTCCCAAATCGTCATGTCCCGGCTCGTCCGGGCCATGACGATGTAACGAGACCGCCGCGACTTGGAGCGGTAATTTTTGCGCGTTGCCTTAGCCAGATTTAGCTAAAATACAATCACACGAACTTGGCTTCAAGCGTCACCTGCCCCGCGGGTGCCGCATCGCTTCACAATCGTCCGGATCGCCTCCTCCACCGACAGGAATTCGTGGTCCCGCCCGAACGTTTCCAGCAGCCCCGTGCGCATCGCCTGGGCCCGCGCCCGTTCCGCCGATAGCCGAGCCAAAGCGAGGTCGATGCCTTTGGCGCGCAGAAAGACAATGTAGTCCGCCAGCACGCGCGCGCCGGTATAATCGATGTCGATCACGCCGGAGGCATCGATGACCACCAGGGTCACCGGTTCGGCGGCCGCCTCGATCGCCGCCTTCAGCGCCCCGCGGATATACGATGCATTGGTGAAGTTGATCGGCGCCGCCGGCGCGAAAACCAACACGCCCGGCACCGTTTCGCTGGGCGCGTCATGCGGCGGCCACCAGATGGTTGTGCCCACCGCCCGTGCCAGAATGAGGCAGCGGGGCCGCGCGACGATGTAGAAACCGTGCAGCAGGGACAGCACGATGCCGAGGATCATGCCGGTCTGGATCGGCAATGCGACGACCAGGATGGCGCTCGCGGCCACCAGCAGGATTTCCGATCCGCCGCGGCGAGCGATGCGCAGGATTTCGCCGACCCGCAAGACCCGCATGGCCACGCCGATCAGAATCCCGCCGAGCGCGGCGTGCGGCAGCCATGCCATCAATCCGCCACCCCAGAACAGCAACGCCATGGCCAGGGCGATTGCGGCGATCCCCGCCCATTGCGATCCACCGCCGGATTCCGCCACCACCGCCGTCCGTGGCGGGCTGGCATTGACCGGGAAGCCGCCGATCAGCGCCGCGAGGACATTGCCGGCGCCGATTCCGGCGAAGTCGCGCGCGACATGCAACGGCCCCTCGGGCTGCGAGGGGTAGGCGCGGAGCACGGCCGCCGTTTGCATCATGCAGACCAGGGCCACGATCAGCGCCAAGGGCATCAACTGGTAAACATCCGACAGGTTCGGCATTGCCAGGTCTGGAACGGCCGGATGCAACGGGGTCAGCATCTCGACCGGCGGGTGGAAGGCCGCCACCGCACCGCAAACCGCGATCAAGGCCAGCAACGCGCCGGGCAGCCGGGGCGCGACGCGCTCCGCGACCTTGGTGATCGCCAGCACCGCCACGGCAATCCCCAACGCCCAGACATTGGTCTTGGGCAGCAGCCCCCATAGCGCGACGCACTGGCTCAGCAAGGCCCCGTTGGGGGCCTCGATGCCAAGGACGACCGGCAACTGCCCCACGACGATGTGCACGGCGACGCCGGCCAGAAAGCCGGTGACCATCGGCACCGACAGCAAATCCGCGATCCAGCCGGCGCGCAGCAACCCCGCGACGATCAGGATCGCGCCCACCATCAACGACAGCAGCATGACAAGGGCGACGTAGCGCGGCGACCCCGCCGCCGCCATGACCAGCAGGCCGCCGGCGAAAATCGGTGCGATCGTCGAATCCGCGCCAGCGGAGAGGAACCGGTTGGTGCCGAACAGCGCGAAGCCGATCCCGCCGGCGGCGAAGGCGAACAGCCCCGCCTCGGCCGGCATCCCGGCCAGTCGGGCGGTTGCCAATTGCTCGGGTATGGCGATGGCGGCCAACAACAGGCCGGCGAGCCCGTCTTGCACCTTGCCGTGGTGGAGTCCGATCATGCACACAGCCTGCACCCCGGGCCCCCCAAGGGGAAGCAAAAGGACCGCAATATGACAAACGTGTTGCTGCGACGGGACGCGGACGGCGTGGCCTGGCTGACGATGAACCGCCCCAATGCGCGCAATGCGCTGTCGATGGACCTGATGACCGCGCTGGATTGCACCCTCGCGGACATCGAAAGCGACCCGACCATCCGCGCGGTCGTGATCGCCGGGGCCGGCCCTGCGTTCTGCGCCGGGCACGATCTGCGGGAGGTACGGTCCAACCCCAGCCGGGATGCTTACGCGGCGCTCTTCGCCCTGTGCGGCCGGCTGATGCAGCGGATCGTCGCGTTGCCGAAGCCGGTGATCGCCCGGGTGCACGGAATCGCCACTGCCGCCGGCTGCCAACTGGTGGCCAGCGCCGACCTCGCCATTGCCGCGGAATCGGCCCGGTTCGCGACGCCGGGGGTCAATATCGGCCTGTTCTGCACCACCCCGATGGTCGCGCTGAGCCGGGCGGTGGGGCGCAAGGCGGCGATGGAGATGTTGCTGACGGGGGAGCCGATCTCCGCTGGCCGCGCACTGGAGATCGGGCTGGTCAATCGCGTCGTGCCGGACGATGCGCTGGACGCGGCAATCGCGGATCTGATCGGGCGGATCGCCCATGGCAGCCCGATGGCGATCGCGATGGGCAAGCGCGCCTTCCAGCGTCAGGCGGACATGGACCTGCCCGCCGCCTACGACTTCGCCGCCGGGGTGATGACCGAAAACATGATGGCGCACGACGCCGAGGAAGGCATAGACGCGTTTCTACAAAAACGCCCGCCGGTGTGGTCTTGATGTTGCACTGGCGGCTCATTACCTGAATGGGCAACCATGCAAGATCCTTACGTCACATTAGGCGTTCAGCGCAGCGACGACGCGGCGGCGATCCGCGCCGCCTATCGCAAGCTGGCCAAAACGCATCATCCCGACCTCAACCCTGGCAAACCCGAGGCGGGGGAGCGGTTCAAGGCGATATCGGTCGCCTACGAGCTGCTGTCGGACGCGGAAAAGCGGGCCAAGTTCGATCGCGGCGAAATCGATGCCGAGGGGCATGAAATCCATCGGGCGCCGCCGAATTACCGCGACTTCGCCGATGGCCATCGCCGCTACAGCGGCAATGCCGACCCGGAGGATATGGACAACTTCTTTGCCCGTGCCTTCGCCGAGGCGCGTGGCGCCAGGGGCGGTGGACGCGGCTTCAACGTACGCGGCCAGGACGCGCATTATACGCTGACGATCAGCTTCCTCGACGCGGCCAACGGCACGACGCGCCGGATTGGTATGCCGGAGGGAAAGACGCTCGACGTCAAAATCCCCGCGGGCGTGCTGGACGGGCATATGCTGCGGCTGAAGGGCCAGGGGATGGCCGGCCTCGGCGACGGGCCGGCCGGCGACGCGCTGGTGGAAATCGCCGTCGCGCCGCATCCGCTGTTTCATCGCGAAGGCGACGACATCGTGGTCGAACTGCCGGTGACCGTGAAGGAAGCGGTGCTGGGCACGACGATCGAAGTGCCGACAGTCAAAGGCAAGGTGCGGCTGACGATCCCGCCGGGTTCCGGCAGCGGCACGCGCCTGCGGCTGCGCGGGCGCGGCATTCGGGAAGGACATCAGTTCGTGCAACTGCATATCGTGCAGCCACCGGGCGAGGAGCCCGAACTCGCCGCATTCCTGAAGGACTGGACACCACGCAACGACTTCAACCCGCGCTCGGGGCTGGAGGACGCATGATGCGCATCGCCGCCATTGTCGCGCGGTTCGACGGCCTGCGGGAGACCGACGTTCTTGGCTGGGTGGAGCGCGGCTGGGTCCGCCCCGAGGACGGCATGGTCTTCGAGGACATCGACATCGCCCGGATCGGACTGATCCACGAACTGATCTTCCGCATGGACCTGCGGGAGGACGCGATTCCCCTGATCCTGTCCCTGCTCGACCAAGTCTACGAACTCCGCGGTTCGCTGCGCAGCGTGCTGCGCGCGATCGAGACTCAACCGGCCCCGGTGCGGGAAACGATCCTGGCGGCGATCCGCTGACGGCGCTATGTTTCGCCTGTAGAAGCGGGAGAGCGCGATGCTGCGGATCAAGCAACTCGACCATCTGGTGCTGCGGGTCACCGACCTCAGCGCGATGATGTCGTTTTACATCGACGTCCTCGGCTGCACGCTGGAAAAGACCCAGGAGGCGCTGGGATTGTATCAGCTTCGCGCGGGCTCGGCACTGATCGACCTCGTACCCGTCGACGGGCCGCTCGGCCAGAAAGGTGGGGCGGCGCCGGGGCGGGAGGGCCGCAACCTCGACCACTTCTGTCTGCGGATCGAACCGTTCGACGCGGACGCGATCATCGCCCATTTGCGCGCCGCCGGAGCCGACCCGGCGCCGGTCGTGTCCCGCTATGGCGCCGAGGGCCAGGGACCGTCGATCTACGTGAACGACCCCGAGGGCAATGTCGTCGAGTTGAAAGGCCCAGCCTGGCCGGAGACCGCGGCGGCGGAGTAGGCGCGTCCGGCCAAACCGGTTACCCTGCTGTTAACGCACGCAGGAGACTGTCCATGACCCGAACCAACGTCCTTCTCTGGACCGACGGCCCCGGCCCCTACATCGACGCCATCGCCGCCGCCGGGCTGTCCGATCGGGTGCGGGTCGAATCCCTCCCCCGCTCGCAGACGCCCAACGAGGCCCAGCGCGCGAGCACGGAGGCGCTGTTGGCCTGGGGGGCGCCAAAGGGTCTGTTGCCGGAAATGCCGAAGCTGCGCTGGGCACAAGCGCTGACGGCGGGCGTCGAGATGTGGCTCACGATCCCCGATCTGCCGGCGGGCCTGACGCTGACCTGCGCGCGCGGCACGCACCGGGAATCGATGCCGGAGAATATCCTGGGCGGCCTGTTCCATCTGACGAAGCCCTACGCGGCGGCGAATCAGGATCAGAAATCGTCGTCCTGGGTCCGCCGCATGGCGACGCCGTTGAACGGTCAGACGCTTGGCATTCTGGGCTTGGGCGAAATCGGGCAACGCGTCGCACGCCTCGCCACCGCGCTGGGCATGCGGGTGATCGGCACCAAGCGTACGACCGCCAGTATCGCCGACGTCGCCGAGGTGCTGCCGCCCAGCCGCACCAACGAGGTTCTGGCGCAATCGGATTTTGTGCTTCTGCTGCTGCCGGCGACGCCGGATACCGAGAATTTCATCGACGCCGAGCGTCTGGGGCATATGAAACCCAGCGCTTATCTGTTGAATTTCGGCCGTGGCGCGCTGATCGACGACGACGCCCTGATCGCCGCGGTCACCAGCAAGAAAATCGCCGGCGCGGTGCTGGACGTCTTCCGCCAGGAGCCGCTGCCGAAGGCGCATCCATTCTGGACCACCGAAGGCATCCAGGTGCTGCCGCATATCGGCGGCGGCCATCCGCGGCGTGACAGCGTGGTCGCGAAGCTTTTCGTCGACAATCTCGGCCGGTTCCTCGACGGCAAGCCACTGTTGCAGGAAGTCGACCGCGTCGCGGGCTACTGAGACGCCAATTCGGTTGACGGCCCCGGCGCTTCGCCCGCTATATGACGGAGCCGGCCGGGGCCGGCCCGTGGTCCAGACAACAAACAGGTGAACGATGTCCGATGCCGCCCTGTTGGACTCGCGCGGCGACACGATTGCCGATCGGGCGATCGCGACGATGCGGTCGCCGAAGGACATGCACATCATCTGCGTGGATGTGACCAACCGCTGCGACCTCCGCTGTTCGAACTGCACCCGGCTGCTGGTGAACCAGGACTATCACTGGGACATGACGCCGGATAATTTCCGCACGGCGCTGCGCAGCCTGCGCGGCTTCACCGGCGTGATCGCGATGATCGGCGGCAACCCTTGTCTGAACAAGTATTTCACCGAACTGTGCGCGATCTTCGTCGAGGAGATTCCGGTCAAACGTCAGCGCGGTCTGTGGTCGAACAACGTCTTCAAATACCAGGAACTGATCCGCGACACGTTCGGCTTCTTCAACCTCAACCCGCACAACGACGAACGCTGCATCGATTCCTTCAAGAAACTGCGGGACGTTATACCGGGCATTTCGTTCTATGAGGGCAACTCCACCCACGCCCCGCTGCTGACCGCGGTCCGCGACGTGATCCCGCATGAAACCGCGATGTGGGACGCGATCGCCGGCTGCGACATCAACCGGACCTGGTCGGCATCGATCGTGCAGAACAACGGCGAACTGCGCGCCTATTTTTGCGAAGTCGCGGCATCCTTCGATCTGGCACGGCACGGGGATCACGGGGTGCCGGTGACCGAGGGATGGTGGCAACGCTCGATCGTCGACTACGCAGATCAGGTCAAACGCTTTTGTCCGGGCTGCGGCGTGCCGGCCCGCCTCAAAGGTCATCTCGACTCGGAAGAAACCGACGATTATTCGCCGACCAACGCCGACATCGCCTGCGCGAGCCGCGGCAAGCGCAAAACGGTCGAGGTAAAATCGCCGGACCAGACCACCCGCACCAACCGCCCGGTGACCGATTACACCGAGCAGCATGTCGCGAAGCCGGTGGTGCAGAACAGCGGCGTGCTGGTGTCGGTGGTCATACCGGTTTTCAATGGTTCGGACACGATCGTCGAAACCATCGAATCCGTGCTGATCCAGCGCGAACCGGGGGCAATCGCGGTTGACATCGTGGTCGCGGACGATGCCTCGACGGACGACACCTCGCAAAAGGTCGCGGCGCTTGCCGCCCGTCATCCTGGGACGATTCGCTTTCTGCAAACCAAGACCAATGCGGGTCCGGCCGCCGCCCGCAATCGCGGCCTGAAGGTCGCGCGCGGCGACCTTATTTGCTTTCTCGATGCCGATGACTGTTACATCCCCGGCTACTTCGTCAACGCGGTCAAGGCCTTTGCCGCCGATCCGAAGCTTGCCGCGATTTATACCGGGGTCGAGCTGGTGAACCTGCATCGCGAGATCCACGTCGAACACCTCAAAGCGCTTGTGAGTTCGATCCCGTCGAACGTGATGGTCCGGCGTGGCGTCGCCGAACTGCTGGGCGGCTTCCCCGAGGACTGGGCCTTCCGGGGCCCGACGGCGGGGGAGGACGTCGTATTCCGCCAGTTGCTCGCGGCCAGCTTCAACGTCCGCTACGTCGCACATCCCTGCCTGCTGTATCGTATCCGGCCCGGCAGCCATTTCGACGAATTCATCGATACGACCGAGGTCGTGGATGGCACGCTGCGCCCGACCCGTGCGGCCGCCGTGGATGTCGACGGCACCCGGCCCGCTGCCGCCGCCGAGTTCGTCCGGAAATTCAAGGACCGGATGGCCTGGAGCGACGGATTCCGCGGGGATACGGCTGCCAATCCCACGGCGCTCACCGCCGTGCACCAGTACGAATCGCTCCGCGCCCAGTTCGGCGGCGACGACGGGCCCGCGTGCTACTTCCTTCACCGTTGCGCGGTGATGTCGCCCGGCCGCGGCTATATCGGCATCCCCCGCCGTTTTCCCGCGCACGCTCGGGCATGGCTGGACGAGGGCAGCCGTTCGGTCGACCGCATGCCGACCGCGATCCTCGAGGAGCTCTTCCTGACCGGCGGCGATCCACAGTTGCGGATGCTCGTCCTCGATATCCAGCCCGGCGACGAACGTTGGATCACCGAACTTCGGTCCGCCCTGCCAATCCTGCACCCCCTGGCCTATGTTGGGTTCTTTGGCGCGTTCGATCCCAATGGGCCGCCAGCCCAGGCTGTGCTGGCCGCAACCGGTTTGCGGTGGTCGGAACGCGGGCGGGTCGACCGCCTGGCGGTCTTTGGCCGGGCTTGAACAGGCCTCCATGGAGTGGTTGCCATAACCGCGACCGATCTTGATAACGACCGCCATCGGGCACGCTCCGCCTACAAGCGCGGTGGGTTGACCGCGGCGATCGATCTCGCCCAATCCGTCGTCCAAAATGGCGGCGCAGCGCCTCTGCCGGACGATATCCTGTTCCTGTGCCTGCTGCTGCATGCCGCGCAGCGCTTCGCCGAGGCCACCGCGATCCTGCGGGACGGCATCGCGCGCTTCCCCCGGGATCCGGCGATGCACGAGAATCTGGGCGTTCTGCTGATCGCCCTCGGCGACGCACCCGGCGCGATCGCGGCATGCGAGGCCGCGATCGCTCTGGGCACCGATAGCCCCAACGTCAACGACTGCTTGTGCGACGCCTACAACCGGATCGGCCGACCCGATCAAGCCGTCGCGGCCGGACGTGCCGCGCTGGAGGCAAAGGACCGGCAATTCTCCTGCCGCCCGCCGCTGGTCGCCCTGCCCGCGACCGCGCCGCCCCGCTTCAACCCGGCCAATCCCGCCGAGAACGTCATCGCCTATTGCCTCTGGGGCAACGAGCCGCGCTACCGCGTGCCACTGGCGGAGAACAGCCGGATCCTGCCGCATCTGTTCCCCGGCTGGTCGATGCGGGTTTATCACGACGGCGATGTCGACCCGGCCTTCCTGCGCGAGTTGCGAACGCGCGGCGCAGACCTGCATCCGATGACGCTGCCCCCGAGCGTCCCGCCGCACCGGCGGCTGCTGTGGCGGTTCTCGGTCCTTGGCGATTCATCGGTTCGCCGTTTCCTGATCCGCGACGCTGACTCACTTCTGAGTGTGAAGGAACGGGTGGCTGTCGATGCCTGGCTCAATTCAGGCTATCACTTCCACGCGATGCGCGACTGGTTCACCCACACCGATCTGCTGCTGGCCGGCCTTTGGGGCGGGGTTGGCGGGATTTTGCCCGACGTTGAGATGCTGCTCGGGCAGTACAGCGGTTGGCGCATGGAAAACGACCATGTCGACCAGGATCTGCTGTCGGAAACCGTCTGGCCGGCGATCCGCGGCAACATTTTGATTCACGACAGTATTTTCACAGGTTGCCTGGGCAGCGTGGCGTTCCCGCCGTTCGGCGCCCTCATGCCCGGCATGCATATCGGCCAGAACGCGTTCCACCATTTCGCCCGGCCAAGCTGATGCGGCGCCCCATCATCCTTTTCGCGGTCATTGGCGTGTTGTTGCTCGCTGCGATCGGCACGACGTTGTGGCGCTACGACGACGCCGCGCCCGCGCCGGACCTTGTCGCCGGCCCCCTGGCGGTGCCGCCTTTCCCGCCGCGCATCGCCAGCGGCGAGGCCTACGAGCAGTGCCTCGCGGCCCTGACGGACGATCCGGACAGTGCGCGCCTGCTTGCGGATACCTGGGCTGCTGACGGGGGCGGAGATGGCGCGGCGCATTGCCAGGGGCTGGCGTTGATCGCCACCGGCCGGCCCGACCAGGGTGCCGAGCGGCTGGAGCAATTGGCGTCGAGCAGTCTGGCACCGGACATGGCGAAGGCGATCGTTTTCGCACAGGCGGCGCAGGCGCGGTTGATGGCGAAGCAACCGGCCAAGGCCCGCGCCGACACGACCGAGGCGCTGAAACTGGCACCGGACGATACGGAAATACTGATCCAGCATGCCGAAACGGCGGATGCCCTGGAGGATTGGAAAGCCGCGATCGACGACCTGACCCTGGTGCTCGGGGCCGATCCGCATCGGACGGATGCGCTGGTGCTGCGGGCCGCGGACTGGCGGCGCGCCGGTCATCTGGATCTCGCGGTCCGCGACGCCGATCGCGCGCTCGGCATCGATCCCGACAACGCCGAAGCGCTGCTTGAGCGCGGTATCGAACGTCAGCGCCTTGGCGACACGTCCGGCGCGAGGGCGGATTGGCAGCGGGCGCGCGGGCTCGATCCGAACAGCACGACCGCCGACCTCGCGGACCAGAACCTCGCACTGCTGGATGCCGGACCGAATCAGCGTTGATGGCGGAGGATGGGCACCGCGCAGACGCGCCCTGGAGCGTCAGAGGGTCAGGTTGACCCTATGCCGTTTACCAGCCCGCGCAATGATTGACTCGTGGCGGCTGCCCACCCGTCATGCCGGCGAATGCCGGTTCCCACGCCTTTCGGTAGTCCCAGCCTCGCAAGGCGTGGATACCGGCATTCGCCGGCATGACGTGATTCGGTCGGCTGGTACGTCAAAGCTTATACGGGCTGGTATAAATCTTTGTTTGATCGCGTGATTCACGCCGCCGGGTGATTCCACCTCTGGCGATCACGCTTTAACGATGTGCAGCGGCCGCGGCGGCCTTGGCCGCGGCTTCGGCCGCTTCCGTGCGGCCCGACTGGCGGTTGATGACGTCGTTCAAGCCGCTGGCCGCTTCGGTCGCGACCACCACCGCCACCTCCCCCCAATAGTGGCTCAACGTGCCACCGGGGATTTCGTTCAACTGAACGACCTTGCCGCGTTCGTCGCCGTTGGGCAGCGACACCGTCCAGACGATTTCGACCCGATCCTTTTTGTTGGGAATCGGGGTTACTTTCACCGAACCGGTCACCAGGAAGTCGGCACCGGTCCTGTCGGCCACGACCAGCACGCCGTAGCCCTTGAGATGCTCGCGCACCAGCCGGGTCAGAGCCTCATTGCCATCGCCCGGCGCCCCGGTGACATCGGCCACCACCGCGCGGGGCGCCCGGTTGAGCATGCTGTTCGGGTTAGCCATGTCGCGGGTGATTCGGATGCTGACGAGCAGGTCGATGATCTTCGGCGCCGCATCGACGGCGACCCGTTGCATCATGTCCGGGCTGCTGACCACCCAGGCATCGGCGGATGCTGGCGCGCCCTCGGCGGTTCCATGACTTTTGCCGGTATTGTCCACGATGGCGAAGATCGGCACGACCGTGTTGCCGCGCGCTTCCAGCCTGGTGACCAGTTGCCATGCCGAGGCGACGGGGTGGTTGGATACGGCGGGAACCTCGTGCTCCTGGAGGGCTTTCGCCAGATCTTCGGCCAGCATCGCTCTTGCATCCCGCGGCATGGAAGTCGCATCCGGCGGGATCACGACCAGCAGCGGCGCGGTGGGCTGCGCCAGACGCTCGGCCTCCGCGCCGGGGCGGCCTTTGAAGGGGGTGGGATAGTCGCCGCACGCGGTCAGGCCGACGGCGCAGAGCACGGCGAGCAGAAACAGACGGAGCTTAAACAATCGCGATCACCGATATCTGATGCCCAATCGGGCCGCCGCCGGCGAGCGTGCGGCGGCGATGGCTGAAGAAACGCGCCTCGTCGGCGAGAGTGTCCACGCCGAGCGTGGCGACTGTACCGACCCCGGCTGCCCGCAAGCGGGCAGCACAATAGCCGGGCAGATCGAATTGCCAACGGTCCTCTCGCCGGCCGGGGACAAAGAAGATGGCATCGGCGGCGTCGCGGGCCAATACGTCATCGCGCAGGTCCGGCCCGACTTCATACGAGGCCTGACCGATACAGGGCCCCACGGCGGCAGCAATCGCTTCCGGCCGGGCGCCGAGGCTGGCCATGGCCTGGATGGTGGCTTCGATGACACCGGACAGGGCGCCGCGCCAGCCGGCATGGGCGGCACCGACGACGCCGGCCTGCTGGTCGGCGAACAGGACGGGCGCGCAATCGGCGGTGACGATACCCAGGGCGATCCCTTGGCGATCGGTCACCATGGCGTCGGCGCGCGGCCCCGCCCCGGCCGGCCATGGTTCGGCGACGACGGCGACATCGTGCCCGTGCACCTGCGTCAAGCCGAGCAAGCGATCCGGATCGGCACCGAGCGCCCGGGCGGTGCGGGCGCGGTTTTCGAGGACGGATGGGCGTGCATCGGCGCTGGACAGACTGCAATTGAGGCTTGCGAACGGGCCCTCCGACACGCCACCTCGGCGCGTGAAGAACCCGTGCGGAAAGCCGATGGGATCGGCGCGGAGGAACTCTGCCATGGCCCGACCTGTGGCCGGGTTCGGCCCGAACGTCAATCCGCCGTGGCGCCGACATCCGGTCCGGTCAATTCGCCGACATGCGCGCTGAGTTTCCGGAGAGCTTTGTTGAGCGTGGCCCATTCAGCCTTGGTCAGGCCATCGGCCAAGGTTGCCTCGATCCCGCGGGCGAGCGGCACGACGTTGGTATGAACGGTGAGGCCCTTGCGGGTCATGCTCAGCAGTCTGCCGCGGCCGTCGTTCGGATCCTGATTTTGTCGCAGGAATCCCTTCGCGACCAGGGCGGCGGCGGCTCGGCTGACTTTGACTTTGTCCATTGCGGCAAACTCGCCCACAGCGGTGGGGGAGCAGGTGCCGAAGCGTCCGATGACCGCCAGCACGCGCCATTCCGGTATGGTCAAGCCGAACTGCGTCGCGTATTGCGCGGCGAACAGGCGGGCCACGCGGTGACTTGTCACCGACAACCGGTACGGCAGGAAATTTTCCAACTCGAACGGCACGGTCACGGATTCGTGGGTGCCATTTGCATTTTTTGGTGTTTTCATTTGTATCGATTCCCTGATCGCCTGAATATACACCGGCAGCGAATTTCGGCAAGGATTTAGATTGAGGATGCGCACGGAGAATTAGTTTCTGCTGCGCCTGCATGCGATCTGTGGCGTGGAATGAAGCCGATTACCGATCTATGAGACGGCGTTACGACGCCGCGTCAATCTGAGAAGGAAATATCAAATTTAAGACGATATCGATACGGATTCGTATTTGCCGAAGCCGCGGAGAATAAACCTCCACCGATGACGGAAGATAAAATAAAACGCTCTCTCCAGACAACGCCGCGGGAAACAGCCGTTTCTTATTCAACGAGTGCACCACGGCCAACATCACAACCGCCACGACGATCGGTCGGGGCGGCACGCATGCCGCCCCTGGCATCGATCGGCAGCTATTTCAAGCGGCGATCCCACATGTCGAACATGTCGGCCCATGTCTGTTCCGACGCGGTCGGGTGGTACGCCATCCGTTCCGCGAACGTGTAGCCGTGCTGCGAGCCCGGAAACACCTTCAGCGTATATTTCACATCGGTCTTCTTCAGGGCCTCATCGAGCGCGGGCGGAATGTGCGCGGGCACCGAGGCGTCGGTTTCAGCGAAGCCGTAGTAGAGCTCGCCCTTGATCTGATCCAGCAACAGATGCGGGGAATCGGGCTTGTCGGTAATGATCCCGACACCGTACAACGAAGCCGCGGCGACGAAACGGGTCGGGAATTTCGCCGACACCGTGGTGATGTACTGCCCGCTCATGCAATGCCCGACGCAACCGACGCCGCCTGGCTTCACTTTATCGTTACCATCGAGCCAACCCAGGATCGCCGCGGTATCGTCGATCACCAGCGCGTTGGTCAGACTGTTCATCGACGCCCGGATCACCGCCGACATGGCATCGTCGCGGCGGGGAATGTCGAACAATACGGTGCCAAGACGATAGTACATATCCGGCAGGATGCAGAAATAGCCGTGCCGCGCGATGCGGCGGGCGTGATGGCGCAACTCCTCCCGCGTGCCGGGTGCATCCATATAAAGAATGATCGGCGGAAACGGCCCAGGCCCTTCCGGACAGGCGGTAAATGCCGGCATTTTGCCATGCTTGGTCGTGACGATCACGTGCTGCTCGATCATCCCTGGAACTCCCTTGTTGCGATGCCCTATTGTCGCCTCCGGCCGAGGCATATGCAACCGGATCGCCGTCCATCATAATTGGGTATCAAACGGGGAGTCATCCAACATGCGGCAGACCGCGCTGATCGATCACGTGCTGGCCGATGCGATCACCACCACGACCGCCGCCGGCGTCGTGGCCGCCGCGGCCGACGCCGGGGGTTGTATCTACGAAGACGCGTTTGGCCGGCGCAGTCTGACGGAAACACCGCGGATGACGACCGATACGGTGTTTCGCATCGCATCCATGACCAAGGCCATCACCGGCGCGGCGGCGATGCAGTTGGTGGAGCAGGGTAAGCTCAGCCTCGACCAGCCGGCCGGCGAAATTCTGCCGTTCCTCGCCAATCCGCAGGTGCTGCTGGGCTTCGACGGCAAGGGCAACCCGATCCTGCGCGCCGCACGCGGCACTGTCACGCTGCGCAATCTACTGACCCACACCGCGGGCTTCGTCTACGACACCTGGAATGAGGACATGAACCGCTTTGCCGCGGAAACCGGGCTGCCGGCCGCGCGTACCGGCAAGCTCGCGGCACTCGGCGCACCGCTCGGCTACGATCCCGGCGAGCGTTGGGAATACGGCATCAACATCGATATGGCTGGTCGCATGGTCGAAGTCGCGAGCGGCCTGGACCTGGAGACCTATTTCCAGCGTCACATCTTCGCGCCGCTGGGCATGACCGATACCGGCTTTGTCCTGCGTCCGGACTGGGAGAACCGGCTGGCGGTGGTGCACAGCCGGGGCGAAGGCGGGACGCTGACGCCGATCCAAAGCGCGCGGCCGGCCGAAAATCCCGAATTCTACCCCGGTGGCGGTGGCCTGTTCTCCACCGCCCGCGATTACCTCATCTTCCTGCAGGCGTTGATGCACGGCGGGACGTTCAATGGCAGCCGCATTTTGCGGCCCGAGACGGTGGCGCTGATGGGCCAGAACCATATCGGGGATCTGAACGTGTTGCCGATGCTGAGCTACAAGCCGGCGATGTCCAACGATGTCGAGTTGTTCCCCGGCATGGACAAGAAATGGGGCCTGACGTTCCTGATCAATACCCAGGACGTGCCGGGCCGGCGCAGCGCCGGAAGCCTTGCCTGGGCGGGGATCAACAACACCTATTACTGGTTGGACCCGAAGCGGAAGGTCGCGGGCGTGCTGATGACGCAGGTGCTGCCCTTCGCCGATCAGGGTGTGCTGAACCTGTTGGACCGGTTCGAGGCAGCGGTTTACCAGACGGTCGGATAACCCTCGCCGCTCAATCCAGGTAAACCGTCCCGTCCAAAATCCGCCGAGCGGTGCGTCCGAGGGTCGCGCGGCGGACCCCGTGGTTGAGAGCCGAGCCGGCCAGAACCACGTCGGATTCGGTGTCGATGACGCCCGCCGGGTGGCCGATGCGAAGCTCGACCCTATCGCGCGCCGCCGGATCCGTTGCTTCGTAGACGATGCTGCCGGGGATTCGGGCGGCGACACCGGTGCAGGCGGTCGAGGTGCCGGCGTAGGTCTTGTGGGTGATCTGCATGAACAACAGGCGGGACACCAGATCGACGTCATCGGCGGCGACGGGCGCACCGTCGAGGTGCCCGGTATAAGCAGCCGGCGGTGAGATTATGCCCAGGATCGGCGTCGCCGGGGTTTCCGAACGCGCGGCGTGCCCGGATGAAGCCATGCCCATACGGTAGGCTCCGGCGCCGCGAATCGCCTCCAGCCGGTCGAGCAGAGTCTTGTCGCGATCGATTTCGGCGGGGGTTTCGGTGCCCTTGAGTCCGACATCCCGAGCGCGGATGAAGACATGGGCGTTGCCGATGTCGATGAGCGAGGCCTCGATCGGGCCGAGGCCGGGCACATCCAGCGTATCCACCGGATTGCCGGTGGGCAGCAGGTTGCCGGTGGCGCCGCCGGCGGTGTCGGCGAAATCCAGCAGGATTCGCGCGCCTGTCCCCGGGACGCCGGGGACGCGGTAGGTGCCGAGGCGTACCGGGCGTCCGTCTTTCACCGGGACTTCGATCGTCAGGATCCGTTTGAGGTTGGTTGTGTAGGCGCGCACCGTGGTGACGGGTTCGATCGCTTCGACCAGGCCGGATTCGATCGCATACTGGCCGACGGCGGCGGAGATATTGCCGCAGAGGGAATGGTAATCGACATGCGGCCGGTCGATCTCGACCTGGCCGAACGTGTAGGTCACGTCGGTGCCCTTGAACCGCGGGGCGCCGATGATCGCCAGCTTCGACGTCAGCGGATCGGCGCCACCGAGACCGTCGATCTGCCGCTTATCGGGCGAGCCGAACACTTTGAGAATGATCCCGTCGCGTTCGGCGCCGGGTGGCGGCAGGTCTTCTTCCCGCAGAAACACCGCTTTGCTGGTACCTCCGCGCATGATCGTGCAGCGCAACGCGTCCATCCGTCCCCTCCCCGGTCGTCGGGGCGATGTTGCACGAACCGGGCGGGGTGGGGAACCTAGAGTGTGATAGGGTGAAGTTGACCCTATCACACTCTGGAAGCTTTTGATTGACCGCGTGATTCACGCCGTCGTGTGGTTCCACCTCTGGCGATCACGCTGTGTTTGATCGCGTGATTCGCGCCGTCGTGTGGTTCCACCTCTGGCGATCACGCTGTGTTTGATCGCGTGATTCACGCCGTCGTGTGGTT
>CAIRCM010000091.1 GCA_903877125.1 uncultured Acetobacteraceae bacterium | reverse complement strand
TCGGCTCTTTCGCGATCTTCAGAACCTTGCGCACTTTCTCCAGCGGCATGCCCAGCTTTTCGGCCAGTTCCTCGGGTGCCGGCTCACGGCCGATCTCGTGCAGCATTTGGCGGGACGTGCGCACCAGCTTGTTGATCGTCTCGATCATGTGCACGGGGATGCGGATGGTGCGGGCCTGATCGGCGATCGAGCGGGTGATCGCCTGCCGGATCCACCATGTCGCGTAGGTGCTGAACTTGTAACCCCGGCGATATTCGAATTTATCGACCGCCTTCATCAGGCCGATATTGCCCTCCTGGATCAGGTCCAGGAACTGCAGACCGCGGTTGGTGTACTTCTTCGCGATGGAGATCACGAGGCGCAGGTTCGCCTCGATCATTTCCTTCTTGGCGCGTGCACTGTCGCGCTCCCCGCGGGAGACGGTCATGTAGACCCGGCGGAACTCGGCGATCGGCAGGCTGGCATCGGTCGCCACGGCTGATATCTGTGCGCGAACGTTGCCGATATCGGTCGGGTGCTTGGCCGCGAACAGCCGCCAGCCCTTGCCGGACAGCACCGCCACCCGCTCCAGCCAGTTCGGGTCCAGTTCGGCGCCGCGATAGTTCTTCAGGAACTCCTCGCGGTTGACCTTGCAGCCTTCGGCCATGCGCATCAGCTGGCCTTCCAGCGTGGTCAGCCGCTGGTTGAGCTGCTTGAGCTGGGTAACGAGCTCTTCGATGCGGTTGTTGTGCAGGCGTACCTGACCGACCTTTTGAACGAGTTCCTCGCGGATTTTTTCGTAACCCTTTTCGGACCGCGCGGTCAGATCCTCGCCGGAGGTCATCGTCTCCAGCCGGCGGTGCTGCATCTTGTGCAGCTTCTTGTAGAGGTTCTCGATCTCTTCGAAGTTCGCCAACACCTCGGGCTTCAGCTTCTCTTCCAAAGCCGACAGGGACATGCTCGGTCCCTCGTTCTCATCGTCGCCGTCCATGTCGTCCGGCGGCGGCGCGAAGGCTTCCACGGGCGCCGCGCCTTCCTCAACCTCACCCGAGGCATCGGGGGTCGGTGCGCCGGCACCCTGGGTCGCTTCGAGATCGATGATGTCGCGCAGCAGCATGCGGCCAGCCTTGAGCTGGTCGTGCCAGGAGATGATCGCCTTGAAGGTCAGCGGGCTTTCGCACAGCCCGTTGATCATCATGTCGCGGCCGGCTTCGATCCGCTTGGCGATGGCGATTTCGCCCTCACGCGACAGCAGCTCGACGCTGCCCATCTCGCGCAGGTACATACGAACGGGATCGTCGGTGCGGCCGAGGCTCGCTTCGTCGACGTTACCGGTCTGCTCCTCGGCCTCCTCCTCATCGGCCTTTTCGGCCTTGGCGGCGGGGAGTTCGCCTTCCTCGTTTTCCTCGGACTCGACGACCTGAATGCCCATTTCCGAGAAGCCGGCCATCACGTCTTCGATCTGTTCGGAGGAGTTCTGCTCCGGCGACAGGACGGCGTTCAGTTCGTCGAACGTGATGTAGCCACGTTCCTTACCTTTGGCGATCAGCTTCTTGACGGCGACGGTCTGTGTGTCCAGCAGATTGCTTTCGACATCCTGCTCGGCGGTCACGGCTTCGGCGGTCCCGGTGGTCGGCTTCGTGGCCATAGGTCCAGATACTCCTAAATGCGGTCGGGGCCCGTGAGCCCCCTCAATCACTCAGCGGCGGCCAAATCGACACCGTCCGGTTCGCCACGCTGCACTCTCAGAAGGGCTTCCTTCAGCGCAACTTGCCTTCGTACGGTTTCGTTCGTCAGGTTCCGCGCGGCCTCGGCTTCCGCCAAGGTCAGCTCTTCGCGTAACCGGTCAACGTTCAGGAACCCGAAAATATGCCACCACCCCGTCGCGGCGTCGGCCAGCATCGCCGTGGCTGCCGAACACTCCGGCAGGGGAACCGGAACGGGCGCCATGACTTGCTCGACGTCCGCCGATAGTCCAGCCGATGACAGGTGGTCCATTAGCCCTTCAGAGTCAAGATGATCGACGTCCGCTGCCCATGCCCGCAGCGCATTTCGCACCCGCGCGAGCGACCCGCCGAGGTCGAGGTCGGCATAGGCATGATCGACGTCGTGCAGCAGCGATGGATGGCGGATCAGGATGGCAGTCAGTATCCGCGCGCGCTCCTGCGCTGTGATATCGAGTGCGGGGCTGGGCCGTGGTGCGATCCGCCCGAGCGGGCGCACTGGACCGTTCCCCCCGCGCTGCGAGGACATCCGTTTGCGACTGGCGAAAAATCGGTCGAGCAGCGCCCCCCGGTACTCCGCCGCGAGGGATTTGTCCGGGATCCGGCGGGCGGCCTCTTCCAGCCGGGTGCGGAACGCGGCCCGCAGTTCCGGTGTTGAGTCGCCTGCGGCGTCCCGCAGCAGGTCGAACAGTGCGTCCACCAGCGGCACGGCCGCATCCAGCACGGCATCGAAACCGGCCTTGCCCTGGCGGCGGACGATACTGTCCGGATCTTCCTTCGGCGGCAGGGTCGCGAGCTTCAGCGTCCGATCCGGTGCCAGCAGCGGCAGTGCCATCTCCGCCGCGCGCGCGGCTGCCCGAGCACCGGCTGCGTCGCCATCGAAACAGAGGATGGGCATGGGGGAGAGGTGCCAGAGCTCGCCCATCTGATCCTCGGTCAGCGCGGTCCCCAGCGGGGCGACGGCGCCGGCGAAGCCGGCCTGGGCCAGGGCGATCACGTCCATATACCCCTCGACCACGACCAGGGTCGCGCCTTTGCGGATACCGTCGCGCGCCATGTCCAGTCCGTAAAGATTTCGGCGTTTGGAGAAGAGCGAGGTTTCCGGGCCGTTCACGTATTTCGGCTGCCCGTCGCCCATGATACGGCCGCCGAAGCTGATGGTGCGGCCGCGGCGGTCGCGGATGGGGAACATGACCCGGTTGAAGAACAGTTCGAAAGTCCGACCTGTGTCAGGGTCTTGGCGCATCAGGCCACATTCGACGAGTTGGTCCTGGGCGATCCCCTCGCGGGCGAGGTCGGCCATCAGCGTGCCACGCCCTTCGCCGGACCAGCCGAGGCCGAAGCGATCGATGGTTTCGTCGGTCAGGCCGCGGCCGCGCAGGTAGTCGAGCGCGGCGCGTCCTTCAGGCAGATGCAGGCGGCGGATGTATGCACTCTCGGCCGCTTTCAGCACGCCGCCCAGGGTTTGGCGTTCGCGCTCGGCTGCCGCTGCTTCCGGTGTCGGTTTGGGTACGTCGAGGCCGGCTTCGGTGGCCAACTGTTCCACCGCTTCCATGAAACCGGCGCCTTGGCTCTGCATGACGAAGCCTATGGCATCGCCGTGGGCACCGCAGCCGAAGCAGTGGAAATGATCCTCGTATACATAGAAGCTTGGCGTCTTCTCCCCATGGAATGGACAGCACCCCTTCCACTGCCGCCCTGACCGGGCGAGCCGCACGCGCCGGCCGATGACCGCCGGCAAGGGGGTGCGCGCGCGAAGCTCGTCCAGAAAGTTCGGGGAGAGCGCCATCAGGCCGACAGCTTGGCTTTCACAAGCGGGCCGGCCTTTGCCATGTCCAACGTGGCGGCGTAGCGCGCGCGCAGCACGGTCATGACCTTCCCCATGTCCTTGATCGTGGTTGCGTTGGCCTCGGCTATCGCGTCGGCGACCGCCTGTTCCGCCGCGGCTTCGTCCATCTGTTTGGGGAGGAAGGTTTCGATCACCGCGATTTCGGCTTCTTCCTTGTCCGCCAGTTCCGGCCGGTTGCCCTGGCGGTACAGCTCCACCGACTCGCGGCGGGATTTCACCATGCCGCGCAGGGTGGACAGCACCTCCTCGTCCGGCACTTTGTCGACGCCTTTTGGTCGCGCGGCGATATCGGCGTCCTTCACCTTGGACAGGATCATGCGCAGCGTGGAGACCCGAGCGCTGTCGCCGGCCCGCATCGCGGTTTTGAGTGCATCGGTGAATTCGTCGCGCAGCGCCATGGTGATCGTCCTCGAAAAGAATAGCCTTCTATTATAGGGGAACATCGGCGCATGGGGCAGGGCGGAAAAAATTTCCGGTAGATCGCGAGTGTGCTTGCGGCCGGAATTTTTCTCCCCTAGATTGGGGTCATGGCAACCACCGTCGGAAACATCATCGATCGTCTGGGCGGGGCCGAGGCTGCCGCCCGCCTGACCGGAGTCAGCACCGAGGCCGTCCGTAAATGGCGCCAGGCCGGCGCCATTCCCACACGGCATTGGGCGACGGTGATCGCGGCCACAGGGCTCGCGTTGACGGATTTGCAGGCCGAACCAGCCGGAGAAAAAACCGATATGAGCGACGTCCCCGAAGGCGCCACCGCGTGTTTGATGTTGGCCGACGGCGCCGTGTTCTGGGGTCGCGGCATTGGCGCCCATACCCCGGCCGAAGGGCCTGTGGGCGAGGTCTGCTTCAACACTGGCATGACCGGGTACCAGGAAACGCTGACCGATCCGTCCTATGCCGGGCAGATCATCACCTTTACCTTTCCGCATATCGGCAATGTCGGCACCAACAACGAAGACCTGGAAGCCGCGGGCCTCGCCGCGCGGGGCCTCGTGGTGCAGCAGGACATCACCGAACCGTCCAACTGGCGGTCGGCGCAGCATCTCGATGCCTGGCTGAAGGCACGCAAAGTCACCGGCGTCGCGGGCGTCGATACCCGAGCGATCACGGCGCGCATTCGCGATGGCGGTGCCCCGAATGGCGTACTCGCATTCCCCGCCGACGGGCGTTTCGACCTCGCGGCCTTGCAGGCTCGGGCCACTGCCTGGCCGGGTCTGGAGGGCATGGACCTCGCGAAGGAGGTGACCTGCACCCAAACTTATGCGTGGGATGAGACGCAATGGGCCTGGGGCACCGGCAACGGGCGGCAGGATGCGCCAGGATACCATGTCGTTGCGGTCGATTATGGCGCAAAGCGCAATATCCTGCGCTGCCTGGCCTCGGCCGGTTGCCGTGTGACCGTGGTGCCGGCGACAGAATCGGCCGAGGAAATTCTGCGGCACAAGCCCGATGGGGTTTTCCTGTCCAATGGTCCCGGCGACCCCGCGGCAACTGGCGTTTATGCGGTCCCGACCATTCAGGGTGTACTCGCGTCGGGTTTGCCGGTGTTCGGCATCTGCCTCGGGCATCAATTGCTGGCTCGGGCCTTGGGCGCGTCCACCTATAAGATGGAACGCGGGCATCGCGGGGCGAACCAGCCGGTGAAGGACCTGACAACCGGCAAGGTGGAGATCACCAGCCAGAACCACGGGTTCGCGGTGGACCTGAAGACCCTGCCGGCCAACGTCGTCCCGACCCATGTGTCGCTGTTCGACGGTTCGAACGAAGGCCTGGCCTGTTCGGACCGGCCGGCGTTTTCCGTGCAGTATCATCCGGAGGCCAGCCCCGGCCCGTCCGACAGCCATTACCTGTTCAAGCGGTTCGTCGATTTGATGGCAGCGGACCGCTGAGCGATGGACCCACGCCTATTCCAGCAGGCGATACGCAGCGCCACAGTTACCTACTCGGTTCCCTTTCTAGTTGCGGTTTTCCTGCTTTTCGGACTGCTCTGTTTTGGTGGGGCGGTGTTCGTAAGTGACACCTTGCGGTGGTTGCTCGGCGGGTCGGGCGTTTTGGCCGTCGCGGTTGCAGCAGTTTGCGCGTTATATGGGCTATTCGTCAGACCGGAGATGCTGCGCTCCGAGGCTCACGAATTTCGCATGACCGCAGCCGAAATCGTAGGCGATCCGGAGGTGGACCGCGAAGTTAGATCGGAACTGGCCAAACAGCTTCAATTGGAGGCGCCACGGGCGCGGCGAAGACAACAGCCGGAGAAACCATCGTGAGCGAACACACCTATATGCTGGCGCTCGACGCCAATTCAGCCTTTGGCGACCTGGAGAAAATCCAGAAATTCGTCACTGAAAGCCCGGACTTCACGTCCTGGTGGAACCATCTGCCAATGGTGTTTATGCTTGAAACTGCGCTGTCATCCGAAGAGATCGCAGACAAGCTGCATGCATTGTCGCCTGACTCGCGATTTTTGCTGACCGAGGTGAATCTCGCGGCCGCGCAGGGATGGCTACCAGAGATCAGTTGGAAATGGATTGAGAAGCGTGCGCTGGCGACAACATCGCAGCAAAGCGCGAGATTTTAAGTATGTTGCCAATGAACGGACTTCGTAGTGCCGTAATGGGCAGAGGCGTTGCTCGACCGGGTGAACCTTATCATCCCTGGGCGGTTTCCTGAATGGACGCCGTCATGGTTCTCCTCACGACCGCCCTGCGGCACCGTATCTGCGAACCCAACATCGAGTTGGGCTTCGAACGGTTCTCGGCATTGACCAGCGGTTCGGTCGATTACGCATCTTTTTGCGATGCGGTCGTCACGTGCCAAGGTCAAGGCCTCATCGACGAACCGGTCCGGCTGCCCGACGGGGCGCTGCAATGCCATTGGCATCTTCGATTGACCGCCGCCGGGGCCGACGCTGCCCGACGAACCTGATCACGGTACAACCGGTTCGATCATCCAAATTCAACGCCTAACGAAGGCCCCGACCCATGCCCAAGCGCACCGACCTGAAATCCATCATGATCATCGGCGCCGGCCCCATCGTCATCGGGCAGGCCTGCGAGTTCGACTACTCTGGCGCCCAGGCCTGCAAGGCTCTGAAGGCCGAGGGTTACCGCGTCATTTTGGTCAACTCCAACCCCGCCACCATCATGACCGATCCCGGTCTGGCGGACGCGACCTATATCGAGCCGATCACGCCCGAGGTGGTCGAGAAGATCATCATCAAGGAAAGACCTGACGCGATCCTGCCGACCATGGGCGGGCAGACGGCGCTGAACACCGCGATGAAGCTCGATGCATCCGGCGCGCTGAAGCGCCTCGGCGTAGAGCTCATCGGCGCCAAGGCCGACGTGATCGACCGAGCGGAGG
>CAIRCM010000090.1 GCA_903877125.1 uncultured Acetobacteraceae bacterium | reverse complement strand
TATCAGCGGATGCGCGACGCCTCGATCGCCTGCCTGCGCAAGATCGGGGTGGATACCGGCGGTTCCAACGTGCAGTTCGGCCTGAACCCCAAGGACGGGCGGATGGTCGTGATCGAGATGAACCCACGGGTGTCCCGGTCCTCGGCCCTGGCATCGAAGGCCACGGGTTTCCCGATCGCCAAGATCGCCGCCAAGCTCGCGGTCGGCTACACGCTCGACGAACTGACCAACGACATCACCCGCGTCACGCCGGCCAGTTTCGAGCCGACCATCGACTACGTCGTCGTGAAGATCCCCCGCTTCACGTTCGAGAAATTCCCCGGCACCCCCGCGCTGCTGACCACGTCGATGAAGTCGGTTGGGGAGGCGATGGCGATCGGCCGCTCCTTCGCCGAAGCGTTGCAGAAGGGCCTGCGCAGCATGGAGACCGGTCTGTCCGGCCTCGACGAAATCGCCGCGCCCGGCGATGGCACACCGGACGCGTTCCGGGCGGCATTGTCGACGCCGAGCCCGGATCGGCTGCTGATGGCGGCGCAGGCGCTGCGCGCCGGTCTTTCGATCGAGGACGTGCACGACACGACCAAATTCGACCCATGGTTTCTGGGCCAGCTCGCGTCCATCGTCGCAGCCGAAAACGCCGTCAAGGCGAACGGTCTGCCGACCAAGGCCGGCGAATTGCGGCGACTGAAGGCGCTGGGCTTCTCGGACAAGACCCTCGCGCGACTGACGAACCGGACCGAGGACGATATCGCCAAAGCCCGTACCGCCCTGGGAGTCGTCGCGGTTTACCGTCGGATCGACACCTGCGCGGCCGAATTCGCCTCCGCCACACCCTATATGTATTCGACCTATGAAGGCGGTTACGGCACCCCGATCTGCGAGGCCAACCCGACCGATCGGGAGAAAATCATCATCCTTGGCGGCGGACCGAACCGTATCGGGCAGGGCATCGAGTTCGACTACTGCTGCGTTCACGCCGCCTATGCGCTGAAGGAAGCGGGGTTCGAGACCATCATGGTCAACTGCAACCCGGAAACCGTTTCCACCGACTACGACACTTCCGACCGCCTGTATTTCGAACCTCTGACGGCCGAGGATGTCATTTCCCTCATTCGCCGCGAACAGCAGAATGGCACGCTGCTGGGCTGTATCGTTCAGTATGGTGGTCAGACCCCGCTGAAATTGTCGCAGGCCTTGTCCAAGGCGGGGATCCCCATCCTCGGCACCAGCGCCGACGCCATCGACATGGCCGAGGATCGGGAGCGGTTCCAGCAGATGCTCCACCGCCTTGGCCTGTTGCAGCCGGAAAACGGCATCGCCAGATCGGCGGCGGAGGCGGAGGCGATCACCGAACGCATCGGCTACCCCGTCGTTATCCGGCCCAGCTACGTGCTGGGCGGACGCGCCATGGAAATCGTCTACGACAAGCCCAGCCTGCATCGTTACATGCGGGAAGCGGTGCAGGTGTCGGGCGACAATCCGGTTCTCATCGACCGTTACCTGAACGATGCCATCGAGGTGGACGTCGACTGCATTTGCGACGGCGACACGGTCTACGTCGCCGGCGTCATGGAGCAGATCGAGGAAGCCGGCGTCCATTCCGGCGACTCCGCGTGCTCGCTGCCGCCCTACACGCTGTCCCCCGCGATGGTCACCG
>CAIRCM010000089.1 GCA_903877125.1 uncultured Acetobacteraceae bacterium | reverse complement strand
TCGAACCGGCTTCGGTGCCGGCCGGGAAGAACGCGGGCATGATCGCGGCCCAGCGCTGCATGGCCTTCGCGGCGGATTCCAACGGCTTCACATCGCCTTTGGCCGCGACCACGGCGCGGATGCCGGCGAAATCGCCGCTCAACAGATCGAGGCCCGTCTGCCGGATCTCGATCGGGCTCGGTCCGTCCGCGCGAGCGAGACCCGTCGTGGCGAGCAGCGCCACTGCCCCAAGAAGCAATACTTTCCTCATGCTTAACCCCTTCCCGTTCGTCGGTTCACGAAACTGTCTGTCCGCTACCCTCGGTTGTCAGCATGGCACAGGCGCCAAGCCGCGCGCAAACGATAGCGCTCGATGTGTGGGACGATCCCGGCATCCGCTTATTCCATCCAGGCCAGCAGAAAAGACAGCGTCGCAAAGGACAAAACCGTGGACACCAGAACCGCGCCGCAGGTGGACGCGGTCTCCCGCCCATACAGCCGAGCCAGGATGAAGGCTCCGGCGCCGGTGGGCAAGGCGCTCATGAGAACCGCAGTCTCCCCCCAGGCCGGCGGCAGGGTCAGCACATGGAACGCGACGACCCAGGCGATCGCGGGTTGGACCAGCAATTTCAGCACCACCAGCCGCGCGACCAGGGCGGTTTCGAAGGTTTCGGTGGTTTCGCACAGCATGAGCCCCGTGGCGACCAGCGCACACGGCGTCGCCGCATTGCCGAGCAACAGAAGGAACCGGTCGAGCGCCAACGGCAAAGGAAGGCCCGCCAGCGCCACGATCAAGCCGCATACGGGGGCGATGAGCAGCGGGTTGCGTATCAGGGCGCCGCCGATCCGGCGCGCCATGCGCAACGCGTCGGGCGGCCCCGGCCGGTCCATCTCCACCAACACGATCGCGGCGGCGTATTGCGGGCAGGCCGTGATCACCATGACGACGATACCCGGCACGACGCTCGCCTCTCCGAATGCCATCAGGCAAAGCGGAATACCCATGTAGCCGACGTTGCAGAACGTGGCGCTGAGCGCGTGGAGGGCACTGTTGGCCAACGGCGCGCCCGACCGCCGCGACCAGAGCGCGCACAGAACAAAGGGAATGACGATGCCCAAGCCGAAGGATGCCAGTAGCCCGGCGTTCAGCAGATCCGGTGGATGAATGCGCGCCATGGCCCGGAACAACACGGACGGCAAGGCGAGCCAAACCACGAACAGGTTCAGCGCACCGGTCGCGTCGCCGCCCAACAAGCGCGCTCGGCCGGCGCCCCAGCCCGTGAGTATCAGGCCGAAGACCGGCATTGCGACAGAGAGAACGGCGAGCAATCGATCGACCCTTTCGGCGCCCCCCTTGCCAGCGTCGGGCAGGCGGGACTTGAATGGGGGCTACCGCATAAAGGGAGATACGACCATGGCGATTCACGCCCGTCTGGCACATGTCGGCATCTACGCGCACGACAAGCCGAAGTTGGAAAAGTTCTATGCCGAGGTACTGGGCCTCGTGGTCACGGACAGCGGCCCCGCCCGCAGCGGCATGGAGCTGACGTTCATGAGCGCCAGCCCCGGCAACCACCACCAGTTCGTGATCGTGTCCGGCCGGCCGGATACGGCGGGTTTCAACCCGATCAATCAGATCTCGTTCATGGTCGACTCGTTGGGCGATCTGCGCACGGTGCATAACCGGGCGCTGGAGCATGGCGCGACCGAGATGCGAGTGACGACGCACGGCAACGCGTGGTCCTGCTATTTCAAGGACCCCGAGGGCAACACGGTGGAGGCGTATCTGGACACGCCGTTCCATGTGCCGCAGCCGCACGGCGCGCCGTTCGATCTGATGAAGTCGGATGAAGAGATCATGAAGGAGACGGAGGCGCATTGCCGAGCTACTCCGGGGTTCATGATGATGGACGAGTATCAGGCGCTGATGGCGAAGCGGCTGGCTTCCTGACGTTCCGTCATGGTCGGGCCTGACCCGACCAGCAGTTTCCCATTGGCCTGAGATGGTCGGGTCAGACCCGACCATGACGTTGTTGAGAGATACCCCACCATGAAGTTCGGCGTTGCGATGTTCTTTACCGATTATGCCATGGGTGCCGCCGATTTCGCGCGGGCCGTGGAGGATCGTGGGTTTGAGTCCGTGTGGGCGCCCGAACACTCCCATATTCCGCTGTCGCGGCAATCGCCGTTTCCGGCGGGCGGGGAACTGCCGAAGAAATACGCCGATTGCATGGACCCGTTCGTGTCGCTGTCGGTCGCGGCGGCGGTGACGAAGAACCTGCTGCTGGGCACCGGCGTGTGCCTGGTGGTGCAGCGCGACCCGATCCAGACGGCGAAGCTGGTGGCCTCGATCGATCAGGTTTCCGACGGGCGGTTCCTGTTCGGCATCGGCGGCGGCTGGAACGCCGAGGAAATGGCCGACCACGGCACCACCGATTTCAAGGGCCGCTGGAAGCTGGTGCGGGAACGGGTGGAGGCGATGAAGGCCATCTGGACTCAGGACAAGCCGGAATACCATGGCGAACTGGTCGATTTCCCGCCGATGCTGGCCTACCCGAAGCCCGCTCGGAAGCCGCACCCGCCGGTGATCGTCGGCGGGGCGTTTCCCTATGGCGCCCGTCGCGCGATTGCTTACGGCGACGGTTGGGTGCCGCATGGGTCTCGGCCGCAGTATGGGGATGTCAGCGCATTTCTGCCGGAGTTCCGGAAGATGACCGCCGAAGCCGGGCGGGAGCATCTGCCGGTGACGATGTTCGGGGTGCCGCCGGATGTGGATAAGCTGAAGCACTACCGGGATATCGGGGTGGACCGGCTGGTGGTTTCGGTGGATTCCGCCGGGGCGGAGAAGATTCTGCCGGAGCTGGATAAGTGGGCTGGGTTGGTGCGGGCGGTGGGGGGCTAGGCGGCGAGCGCACCGCGGGGCGGGGCCGCCTAGGTTTTCCGGCCCTCGGAACTGCCTAAATGTGCAACGCTCGGCCATCCACGGCGAGGGCGGCTTCCTTCACGGCCTCATTCAAGGTGGGATGCGCATGGCAGGTGCGGGCTATGTCCTCGGCCGAGGCGCCGAATTCCATCGCCAACGCCAGTTCCGCGATCAGCGTGCCGGCGTCCGGCCCAAGGATATGGGCGCCGAGCAGCTTGTCGGTGGTCTTGTCCGACAGCACCTTCACGAACCCGTCGGTGCTGCCCATCGCGCGGGCACGGCCGTTCGCGAGGAATGGAAATTTGCCCACCTTGTAAGCGATCCCGGCAGCCTTGAGTTCTTCCTCGGTCTGGCCGACAGCGGCGACTTCCGGCCATGTGTACACAACGCTGGGGATGACATCGTAGTTCACGTGGCCCGCCTGACCGGCGAGGCGTTCGGCCAATGCGACGCCTTCGTCCTCCGCCTTGTGGGCCAGCATCGGGCCGGCGATCGCGTCGCCGATCGCGTAGATGCCGGGGACGTTGGTGGCGAAATGCGTGTCGGTCTTGATCCGGCGGCGTTCGTCCAGCGCGACGCCGGCCGCTTCCAGGCCGAGACCTTCCGTGTAGGGCCGGCGGCCGATCGCCAGCAGGACGATATCGGCTTCGAGCGTTTCGGCCGGGCCGCCTTTGGCGGGTTCGACGGTCAGAGAGACACCGGTTGCGGTCGGCGTGGCGGCGGTGACCTTGGAGCCCAGCCGGAATTTCAGGCCCTGTTTCGCCAGGATACGCTGGAACGCTGTCGCGACTTCGGTGTCCAATGACGGGACGAGGCGGGGCAGGAATTCGATAACCGTGACCTCGGCGCCCAGCCGGCGCCAGACGCTGCCGAGTTCGAGCCCAATCACGCCGGCGCCGATGACCACCAGATGTTTCGGCACCGCGTCCAGTTCCAGCGCGCCTGTGGAGGTGACGATGCGCTTTTCGTCCACGATCACACCCGGGAGCGGCGTGCTCTCGCTGCCAGTGGCGATGACGATGTGTTTGGCGGTGTGGATCGTGCCGTCCACGTCCACCTGCCCCGCCGCGACGATGCGGCCGGTGCCTTTCAGCCAGGTCACCTTGTTCTTGCGGAACAGGAACTCGACGCCCTTGACGTTGGCGCCGACGACTTCGGCTTTGCGGGCCTGCATGCGTGTCAGGTCGAGGCGGACGTTCTCGACGATCACCCCGTGGTCGGACAGGCCATGTGCCGCGTGGTCGAAGTCCTCCGACGATTGCAGCAGCGCCTTGGAGGGGATGCAGCCGACATTAAGGCAGGTGCCGCCGAGGGTCGCGCGCTTTTCGACGCAGGCGACCTTGAGGCCGAGTTGCGCGGCGCGGATCGCGCAGACATAGCCGCCGGGGCCGGCGCCGATGACGATGACGTCATATGTTTGGGTCATGCGAACCCTGTATTCTTGATCGCACCGCGATGATTCGTCCGGTCGCTTCGAGCCGACGACAGCATCGCAAACAGCAATTCGCACAGCTTTCCCAAATCCTTCGCAACGTCAGGTGCGGTCTGCCGCATCTGGTTGGGAGAAAGTAGCACCCTCTTCCGCAGGCCCAGGGCATTCATAATATCCGCCTCGGTATCGTCATCGATGACAGCGCGGAATGCCAATTCCCGCACGTAGAATTCCACGGACTTGTCGCGAGGCCGTATACCTTGGGTACGCGCGAGTTCCGTGACAAGCTCCTCTATCAACGATATAAAATATACCGTCCAAACGTCAGAGCCATGCGCCGTGATGGGTTGCTCGCATAACGCCCTGAATGCTTTCGTTGCATACGAGAGGTCGGTTGACGGCTCCTCTGGACGAACGGTGACCAACTCGAGGCGCCAGCCTTCAGTGCTTTCGATCCGCTCCGCCAATTCGACGAATTCGTTCGCGCCCTTCAGGGACTGTGCGGTTCGCACTTCAACCACCGCATGATCGTCCGCACGCTCCACCATGAGACCGGGGTGAAAATCTCTCAAGAAACCCGGAACGAGATCGGGTGTGGGGTGATCCGTCACACGATAGCCCCGCCGTTTGTAGTCGCGAATCACACGCTTGCGGGCGCGCTCGACGGATTGTTCGGTCGTAGCGGACATCAATCCAGCTCCTTGGTCGTGATCGCGTGCCACACGCGGATATGGATGAATGGCCTGCCATCGCTGAAGGCGGCGCCCAATACCGCGGGGATGTAGCGGACGCGGTATTCGCCCTCAATGTCCCGCCAGCCGCCACGTACCGACGATACCTGCCTGTCGTTAACGAATACGACTCCCTGCATGGCGTCTTGGATCGGCTTATTCAAATTGTCCAGGTCGCCCGAGCGGGTTTCACCGTAATGGACGATATGCAGTTCGACGGCGCCAGCCAGCGGTGCCGCCTCACCCCAGGCCGCAACTGCTTCGCGGGTCACGTGACGCTTCCAGGCATTGAGCGCGTTCCGGTTATCCGATTGCGCGGAATAAGCCTGGCCATGCACACATACCTCAAAGATTGGGGGGCGGCGGGCGGACTGTGCCATGTTCGAAGCGACCGTACCATCACAAATCCAGCAACAACCGCCTTGGATCCTCGACGCCCTCCTTGACGCGGACGAGGAAGGACACCGCTTCCTTCCCGTCGACGATGCGGTGATCGTAGGACAGCGCCAGGTACATCATCGGGCGGATCTCGATCTTGCCGCCGACGACCATCGCGCGGTCCTGGATCTTGTGCATGCCCAAGATCGCCGATTGCGGCGGGTTCAGGATCGGGGTGGACATCAGCGAACCGTAGATGCCGCCGTTGGTGATGCTGAAGGTGCCGCCCGACAGCTCATCCGCTTTCAGGCCCCCGTCGCGGGCGCGTTTGCCGAAATCGGCGATGGCGCCCTCGATCCCCGCGAAACCGAGTTGGTCGGCATGGCGGACGACGGGGACGACGAGGCCGTTGGCGCCGCCGATGGCGATGCCCATGTGGACGTGGTGCTTGTAGACGATGTCGTCGCCGTCGATCTCGGCGTTCACCGCCGGGAACTCCTTCAGCGCAACGCAGCAGGCGCGGACGAAGACGCTCATGAAGCCGAGGCGGACGCCGTTGTGCTTCTTTTCGAAGGCGTCGCGGTACTGGGTCCGCAGGGCCATGATCGCGGACATATCCACCTCGTTGAAGGTGGTGAGCATGGCGGCGGTGTTCTGCGCCTCCTTCAGTCGGGCGGCGATGGTGCGGCGGAGGCGGGTCATGCGGACGCGTTCTTCGCCCTCGGCTTCCGGTTTCGAAGCCGGGACGGGCGCGGGCGCCGGGGCTGGGCGAGGTGCCGCGGAAACGGGTTCGGTGGGTTTGGATGGCGGTGCGACGGGCGCGCTGGCGCGGGCGAGGAAGGCCAGCACGTCGCCTTTGGTGATACGGCCATCCTTGCCCGAACCGGTGCCGAGGGCGGATGGTGCGACGTTCTGCTCCTCGATCAGTTTCGCGGCGGCGGGCAGCGGTGCGTGGATTGGGGCTGGTGCCACGGCCGGTCGGGCGACCGGCCCAAGGGGACGCGGCGGCGGGCGAACCCCGGCCGTCGGATTGGCGGCCGGGCCCGGGGCTGGGGCCGCCGGTTTGGCGGCGGCACCCTCGGCATCGATCACGCCGAGGAGGGCGCCGACCTCGACCTCGCTCCCCTCGGGTGCGGAAATCGCCGCCAGGACGCCGGCGGTGGGAGCGGAGACTTCGACCGTGACCTTGTCGGTTTCCAGTTCCACCACCGGCTGGTCGGCGGCAACGGCATCGCCGGGTTGGACCATCCAGCGCGCGATGGTCGCGGAGGTCACGCTTTCGCCCAAGGTGGGCACCTTGATTTCGGTCGACATGCGGGAAACTCCTTAACCGAGGGCCGCGGCGACCAGGGCCGCCTGCTGAGCGTTATGGGTGCGCGCCAAACCCGTCGCCGGGCTCGCCGCCGCATCGCGGCCGATGTAGCTCGGGCGTTTGGCGGCAATGTCGAGGTTCTTCAACACCTCCTCGATGCGGCGGTCGAGGAAGCGCCAGCCGCCCATGTTCTCCGGCTCTTCCTGGCACCAGACGACCTCGGCATTGACGTAGGGGCTGAGGGCGGCAGTGATCGAGCGGATCGGGAAGGGGTAGAGTTGTTCGAGACGGACGATGGCGACGTCCTTGATGCCCTTCTCGCGGCGGGTCTGGAGGAGGTCGTAATAGACCTTGCCGGTGCACATCACCACGCGCTTGACCTGGTCGGGCGGCGCGATGTCGTCGATTTCGGGAATGACGAACTTGAACTTCGAACCCTCGGCGAAGTCCGCCAGCGGGGAGACCGCGAGCTTGTGGCGCAGCAGCGATTTCGGCGTGAAGATGATCAACGGTTTGCGGAAATTGCGATGCATCTGCCGGCGAAGCGCATGGAAATAGTTCGCGGGGGTGGTGAGATTGCACACCGCCATATTCCGCTCAGCACATAATTGCAGATACCGTTCGGGGCGCGCTGAAGAATGTTCGGGCCCCTGCCCTTCGTAGCCATGCGGCAGCAGCAGGGTCAGACCGGACATGCGCAGCCATTTGGTTTCGCCGCTCGCCAGGAACTGATCGATGATCGGCTGGGCGCCGTTGGCGAAATCGCCGAACTGGGCTTCCCACAGCACCAGGGTCTTCGGATCGGCGAGAGAGTAGCCGTATTCGAAGCCGAGAACACCGACCTCGGAGAGGAGGGAGTTGTAGATCTCGATCTTCGACTGATCGGGGGCGATGTTGTTCAGCGGCACGTATTCGTGCTGGTTGGTCTGATCGATCAGCACAGCGTGGCGTTGGCTGAAGGTGCCGCGCTGGCAATCTTCGCCGGACAGGCGGACGCGATGGCCTTCGAGCAGGAGGGTGCCGAAGGCGAGGGCTTCGCCGGTGGCCCAGTCGATCCCCTCCCCGCTGTCGATCGCGGCGCGCTTGGCTTCGAGCTGGCGGACGATCTTCGGATTGGCGGCGAAATCCCCGGGCAGGCGGGTCAAGGCGTCGCCGACCTGCCGAAGGGTGTCCAGCGGCGCGGCAGTGGGGTCTTCCTGGCGCTCGACCTCCTGATCCGCCTGTTTCAGCCCGGACCAGTGGCCTTCCAGCCAGTCGGCCTTGTTGACCTTGTAGGACTGGGCGGCCTGGTATGCCTCCTCCAGCGTCTTGGAGAATTCGTCGACCATCGCCTGGGCGTCCTCGGCGGAGACCATGCCGTCCTCGGCGAGGCGTTGGGCGTAGAGCTTGCGGGTGGTCGGCTGCAGGCCGATGGCCTTGTACATCATCGGCTGGGTGAAGGCCGGTTCATCGGTTTCGTTATGGCCATGGCGGCGGTAGCAGACGATGTCCAGCACGATGTCAGCGGCGAAGCGCATGCGATACTCGGCAGCCATGCGGGCGCAGAAGATCACGGCTTCGGGGTCGTCGCCGTTGACGTGCAGGATGGGCGCCTGAATCGATTTGGCGACGTCGGTGCAATAAAGGCCGGAGAAGGCGTGCACCGGAACGGTGGTGAAGCCAATCTGGTTGTTGACCACGATATGGACGGTGCCGCCGGTGCGGTAGCCGATCAACTGGCTCATGGCCAAGGTCTCGTAGACCATGCCCTGTCCGGCGAAGGCTGCGTCGCCATGCATCAGTATGCCCATGACAGAGGCACGCTTGTCGGTATCGCCCGCCTGATCCTGCCGGGCCCGGACCTTGCCGGCGACGACGGGATTGACCGCTTCCAGATGCGAGGGATTGGGCTGCAGCGACAGATGCACCGAGCGGCCGGCGATATCGACGTCGGTGGAGGTGCCCAGGTGGTATTTGACATCGCCCGATCCCTGCACGTCGTCGGGCTTGAAGCTTTCGCCGCCGAATTCGGAGAAAATGGCCGGCAGCGGCTTCTTGACGATGTTGGCGAGGGTGTTGAGGCGGCCACGATGGGGCATGCCGATGGCGATTTCCTTCACCCCGGCGGCGGCGGCGGTTTCAATGATGGCGTGGATGGCCGGGATGGTCATCTCGCCGCCCTCCAGCCCGAAGCGCTTGGTGGTGACGTAGCGCTTCTGGCAGAACATCTCGAAGCCCTCGGCCTCGGTCAGTTGCTGTAGAATTTTGCGGCGGGCGGTGCGGTCGAAGGCGTGTTTCCAGGGCGCGCCTTCAACCCGGCGCTGGATCCAGGATTTCTGGTCGGGATCCTGGATGTGCATGAACTCCACGCCGATGGAGCCGCAGTAGGTTTCCCGCAGGATGGTGGAGATTTCGCGCAACGTGGCGCTTTCGCGGCCGAGGACGTTGTCAATGAAAATACCGCGATCCCAGTCGGCGTCGGTGAAGCCGTAGCTGCGCGGGTCGAGTTCGGGGTGCGGCTTGGGCACCTGGAGGCCGAGGGGGTCGAGATGCGCTTCCAGATGGCCGCGTACTCGGTAGGAGCGGATGAGCATGAGGGCGCGCAGACTGGCGATAGTCTCGGCACGGGATGCCGGCTGAGCGAAATTTGCCGAGGTTTTGGGCGCGGCCAGAGGGCTCCAGCTCGCACCGACGGCCTCGTTGAGGAGCGCGAGGGCATCGTCGTCCATGGCGCCGAAGATGGAGGCATAGGTGGGATCGACCGTCGTGGGATCCGCGCGCCAGGCCGTGTATTGGTTCATCAGGAACGCGCTGTCGGTTCCCTGGAAAGCCGAAGCGAGAAGGTCGGCACCGTCCATTTGTTCAGTTCCCTGATATCTGCGTAACACCGTCGCCGGCGGTCCCTGCAAGGCACGCGCCAGAGAGCCGGCCCTTGGTCCGGCCCTCTGGCGCGCGATATGCACTGTATCAGGGAAAAGGTTAATGCCCCGTGAAGATTCAAGTTGAATCTATGCGCGGGGGTGGGGTTCCGGCCCTGTCGGGGGGGTTGGGCTTTCACGGCGTTCGGCCATGAACTGGTCGAACTCGGCCTTGTCCTTGGCGAAGCGAAGGCGTTCGAGGAAACTGCCGAATTCCTGCTGTTCCTCTTCGAGCCGGCGGAGCGTGGCGGCACGGTATTCGTCGAAAGCGTGGTTTCCGCTGGGGGTGCCAGTGGTCGTGCCGGTGGAGTTCGCCTGGGGCTGGGTGTTCCAGTTTTTCCAGGGGGCCCAGCCCTGGAACGGACCCTGCCATGTTCCGTTGTTATACATCGACTGTTGGCGTTTGCCCCAGCACCCCATGTGACCGCTCCATTTCATTGTGAACAATACGGCCAGTCCGACTGGCCACCAGAAGACGAAACCCAGGATCATCGCGAGGATGCCCAGGGGCCGGCTGAGACCGGCCGGGTGCCAGAATGGCGGACCCCCGGGCGGGTAGGCGTCGTAACGCGTGGCGTAGGCTTGTTGGTTGGCGGCGTTGATCATGGCGTCCTCATGTGAATGTAAGACACATTTACATTAGGCACGGCAACGGCTGGCGTCAAGCATTTCCGTGGGCAAGAGGTGTGGTTTCGGTGGCGATCGCCGCGATATCCAGCCCGGACCGGCGGGATCAGGCGCTTTTTTTCGCGCCGGCCAAGCCAAGGCTTTGGAGATAGAGCAGGACCCCCGCTTCCAGCAGGTCCTCGGGCGACATCGGCAGTTTGCGGCGGGATGGGTCGTTGCGCACGAAAAGGGAGGCGATGCCATGCGACAACGACCAGATATGCAGTGCCATCATCATCGCGGGGGGCCGTTTTTCACGCGGGAGGTCTGCCGCGAGACGGGCGGCGGCGTCGCGGAGGACGGCGAAGGCGCGGTCGCCGGCGGCTTGGAGGCCGGGGTGGTCCTCGGCGGCGATCCGAGCCTCGAACATGGCGGCATAAAAGGCGGGCTGTTCGCGGGCGAAGGCGAGATAGGCGCGACCGAGGGCTTCGAAGGCGGTGACCGGGTCGGGCCGAGCATCGTTCCAGGCCTTGGTGAGGACTTCGGCGAAGCGTTCGTAGCCGCGCAAGGCCACCTCGGCGATCAAGGCGTCTGCGTCGCGGAAGTGACGGTAGGGCGCGGCGGGGCTGACGCCGGCGAGGCGAGCGGCTTCGGCGATCGTGAAGCCGGCGGGGCCGTTGGCGGCGATGAGCGCGATGGCGGCTTCGACCAGGGCTTCCCGGAGGTTGCCGTGGTGGTAGCCGCGCCGTTCGGTGCCGGGTCCTTGTCGGGTCCAGTTCATGTGAAGGGGTTTTACATGAACCGGAGGGCCGATGTCAGTGGGGGGCGCGGCGGTTGTGTTGTTCCGCTCCCGTTGTGTCTTGCGCGTTGTGAAGGCAGGTCAAACCATCACCATGACATTGGCTCTGGCAGCCGGCGTGCCCGTCACCCGTCCTAAAGCAGCCAGCAATCCGGCTGGCTCGACCGGTTTGGAGATATAGTCGTTCGCGCCCACCGCCAGAAATTTCTCCCGGTCGCCGGCCATGGCGTGCGCGGTTACCATGATGATCGGGGTCGCGGCATTGGCATTTGGCAACCGGCGTATGCGTTGCGTTGCCTCGATCCCATCCATTTCAGGCATCTGCACATCCATCAGGATCACGTCGTAGATCGTTTGACTGGCGATTTCGACCGCTTCCAAGCCGTTGTGGGCGGCGCTGAACCTGTGCCCGGCCTGCGTCAGGAAATGCTCAATGACAAGCTGATTGGTCGGGGAGTCCTCCGCGGACAGCACATTCAGCGGTCGCTGCATCCCGGTCTTCAGAGACGCGACTGGTCCGTCCACCGGAAGCGACCGAACGCAAGGCAGTTCGAAGCAGAACGTGGCGCCCTGTCCTGGTTGCGATTCAAAATATATTCGTCCATTCAACGCTCGCACGATCAGGCTTGAAATGGTCAAGCCCAGCCCGGTGCCGCCAAAGCGCCGCCGTATCGATGAATCGGCCTGGAAGAACTTTCTAAAAATATCCGGCTGCGCCGCCTTCTGAATGCCGATACCGGTATCGGACACAGAAAACCGGAGCATGGTTTTGTCGCCATTCGGGCACATCTCCACGCGCACCGACACCAGGCCGTTTTCCGTGAATTTTATGGCATTGCCGAGCAGGTTCAGCAACACCTGGCGCCATCGTCCCTCATCGCCGACGACGCAATCGGGTACTTGGTCATCGATCGTCAACGCGATTTTGTTACGGCGTTCCACGCTGGCTGGATGCATGATGGACACGGCATGCCCTACCATCCCACGGATGGAAAATGGTGCCTTCTCGATGTTCATGCATCCGGCTTCGACCTTTGACAAATCCAACATATCGTTAACGATTGCGAGCAGGTGTTCAGCCGACTGGACGCCCGTTTCGACGAACAGTTTCCCATCCGGTTCCAGTTCCTTCTGCCCGAGCAGGCGGAACATACCGAGGATGCCGTTGAGGGGCGTACGCAGTTCATGGCTCATATTCGTGATGAATTGCGACTTGGCGTTGTTGGCCGCCCTGGCCTTTTCACTGATTTTAAGCAGGCGCCGCAGCAGAACCAGAAGCTGCCACAGCGCGAAACCTATAAACCCGCAAAGTATGACCGACATCGACATGATGAGCGCGAACCACGTCCACCATGCGGCATAGACATCCAGATCACCGATAACAACTGTCACCCGTGCCGACGCGCCGTCGACGTCATGGGAGGCCGCAGCGAAACCCGTCACGGCGAACGTCGTGGGAATGCGGTCGGAGCCGCGAAGATAGCCGGCGCGTTCACCGGTCCAGGACGACGGCTCTGCCACGATGCGCTGGCCGTAAGCATCGCTCCGCAGCCCGACGCCGGTCAGTAACGTGCCGTCTCCACGGGTCAGGAAAATGGCGCTGGCCTCGCCCAAGGCGGTCTTTTGGAAAAATTTGGCGACCAGATCCGCGTCGATCGCGGCGATCGCCAGCCCGAGCACGGTACCGTTGGGAGAAACGATCTTCTGCGCCAGAAAGAACGTCCGCCGGCCCGAACTGCGGTCGGTCACAACGACACTCAAGCTCGTGGCGGGGGCGTTGGGTGCCATCTGTTCGATGAAATAGTCCCGATCGGCGACCCGTATCTGGGGAGGCGGGAATTTCAGAGAGAAGTTCAGCACGTGTCCATCAGCCGAAATGAACGCCAGTTTCTCGATCTCGGGCATGCTGACGATTCTGTCTCTCAGCATCCGATGAATTTGGATGTCGTCGAGAAAATCCTTGAACTGTTGCTCATCCATGATGCCGTGCTGGGACACCAGCGACCGCATGCTGTCCAACGCCACGGTTCCCGCTTTCAGCGTTTGGGACACGTATGCCGCCACCATGGTGCTGGTGTTGCGGGAGGTTTCGATCGCGGCGCTGCGCTCAATATAACCGATGAAATAGACGCAAACCCATGTGAGTATCCACACACCCAGCAGGAGGGACGAGAATCCCACGAGCACGCGCTTGGGAGCGGTCTTGTAAAGACCCATGACGCTGGCCGCCCACCGCGCCCATACCGGTCCAGGACGCTGCACGACGTCCATCTCTCCACCGGACTGGTTCTGCCGCGCGATCATCACCGTTGCTCACCCCGCTACATCTTGCGTTGATGACATCAGGTGCAAATGTCGCGCCAGGGTCTTCAGGTCTCGGAAATGGGGAAAGCCGCCGAAATCGGCTGTTTTCTCACCTGGAATGGGAAAAGGGGCTTCCCATTTTGCAACGGGACTATCGCAAAATGGGAGACATCTTTCGCGTTTTCGGAATGGGTTTCGGATTTGCCCGCCGCGGCGCGTTGCCCGCGAAAAGGCAGTCCGGCGAGCGACAATCCCCCGATATCAGGTCAGCCTCGTTCATACCGAGGCTGAGCCGCCATTCGCTCGGGGCCGAGCGTTGCGCGCCCCTTCGCTGCGACCGAACATCATTCGGTTCGGGGCGACCGTCAGAGTCTATCGGGTTGGAGGATGATGATGACAATCGCGCTTTCGGATCTTTCCGATGCGATTATGGCTAGGCACCTAAGTTTGTCGGCGTATTTTACACCGGTGCTAAATTGCATCAGATGTGAAAGCGCCAAGACGATAGTTTGGTTGCTTATATTTGACCGGCCCAGGAATTGCATCGACACATCCGTCACATTGGAAGTCAAATCATGCGTTCACGTATTGCCCTATTCGCCGCCATCGGTTTGAATGGCATCCTATTGTCGATGGTTCCGGCGCCTGCCCAGGCGACCCCTATCCATTGGTTTTTGGAAAACACGAGCCTGACCAACGGCGCCAGCCTGACAGGCAGTTTCTATTACGATGCGACCACGACCGCCTACAGTAACATCGATATCACGATGTCCGCGACCACATCGTTCCCGTCGGGCATTACCTTCACCCATGTCGGCAACACGGGTTACGACAGTGCCTCATCCTTTCAAGCCATTACGGCCGGGGCCACCATCGGGACCAGCAGCGCGACCGGTCATCCTTATCTTTTCCTCAGTTTTTCGGGCCCAATGACCGATGCGGGCGGGGTGCTGACGCTGTCGGCCAGCTATGACGGAATTGCAACGTGCGGAAACGCGAGTTGTACCACGAACAGCGCCAGCGTTGGCTCTGTGGTTTATAACGGCACCGACCTTGGCGAGATCTCCACGCCGGAGCCCGTGACCTTTGCGTTGCTTGGCACAGGTATCGCCGGATTGGCGGTCGTGCGCCGGCGCCGACGGAAATAGCCCGAGCGAGCCTTATCGGCCTGATCGAGTGAGGTCAGGCCGGTGTTGCTTTAATCCATCTATTTCAGCGCACCCAGGAGATCGAGCGCCTTGCCCTTGAGGTCGGCCGGACAGTTGGGGATATAAAAACTCGAAATTTCGGTCGATACGCCCAGCGTGCTCTTCCAATGCAGGTAGCACATACCCCCGCCTTGCATGAGGAAATGTAAATGCGGCGACGTCGCCTTTTTCGGGTAAAAGCCCTCGGGCCCGGGATAAGCGAAATCCATCTCCCATTTCGCATCTTCCATGAACTTCTTGATCGTCGCGCTGGTCTTCGTCGTCATGATCATGGGATATTTCCTTCCTGTCCGGTGCAAGGACGCGACTGACCTCATCATCCACCCGCCGGTCCCCGGGCGATAGTGGCCACCTCCGCGTGAAGCAGGATATAACCTCCCGATAACACGGGGAGACGACCGATGCGACCAATGCTTTGGCTGCTGGGCCTGCTGTTCTGCGCGCTGCCGGCGCGCGCCGAGGTCACCGAGGTCCGGATCGCGCAGCAGACCAGTACCGCGTTCCTGCAATTCAACGTCATGAAGCATCAGGGACTGATCGAAAAGCACGCCGCCGCGCTGGGCGTGCCCGGGGTCAAGGTCACTTTCGCAACGTTCAACGGGTCGGATGCACAGAATCAGGCCTTGCTGTCCGGCGCGGTGGATATCGTGTCGGGCGGGCAGCCGGGCCTGCTGGTGCTGTGGGCGAAGACTTGGGGCACCGCGCAGGAGGTGCGGGGCGTATCCGGTTTGGCGCGGACGCCGTCGTTGCTGAACTCCCGCAATCCAGCGGTGCACAGCATTCGCGACCTGACCGACGCCGACCGCATCGCGATGCCGGGGATCAAGATGTCAACGCAGGCAGTCCTGCTGCAAATGGCCGTGTCGAAGGAATGGGGGGAGGCCGCATTCGACCGGCTGGACTCGTTGACCATTTCGATGGCGCCGGCCGATGCGACCGCGGGACTGCTGTCCGGCGGCGGAGCGTTCAACGCGGCATTCACCGTGCCTCCGTTCGAGGAGATGCAGTTGCGAAATCCCGCGGTTCACACCGTGCTGGATTCCCGCGACCTGATCGGCGAAGCGACCACCGCCGTCGCGTGGACGTCCAAAGCTTTCCATGACGCGAACCCCAAAGTTTACAAAGCAATTATCGAAGCGATCGAGGAAGCTTCGATCTTCGTGGCGGCCCATAGGCGGGAAGCGGTGGAATATTACGCCGCCGACAGTTCGGCGAAAGTCGATATCGACGCGGTAACACAGATCATTTCGGCTCCTGGAGTCGCCTACAGCGCCACGCCGACGGGTTCGATGAAATTCGCGACCTTCATGGCCAGAGTCGGGAAGTGGAAGACGGTGCCGGCGTCGTGGAAGGATCTGTTCTGGCCGGAAATTTACCACCTCGACGGCAGCTGAAGCGGGCGGTGGCCATCGCCGTGCGGTTTCGGGCATACTCATCGCACAACAACGGGAAACAACCGATGCGACCCATCCTATGGCTACTGGGCGTTCTGCTTATCGCGCTGCCGGCGCGAGCCGAGACGACCGAGATCCGGATCGCGCAGCAGACCAGTATCGCGTTCCTGCAATTCAACGTCATGAAGCATCTCGGCCTGATCGAGAAGCACGCCACCGCGCTCGGCCTGCCGCCGGTCACGGTCGCCTATGCGACGTTCAATGGCCCGGATGCGATGAACGATGCGCTGCTGTCCGGCGCGGTGGACATCGTGTCCGGCGGGCCACCCGGCCTGTTGGTGGTGTGGTCGAAGACCTGGGGCAGCGCACAGGAGGTGCGGGGCGTCGGCGGGCTGGCTCAGTTGCATTTCCTGCTCAACACCCGCAACCCGAACGTCCACACGATCCGTGATTTCACCGCGTCGGACCGTATCGCGATGCCGGCGGTGAAGGTCGCGGCGCAATCGGTGCTGCTGGAAATGGCGGCGGCGAAGGAATGGGGCGATGCGGCGTATGAGAAGCTGGACCCGCTGACCCTGGCGATGGCGCCGTCGGATGCGACGCTGGGGCTGCTGTCGGGCGGGGGCAATTTCAACAGCGCCTTCACCATCCCCCCGTTTCAGGAGATGCAGCTCAAGGATCCGGCAGTGCACACCGTGTTCGATTCGCGGGACCTGCTCGGGCCGGCGACGGCGTCTTACGCCTGGGCGACAAAGAAGTTCCACGACGGCAACCCGAAGGTCTTCCTGGCGGTGGTGAACGCGATGAAGGAAGCGTCTGATTTCATCATGACGCACAAGAAGGAGACCGTGGCGTTCTACCTGGAGGATACGCATGCCAAGGTCGACCCGGCGCTGATCCAGCAGATCATGGACGATCCCGCGACGGTGTATAGCGTTACTCCGCTGGCGTCCGCGAAATGGGCGGATTTCATGTTCCGGGTCGGGCGCAACAAGGTGAACGCCAAATCCTGGAAGGACATGTTCTGGCAGGAGATTTGGGATCTGCAGGGGAGCTGATGGCGGTTCGTACGCCGCGTGCCCGAATTTAGGGGCCGTCGTCATCGCCAGGGTGACCTGTCTGCTGGCTCTTGCGCCCGCTTGTCCGCCCGGGCCGAGGCGGTGTGGGACGCGTATTCCGACGGCCGAGACCCGCGCTGCCCTCGTCGACCTCCCCGATACGGTGAAATTCCAGCAGGCACGCCGCCTGATCCGCACCGCACTGACCGAGGCCGGGATTGCGAAGACCATCGATCAGATGGTCGAAACCCTTCTCCAGGTCCCCTGACGGGCTATTCCGCCGCCATCGCCATCGGCCGTTTCGCCAGTCCGTCCAGCAGCACCAACCGCCGAGCGGCCGCCTTCGCCCGGTTGGCATCCTTCACCGGGCCGAAGCCGCGGATCGTGTCCGGCAGCGATGCCAGACCCACCGCGGCCTCCAACGTCTCCGCCCGCAGCGCCGATGTCGCTGCGCGGAGATCGGCGAGGTATTCCTCGATCAGCGCCCGTTCGGCCTGACGCTCCGCCTGACGGCCGAACAGGTCCAGCGACGTGCCGCGCAGGCCCTTGCAGGCCCGCAGGACGCGAAACAGCGGCAATGCGAGCCAGCCGGGCACGGCGATCTTGCGGCGGCGACCGGTCGCGGGATCGATCCGGGTGATCAGCGGCGGCGACATGTGGAAGACCGGGCTGGCGCCGTAGTCGGTGATGAGGTGCAGCCGAGCGACCTCGTACTCGTCCTTGTAGGCCATGAACCGGTAGAGATTTTCGGCGGCGGCACGGGCAAATTTCCCAGCTGCGCCCAGGGCGCGGGTCTCAGCCTCGATGATTTCGGCGATAGCGGCGCGGTAGCGGTCGGCGTAGGCCTTGTTCTGGTAGGCGACCAGACGGGCGACGCGGTCAGCAACGAGGGCGTCGAGCGGTAGGGGCGCGTGCTCGACCGTATCCGACAGGACCTTGGCGATCAGGTCGGGCTGGTCGGCGAGAATGCGGCCCCAAAGGAAGGCGCGCTTGTTCACCTTGACCGCGGCGCGGTTCAGTTCGATGGCGCGGAGGATGGCCCCCTCCCCTACCGGGATCAGGCCGCGCTGCCAGGCGAGGCCGAGCAGAAGGGTGTTCATGGCTTGGGCGTTGCCGAACAGTTTCTCGGCGAGCCGGACGCCGTGCAGCCAGGTGGATCGGGCGGCGTCGGTGACTTTCTCTATGGTGCGCTTGTGCATGGCGGCGTCGATCGACAGCAGCGCGTCGCGCTTGAAATCGGCAGAGGCGGCGAGGTCCATGTTGCCGATCACCACGGCGTTGGGGCTGTTGCGTTCGAGCACGCCGGGCCCGCAGGAGACCGCGAGGTCGGCGGCCAGCATCAGGTCGGCGGCGCCGAGGGGGATGCGGACGACATCGAGGTCGGCTTCGTCCGCGGCGATCTGGACGTGGGCGACGACCGCGCCATTCTTCTGCGCCATGCCGGTGAAGTCGAGGGTTTTGACCGCTCGGCCCTCGATATGCGCGGCCATGGCGAGGATGGCGCCGGAGGTGACGATGCCGCCGCCGCCGATGCCAGCGAACAAACCGCGCCAGACGCCGAGGGTGGGGAGGGTCGGTGCGGGGAGACGGGCGGCGAATTCGGCTTCGCGTGCCTGCCAGGACACGTCGGCGTCCGGCGCCGAGGGCGCTCCCGGCAGGGTGACGAAGCTCGGACAAAAACCCTTGAGGCAGGACAGATCGACGTTGCAACTGGTCGGGTTGATGCGGCGCTTGCGGCCGAGGTCGGTGTCGACCGGTTCGATGGCGATGCAGTTGGATTGAACCGAGCAGTCGCCGCAGTTCTCGCAAACGGATTCGTTGATGACGACGTGTTGGGTGGCGTTGGCCATGGAGCCGCGCTTGCGGCGGCGGCGTTTTTCGGTGGCGCAGACCTGATCGTAGATGAGGACGGATGTACCCTCGTATTCCCGGAGTTCGCGTTGGACAGCGTCCAGTTCGTCGCGGGTGTGGCGGGTGGTGCCGGGTGGCAATTGACCGATGCCCGGCAGACGGTCGGCATCGTCGGCGACGACGGCAATCCGGGACATCCCTTCGGCGGCGATCTGCGCGGCGAGCAGGGGCACCGTCGGCGCGCCCTCGGCCGGTTGGCCGCCGGTCATCGCGACGGCGTCGTTGAACAGCAGCTTGTAGGTCATGCGGGTTTTCGCCGCGGCGGCCTGACGGATCGCCAGCAGGCCGGAGTGCATATAGGTACCGTCGCCGATATTGGCGAACATGTGCTTCATGTCGGTGAAGCTGGACAGGCCGACGAAAGGCGCGCCCTCGCCGCCCATATGGGTGAAGGTGCGGGTTTGCGGGCCGTCGTCCTGCGCCATGAAGTGGCAGCCGATGCCGGCGGAGGCGAAGCTGCCGTCGGGCAGTTTTGTGGAGGTAGCGTGCGGGCAACCGGCGCAGAAGGCGGGGATGCGGCGGAGCAGACCGTCGGGGCGCTGGACGGCTTGCGGCGGGGACAACGCGGGGACGTTCAGGCCGAGGCCGCCGAGGAACGTGCCCAGTCCACCGGCGATGGATTCGGGGGACAGTTCCATCAGGGGGGAGAGCAGTTTCTCGCCGTTCGGCAGCGTTTTGCCGCTGATGGCGGGGCGTTCGTCCTCGGGCCAGTTGTAAAGGGCATCGCGGATCTGGGATTCGACGAAATTGCGCTTTTCCTCGATCACCAGGATGGCGCGCTTGCCGCGGGCGAATTCGCGGAAACCCTCGGTCTCCAGCGGCCAGGTCATGGCGATTTTGTAGAGCGCGAGTTGCGGGTGGTTTTCGAGGCCGAGGCGTTTGAGCGCGTGGAGCGTGTCGTCGTGGGTCTTGCCGATGGTGACGAGGCCGATAGGCGCGTCGGGGGCGCCGAAGATGAGCTTGTCCAGCCGGTTGGCGCGGGCCCAGGCAAGGACGGCGGGCAGCCGCTCATCGATCAGGCGGCGTTCCAACTCGGCGCGTTCGGCCGGGAAGCGCATGGTGTGGTCATAGTTCAGGCCATGCGGCGGGAGGGCGATGTCAGGCGTGACGAAGGTGCGGCCGGAATGGACGATGGCGGTGGCCGCCTGCTCCATGGTCTCGGCGGTGGTTTTCATCGCGACCCAAAGGCCGGTGAAGCGCGACATCGCCCAGCCGGCGAGGCCGAGGTCGAGCACGTCCTGCACCGAACCGGGATTGAGGACGGGCATGCAGACGTTCTGGAAGACGTATTCGGTCTGATGCGGATAGGTGGACGAATGGGCGCCGTGATCGTCGCCCGCCAGTGCCAGGACGCCGCCGTGCTTGTGGGTGCCCGCCATGTTGGCGCAGTGGAAGGCGTCGCCGGAGCGGTCCACGCCCGGTCCCTTGCCGTACCACATGCCATAGACGCCATCGACCCGCTTGCCGGGGAAGGCGTCGACCTGCTGGGTGCCCATCAGCATGGTCGCGGCGAGGTCCTCATTGACACCCGGTTCGAATCGGATGTCATTGGCTTTCATCAATTTTTCCTGGAGCCAAAGCTCCCGGTCGAGCATGCCGAGGGGGGAGCCGCGGTAGCCGGACACCAAAGCGGCGGTGTTCAGGCCGGCGGCCTTGTCAAGGACCCTTTGCTCCAGCAGCAGGCGCAGCAGGGCCTGGATACCGGTCAGCAGGACCGGGCGGTCGTAGTCGCTGAACCGCGATTCCAGCGTGGGTGCCGCGAAACCGATGCCACCGTCCATCCTGGTTGTCCTCTCTTGCCGTTACCGTCAGTATATCGGGTTGGATGCGGTTGCCATAGTTTCAACGCGCGGCGCGCGGGTTTGGTCGATTCCATCGAAATGCCCGGCAAACCGTAGGGAAACCGAATAGGCAGCCAGCCCGAAAACGCCCATTTCATATGCACTGGCGGGTCTTGATCGCCGGCAAGCGCCACGGGTATCCTTCGCGCAAGATGCCCGGATCAGCCGGACAGATGGGAATTGCCGGTGCAAGCGATGTGTTCAATGCTGAGCCGCATCGCGGCCTGGGTGGCACCTTCGACTCATGCGCGGGAGCTTCGCCCCCTGGATGCGGTGCGCGGTGTCGCCGCCTTCCTGGTATTCGTTTTCCATATGGAAAATCCGACACGGTATGCGTATTTCTCCGACGCCTCGGTTCTGGGCGAATCCTTGCGCAGTTTCGTGCGGCACGGCTACCTCTGGGTCGACATGTTTCTGGTGCTCAGCGGTTTCATCCTCGCCAGCAAATATCACGGATTACAGGTCGGCAAAGGTTTTGCCTGGCGCGCCTACATCGACTTTATCGTAAAGCGCTTCGCTCGCGTCTACCCACTCTACATCACTGTAACGCTGGTGGTACTCGCGTTACAACCGGCTGACACGGGACCGCATTGGTGGCCCGACCGGTTCGATCCGCCGCTGGGTATCGTCCTGCCGAATGTGTTGCTGGTGCAAGCCTGGGGTCTGGCGCCCAGCGTGGTGGCGCCGGGATGGTCATTGAGTGCGGAGTACGCTGTTTATCTCGCATTTCCGATCGTGACGATGCTCCTGTTGGCGCGCGGCCGCGCCGCCGCTGTCGCGGCATCGGTATCGGTCATGGCCGTGGTCGGATTTCTGTGGTGGACGACACGTCTCCAGGACAGCCCCTACGACGTGCATGACTTCTTTGAATCCCGCACCTTGCTGCGGGCGTTCAGCGGTTTCGGGCTTGGCGTGCTGGCTTGGCGGGTCGACGCGGCGCGGGTCCTTCATGCCCTTTCCCCCGGGCCCCGTTCGGCGGCAACCGCGGCATCCATCTTGCTGGTGGCGCTGACCATGGCGCGCGACGGTCAGGAATTGCTGACCCTTCCCGCTTTCGCATTCCTGCTGGTCGGGCTTTCCGCGGGCGGACCGCTTACCCAGCGAATCCTGAACGCTCCGATTTTCTTCACGCTCGGCTACCTCTCCTACAGCGTTTATTTGATCCATGACGAACTGCATTCATTACACGATCTGCTGGAACGAACCGGGGGGCGGTTCCTGGCGGATAAACCCGCCCATCTCCTGGCCCTGGGATTAACCCTGGCGGCCGGCTACACGCTTGCGGCTCTGGCATACCGCTTCGTGGAGGAGCCGGCTCGTCGTGCCGTCCTACGGCGGTGGCGTGGGCGCCAAGCACAAGGGAAGACCCCGCCGCGCCACCGGCAAACGGTGTTGGATCGGGCGGTGGGCGCACCGACGGAGCCCTAGTCGCCCAGGCGGGCAGCGCGCCAACCGTCGTCAAGCGTGATGACGTTGCGCGTCCGGGAGGCCCGAAGCGGTGATCGCATCGACAAACGCCCCGCGCCGCCCACAGGACGGCGCGGGATTGGACACCCTATTTCCCGCCCTTGTAGCCGATGGCCCAGACGTAGCTCGCAACCGCGGTCAGGTCGGCATCCGAAAGTTCGGCTCCTCCCTTTGGCGGCATGAGGCCGGTATGCGCTTTGGGTTTCGCCACGCCGGTCCGGATGACGTTCAGGATGGACGCCAGGGTCCCGTCGTTCCAGAGCCTCCGCCCGCTGGTCAGATCCGACCCGACCGTCGAGCCTTTGCCGTCCGCGCCGTGGCAGCCGGCACACGTGCCGCCCGAAGCCTGACCATGGAATATCTTGTCGCCGAGGATCAGTTGATCGCGGGCGACACCAGGGGGCATCGGCAAGCCGCGGATGTCCGGCAGGACCATCGCCGAGACATGGGCGCGGGACGCGGCTACCAGTTTGGCCCCCATATCGCCGGAATAGGTGATGCGCCAGATGCGTCCCCCCTTATCGTCGGCGACATACAGCGCACCGTCCGGCGCCACGGCCAGGCCGGTGGGCCGATGCACGGCGCGGCCCGGTTCCATGAACTCGCCCGCGAACCCATCGGCGAAGAGGAACCAGGGGCCGGCGGCGACGCCGTCCTTCAGCGGCTGGAAGACGATGTTATAGCCACCCTGCGGCGCGGGCGCGCGGTTCCAGGAGCCGTGGAAGGCGATGAACGCGCCATCCTTGAAGGCCGCCGGAAACTGGTTGCCGGTGTAGATCAGCATGTCGTTCGGCGCCCAATGGGCGGGAAACGCCGCCACCGGCGGCAATTTCTGCGCGCACACGCCGATCTTGTGCCCGCCGTCCCCGCCATATTCCGGTGCGAGGACAAGCTTCTTCTGAGCGCCGTCATAGTAGCATTGCGGCCAGCCGTAATCGCCGCCCTGGCGCACCCCGACAAGCACCTCAGCCGGATTTTCGGCGCTTTGCAGCGGCGAATACAGGTTGGGCCAATTCTGGAAAAGCTGATCGCGACCGTGTTGAACGGCGAACATCCGGCCTTTCGAATCGAAGGACTGCGCTTCACTGTTGCGCAACCCGGTGGCGTAACGCTGGGCCGGCGAAAAGACCTGATCGAGCTTATTGGCATCGAATCGCCAGATTCCGCCGCGCGTTTCCAGTTCCGTGCAGGGATCGGCACCGGGGGCGCCGCCAGCGCGGTTCTTGCTCTGGCATGCGTTGGTCGCGGAGCCCAGATCGACGAACAGATTGCCATCATGGTCGATGGCGATCGGATGCATCGGGTGATCGCCCGTCATCGGGAGCCCGGACACCACCGTCTCGGCCGGGCCTGTCGGCACGATACCGGTGTCCGGCAGTTTGTAGCGCACGATCTTGTCGTTGGTTTCGGCGTAGACATAGCCGCCGTACACCTTGACGCCGGTGCCACCGTGGTTCCCGTCGGCCTCGGATGGTCCGAACCGGGTGACCTCGGTCGCGGGCCCTTTCGGATCGGCGGCGCGCAGCGCGATCAGGAAGCCGCCGTCGGGTACCTTGTCGTTGCCGAAGTAGCGTCCGCTCCATGTGTTCACGTAAACGGTACCGTTGGGCGCGACGGACAGGTGCCGGGGGTGACCCAGATGATCGGCGAATACCGTGGCGTGGAAGCCGGGCGGCAGGTGCAGACCATCGTTCGCGGGTGCGGCGGACTGTGCGTGCACGCCAGGGATGGCCGCGAGGCACAGGCCCACCGACGCAAGCAGATATCGGGCTATTGGCATTGTTTTGTCTCCTCCGCGATCAGTGTGACGCCAAGCCGATGCTTTTGCCAAGCTGGGTTGAACGATCGCCGGAGACACCGGTGCGCCGCTGCCGGCACCGCTTTGATTTATGCGATATGGTCGGGCGGCCGTTGCATGACGAACGGACTGAGTCAAACATTGAGCTCACCGACCGGTAACATCGACCGTACATCCGGATGCGCTGCCCCGATTGCCACGAGGCTCCCGCTGGGGAAGATGTATGAAGCAACCCTCGGACAAAGCATCATCATGGCCAGCACCGTCTTCGACTCCCTCCTTTTCCGCGATGCATTCGGGACGCCGGCCATGCGCGCCGTGTTTTCCGACCGAACACTGGTCGAACGCTATATCGAGGTGGAGGTCGCCCTCGCTCGGGCCGAGGCACGCTGCGGGGTAATTCCGGCCGATGCCGCGGAGACCATTGCCGCGACCGCGAACTTTGACGGTCTGGACCTGGAACGGCTGCGGCAGGAGACCGACAATGTCGGCTACCCCATCCTGCCGCTGGTGCATCAGTTGGTGAAGCAGTGTGGGGACGCCGGGCGTTACGTCCATTGGGGCGCCACCACGCAGGACATCATGGACACCGCCGATGTGCTGCGCATCCACGCCGGGCTGGCGATCATCGAAGCCGATATCGCCGCGCTTCGCGGCATCCTGGCAGGTTTGGCCCACATGCACCGCGACACCGTCATGGCGGGCCGCACCCATCTGCAACAGGCCCTGCCCATCACCTTCGGCTACAAAGCGGCGATCTGGCTGGCGATGTTCGACCGGCACGCCGAACGGCTGGAACAGTTGAAACCTCGCGTGTTGGTGGGGGAGTTTGCTGGTGCGGCGGGAACCCTCGCGTCCCTGGGCGACAAGGGTCTCGCGGTGCAGGCTGCATTCTGCGCGGAACTCGGCCTGGGCGTGCCGACGACGACGTGGCACGTCGCGCGGGATGGCTTCGCGGAGGTGGTGAACCTGTTGGCGCTGATCGCCGGCTCGCTGGGCAAGATCGCGTACGACATCATGCTTCTGGCCTCGACCGAATTCGCCGAGGTCTACGAGCCCTTCGTGACCGGGCGGGGCGCGTCGTCGACGATGCCGCAGAAACGCAACCCGATCAGCGCGGAGTTGATGCTGGCGGCATCGAAGGGGGTGCGGCAGCAGGCTGGGCTGATGATGGATGCGATGGTGCAGGATCTGGAACGTGCGACAGGGCCATGGCACGCGGAATGGATCGCGCTGTCGGAAAGTTTCGTGCTGACCGCCGGTGCGCTGCATCAGGCGAAATTCGCCCTCGGCGGGTTGATCGTCGATGCCGGCCGGATGCGCGAAAACCTGGGCCTGAGCAAAGGCCTGATCGTCGCGGAGGCTGTGATGATGGGGCTGGCCCCCTTCACCGGCCGGCAGGAAGCGCACGACATCGTTTATGCCGCGTGCAGGGTCGTGAACGAACACGGCGGCACCCTGGCCGAGGCACTGCTGCACGATCCCGCGGTCACCCGGCATCTCGACGCAGCGGCGATCGAACAACTGACCGACCCCGCGAATTATCTGGGCGCGGCAGCGGACATGGTCGATCGGGCGGTCGCGGCATCGCGGGCGCGGGGGTAACGTCTCCGGCGCGGTTGCTCCCAGGCAGGCGCTAAGGGCATCCGCGCAGGTCGATATCCCTGCCGGACTTCCGATCCGAAACCACTAAGACGTCGCCCCAGGGAATAACAAGCGCTTCCCAAACACCCTTGAAACTGACGGTGACGGATATGGATGTGTCCGTTACCTTCAGGTTCCGGTATCTGTATTCCAGGATGATCGCCACGTCCGTCGGATATTCGGCACGAAGATGCGACGGAATATCGATGCCCGCCCCATTGGTTCTGAACCAGATGCTGGGAACAACGCTTGGTATCGTATCGAGCGACGTCGATGCCGGTAATGCTTTCAGCAGGTTGCGCGCCTCCACGAGCCGTTCGGCAATCGGACGGCAGGTGTCGCCCGTCAGCGTGCGAACATCGTTGCCGCGCGGAAAGGCTCGGTGCGGTCCGGCTGCATTGGCCAAACCGCCGGCACCGCCGACAATCGCCAGAGCCAGGATCGTCCGCTTCACGATACCTGCGCCTCCCCCCCGCCGACGTTCCCCGCGCTACCGCACCACCGCCTCCACCGCCCCCGCGATCGAGAACAACCGGGCATCGCCCATCGTCTCCCCGGTCAGCATCAAGCCTACCGGCGGCTCCCCGGCTCGGTGGCAGGGCACGCTGATCGAGCAGCGATCGAAGAAATTGCCCAACGCCGTGTTCCGGAGAATCAACATATTCGTCCGGTTGTACTCGGCCTGATCGTTCAGCCCATCGATACGCGGCGGAACGATCGGGACAGTCGGCATCAGCACGCAATCGAAATCCCGCGTACGCGCATCGAAGGCCGCGATCAGGCGGCGGCGGGCGGCGAGGAGGTCGAGATAATCCGCCGCCGTCATGTGTTCCCCGCGCGCGATGCGGACGCGGATGTTCGGATCGTATCCTGCCCCTTGCGATGCCAGCAGTGCGCGGTGCCAGGCATAGGCCTCCGACGCGGCGAAGCCGCCCTTGGCGTTCACGGCCGGGATTTCGTCGAATTCCGCGAAACGGACGCGGGTTACCGTCGCGCCGGCAGCGGAAAGGGCCCACAAAGCGCGTTCGAAGGCCACCGCGACAACGTCGTCCATCCCGTCCAGGACCATGTTCTCGGGCACCGCGAGGCGGAGGCCGCTCAGGCCAACCGGAGCCAGGGTTGTCGCGCCTCCTCCCGCCAAAATACCGTCGATCGCCGCGCAGCATGCGACGCTCGTGGCCAAGGGTCCGACCGAATCCAATGACGGCGCCAACGGCAGCACGCCATCGATCGGCACTCGGCGCGCGGTGGGCTTGTAGCCGACGATGCCACAGAACGCGGCGGGGATGCGGCATGATCCGCCGGTGTCGGTGCCAAGACCCGCCGCGGCCATCCCATCGGCCACCGCCACCGCCGTGCCGGACGACGAGCCGCCGGGGATTCGGCCGGATGCACGGTCCCATGGCGCGCGGGGCGTGCCGTAATGCGGGTTGATGCCGAGGCCGGAAAACGCGAATTCCGTCATGTTCACCCGGCCTATCGGGATGAAACCCGCTGCAGCCATGCGGGCGACCACCGGCGCGTCGCCGGCGGCCGGGGGGGCGTTGGCAAGTACCGCCGAACCGGCGGGGGTCGGATCGCCGGCGATATCGAACAGATCCTTCACAGCGATCGGAATGCCGGCGTAGCGGCCGGGTGCACGTCCGGCCTTCCGCAGCCCGTCCATCGCATCGGCCATCGCCCGAGCCTGCCGGGCATGCACCTTGATGAAGGTTCGGGGGCCTTCGCCGGCGGGATCGGCGATTCGTTGGAGCGAGTCCTCGATCAACGCCCTGCTGGTGGTATGGCCCGCGTCCAGGGCCTGGGCGAGTTGGTCGATTGTGCGCATGATGCGGTCTCCTGTCTGTTGCCAAGGACCATGCCATGACCGCCGTTCCAACCAAACCCGTCTTTCTCACCGGCGCATCGGGCGCACTGGGCCGCGTGCTGGCGAAATGGCTTGGCGGTCTGGGGTGGACGCTGGTGATGACCGACATCGCGGCATTTCCCGATCCGCTACCGCCGGGTGCGAGCTTTACCAAGGCCGATCTCAATGACGGGCCGACTATTTTGCGTTTGGCAGAGGGGTGCGGGGCGATCGTCCACCTTGGCGGCGTATCGGTCGAGCGGCCGTTCGAGGAAGTGCTGGGCCCGAATATCCGCGGGCTGTTTCACATCTACGAGGCGGCGCGACGGGAGAAGGCGCGGGTGATCTTCGCATCGTCGAACCACTCGGTCGGGTTCCACGAACGCACTGAGTCCCTCCCCGCCGATACGCAGTTTCTGCCTGACGGATTTTACGGTCTGTCGAAGGCGTATGGCGAACTGATGGGGCGGTTGTACTGGTTCAAGCATGGCGTGGAGAACGTGAATTTGCGCATCGGCTCGGCCTGTCCGGAACCGGTCAATAACCGGATGCTGGCGAGTTATTTATCCTACGCCGATTTCTCGCGGCTGGTGGTGGCCTGCGTGACCGCGGGCCAGACCGGCAGTTGCGTGGTGTGGGGCGCATCGAAGAACAGCCGGATGACGTGGTGGCGCGACGATGCGCGCGCGGAGCTGGGATGGGAGCCGACGGACAGCGCAGATCCCTATGCCGGGCAACTCGCGGGGAAGGTGAGCGGCGATCCGGTGGAGGAACGTTATATGGGCGGGGCATTCTGCTCGATCGGATATTCGCGTTCCGCCTTCGCACCGGCGGGGCTTTTCGACAGCGCGAAGGGCTGATCCGATGACGGATGGAACCTTGTATATCGGCAACATGCGCTATTCGTCCTGGTCGTTGCGCGGCTGGCTGGCTGTGCGACTCGCGAAGTTGAACGTGCGAGAGGTGCTGATCCCCTTCGTCCGGCCCGGCCCCACGCCGGCGATCGCCGGGCTGTCGCCGACCGGTCTGGTTCCCTACCTGGAACATAAAGGTGCGAAAATTTGGGAATCGTTGGCAATCTGCGATTACTGCGCCGAGTTCGAGCCGTCGCTGTGGCCAGCCGATCGGGTGGCGCGCGCGCATGCCCGCTCGATCGCGGCGGAAATGCATGCGGGATTTCGCGATTTGCGCATGGCGATGTGGATGAACCTCGGGCGCGATTTCTCGCCACATGGGCGCACGCCGGGGGCGCTGGTCAATATCGCGCGAATCGAGGCGATCTGGGCAGACACGCGGGCACGGTTCGGGGCGGACGGCCCGTTCCTGTTCGGCGCGACCTTCGGGGCGGCGGACGCGATGTACGCGCCGGTGGTCGGACGGTTCCTGGGGTGGAAACCCGAACTCAGCGCTGCATCCTTGGCGTATTGCAACGCGGTGCGTGCGCATCCCCTCGTCGACGAATGGTATCGGGGGGCGCTGGCGGAACCGGATTCGATGCTGATCGAGGATTATGAAACCCTGAAATGAGCGCCGCCAGCGAACTGGATCATGTCGGGATCGTTGGGCACGAACTCGACGAGATGGCGGCGGCGTTCGAGGCTGCGGGATTCCATCTGACCCCGCTCGCCCGGCATGCCGGCGGGCGCACGGGCAATCGCTGCGCGATGTTTCGGGATGGCGGGTATCTGGAGCTGATGGCCACCGTCGATGGCGGCACCAGCGCGACCCTGGCGCGGTTTCTGGCGCGGCATGCGGGGGCGCATCTGCTGGCTTTCGGGGTCGATGACCTCGCTGGTGCGGGTGCCCGGCTGGAGCGCGCCTGTGACGAAGTGCCGGCGGCTTCGTGGACCGAGCGGGCGGTGGACGATGGCGATCCGGCGGGGCGTCGGGCACGTTTCGGGTTGATCGGACCGTTCGACCGACCCGAGGGGCGGGTGCATCTGGTGCATCATGAAACACCGGAAGCACTTTGGCAGGATCGTTTTGTTCGGCACCCGAACCATGCGCTGGCGTTGGAGGAGGTGGTTCTGACAGTGCCGGAACCGGCGGTGACGGCAGCCTGGTATTCGCAACTCGTGGGGCGGGCGGTGGTGCCGGATCGGGCCGGGGGTTTCGCGTTGCCGCTGCCGCGCGGGCGGGTCCGGATTTTGGGGGGAGACAGGGCGGCGTCGGCCCGCATCGCGGAAATCTCGGTTCGGAGCAACACTGGGGCAGCCTGCGAGACATTGGCGATTTGCGGGACGACGATACGGTTGTGTCGCGCGGCGTAAGACGTGATCCGTATTTCCGTTTCCTTTAAACAACGTATGACAACGCTTCAGTGTTCCATCCGCAGAATCTCGCCGGCCAGATACAGACTCCCGCAAATGAGCACCCGTGCCGGCCCGCCATCCCGGGGCAAGGCCCGCAATGCATCCGCCAGCCCCGGCCCCGGCCGGGCAACCCCACCCGACGCCGCGATCACGCCCTCGACCGGCATCGCGGCATGCTGCCCCGGCTCAGCAATCGCCCAAAGCGTCGTGGCGAGCGGCAGGATCGGCGCCAGAAACCCGGCACCATCCTTGTTCTGATTCAGCCCCACGATCACATGCACCGGCCGGTCCCGCCAGCCCCGCAAATGCTCGGCCAAGGCCGCGCCGGCCCCGGGGTTGTGCCCGCCGTCCAACCAAAGCTCCCAGTCCGGGGGCAACATCGCCGCTAGCGCGCCATGAAGACGCTGCATACGCGCCGGCCACTCGGCTAATGCGACGCCCGTCGCATCGCACGCCGGCAGTCCCGACGCACGCAGCGCGGCGATCGCGATCCCCGCATTGTCCCACTGATGCGCCCCCGGCAGACCCAACGGCGGCAGGTCGAGCGTGCCGTGTGCATCGCGATACCGCCCAGGCTCGATCCACCAATCCCGCCCGCGCAACCACATGGGCGCGCCGACTTCCGCGGCATGGGCCAACAGAACCTCGGTCACCTCCGCCGGTTGCGCACCGGTCGCCACGGGGACACCGGGCTTCATAATCCCTGCCTTTTCGGCGGCGATCAGGGCCAGCGTTTCGCCCAGCAATTCCTTATGATCCAGCGAAATGGACGCGATCGCTGTCGCCGCCGGGGGTGGAATGACGTTGGTGGCATCGCCACGCCCGCCCAAGCCGACCTCCAACACGCAGAGATCGGCGGGTTCGGCGGCGAACATGTGGAAGGCGGCGGCGGTGATCACCTCGAACAAAGTAATCGCATCGCCGTCGTTCACCGCCTCGATATGCGCCATCGTCGCGTTCAACACCGCATCGGAGACGATCTCCCCGGCTACGCGAAACCGCTCGTTGAACCGCACGAGATGGGGGGAGGTGAAGACATGCACCCGCCACCCCGAAGCCTCCGCGATCGCACGCAAAAACGCGCAGGTGCTGCCCTTCCCGTTCGTCCCGGCGACATGGATCACGGGGGGCAGCCGCCGCTCGGGATTTCCGAGCCGGTCCAGCAGGGTCCGCAAACGATCCAGGCTGAGGTCCATCAGCCGCGGATGCAGGGACGTCAGACGGGCGAGGACGGGATCGGTATTGTCGCTCACGCCGCCGCCGGCATATCCCGCACACGCAGCAGACCGATGATCCGAGCCAGCGTGGCCTTCATGTCGGTACGCTTGACGACCATGTCGATGATGCCGTGGTCGAGCAGGTATTCCGCCCGCTGGAAGCCCTCGGGCAGTTTTTCGCGGACGGTCTGTTCGATCACACGCGCCCCGGCGAAGCCGATGAGGGCGCCGGGTTCGGCGATCTGGATGTCGCCCAGCATGGCGAAGCTGGCGGTGACGCCGCCGGTCGTGGGATCGGTCAGCACGACGATGTAGGGCAGGCCGGCGTCCTTCACCAACCGCGTGGCGATGATGGAGCGCGGCATCTGCATCAGGCTGATCGCGCCTTCCTGCATGCGCGCGCCGCCCGAGGCGGTGAACACCACCAGCGGCGCATCCTGTAGCACCGCCAACCGCGCCGCCGCCACCAGGCCATTGCCCACCGCAGCCCCCATGGAACCGCCGATGAACGCGAACTCCATCGCCGCGACCACCGCCTTTTGTCCGCCGATCAGGCCGTGCGCGACCAGGATCGCGTCGTCCAAATGCGTTTTGTCGCGGGCTTCCTTCAAGCGGTCGACGTAGCGCTTGGTGTCGCGGAACTTCAGCGGGTCGGGGTTGGCTTTGGGCAGCTCGATTCGGGTGTAGCTGCCCTCATCGAAGGTCCACTCCAGCCGTTCGGTCGCGTTGCCGCGCATATGGTGGCCGCAATGGCCGCAGACCTTGAGGTTGGTGCGCATGTCGCGATGAAAGATCATCTGCTGACAGGCGGGGCATTGGTGCCACAGGTTGTCCGGCACCTCCCGCTTGGCGAAGAGGGTGCTGATTTTCGGGCGGACGAATTCGGTGAGCCAGCTCATGGACGGAGAATTAGCCGAAATGGGGCAGCCGGGGAAGCGCGCCCGTCCCCGTAGCGATTGGCGACCATCGGACCGATCAGCAAGGCGACGATGCAACGGGTGGCCGGTGGTCCCTGCCCGTCCCTTGACTGGCGCATGGGCGCTTTCGCCCATTGTGCCAGCGACCGGGCCAGGAACGCCTTGTGCGGACATTCGCCACGTGCGGGCTCCGGCGCGTGGGCGAGGTGCCCGCGGCCGGTGAGGCAGCGCCGATGGGGGTGACGCCAAGCGGCGTCAACTGGGGACGATGGGGGGTGGGGGTTCGCCGAACCGACAGCCGAGCGCGATGCGCACGGTGGATGGGCGGAGGTCTCGCCAGTCGATGTGCCAGGTGTCGGGGTTCCGGTCACGTTCGCGCAGGAAGGTTTCCTCGCGCCGTTCGCGCACTTTGTACAGGCGGGTGATACTGCCGCCGTAACGGCGGAAGATACTTTCGACACGGCACCAGAAATCGCCCTCGCAGAGGCCGGGGGCGAGGCCGAGGTCCATGCAGATATAGGTGATGGTGCGGCCGACTGGGCGGCGACGGACCTCGGCGGCGAGTTCCTCGGGCGTGGGGATACGGAATGCGCGGGGATCGCTCTCGTCCAGCATGGCCGGTTCCGGACGGCGCGGACGGCGCGGGGCGGAGGGCTAGGCCGGGGCCGGATTCGCGGGCGGGCGGTGGTGGGGTGGGAGTACGACGCGCTGCGGC
>CAIRCM010000088.1 GCA_903877125.1 uncultured Acetobacteraceae bacterium | reverse complement strand
TGGACGTGATCTTGATGTCCATCTGCAGGCTGGTGACGCCAACCTCGGTCCCGGCCACCTTGAAATCCATGTCGCCGAGGTGATCCTCATCGCCGAGGATATCGGACAACACGGCGAAGCCTTTATCTTCCTTGATCAGGCCCATCGCGATACCCGCGACCGGACGGATCAACGGCACGCCGGCATCCATCAGCGCGAGCGAGGTGCCGCACACCGTCGCCATCGAGGACGAACCGTTGGATTCCGTGATCTCGGACACCACGCGGAGGGTGTACGGGAACTTGTCCTTCGCCGGCAGCAGCGGATGGATGGCGCGCCATGCCAGCTTGCCATGGCCAACTTCACGACGGCCCGGGGAGCCCATCCGACCGGCCTCACCGACCGAGTAGGGAGGGAAGTTGTAGTGGAGCATGAAATGCTCCCGATATTCGCCTTCCAGCGCGTCGATGACCTGTTCGTCCTGGCCCGTACCGAGGGTGGCGACGCAGAACGCCTGCGTCTCACCACGGGTGAACAGAGCGGAGCCATGGGCGCGTGGGAGGATGCCGACTTCGGCGATGATCGGACGGACGGTTTTGGTGTCGCGGCCGTCGATGCGCATGCCGGTATCGAGGATGGCATTGCGGACGACGTCGGCTTCCAGGTCGTGCAGGATCGCGCCGGCTTTGGCCACGTCCAGGCCTTCTTCGGCCAGGGCGGCGACAGCGGCTTTCTTCGCGGCGCCGACTTTGGCGTAGCGGACCTGCTTTTCCCGTTCCTGATAGGCTTCGGCCAGGGATGCGCGGGCGAGCGCATCGGCGCGGGCCTTCAGCGCGATTTCCGATTCCGGCTTTTCGCTCAGAGCCCAGGGCTCCTTCGCGGCGTGTTCGGCTAGTTCGATGATCGCCTGGATGACCGGCTGGAAGCTCGCGTGGCCGAACGCGACGGCGCCGAGCATGACGTCTTCCGGGAGTTCGCGGGCTTCGGATTCGACCATCAGCACGCCTTCCTGTGTGCCGGCGACGACCAGTTCGAGATCGCCGGATTTGGCGTCGGCCATGATCGGGTTCAGCACGTACTCGCCGTTCTTGTAGCCGACGCGGGCGGCGGCAACGGGACCGAAGAAGGGAATGCCGGACAGCGTCAGCGCGGCGGAGCAGCCGATCATGGACACGACGTCGGGATCATTCTCCATGTCGTGGCTCAGCACGGTGGCGACGATCTGGACTTCGTTGCGGAAGCCTTCGGGGAACAGCGGGCGGATGGGACGGTCGATGAGGCGGCTTTTCAGCACCTCGGCTTCGGACGGGCGCCCTTCCCGCTTGAAGAAGCCACCGGGGATCTTACCGGCGGCAAAGGCCTTTTCCTGGTAATTGACGGTCAGGGGGAAGAAATCCTGGCCGGGTTTGGCGGTTTTCACGCCGACGGCGGTGCAGAGCACGATCGTCTCACCGTAGCTGACCATGACGGCGCCATCGGCCTGGCGGGCGATCTTGCCGGTTTCGAGGACGAGCTTGCGCCCGCCCCATTCGAGTTCCTTGCGGAAGTAATTGAACATGCGTTCGTCCTTATGGATGCGCGTACAGGGCGGACGACAACCGGGGCGAGCCGTTCGTTCCCTTGGCGGACGGGAGGCGGCGTCTCGGGTCACCAGGAGTGCGGGCTGTTCGCCCGCGTGCCATGTGGCCGGAAACGCCGTCGCGGTTCCCGCTCCCTTTGGGGGCGTGCCGGTTCGGCTGGTCTGACGCTCCGCCGTTGTTCGCGGCGTTACCCCGAATCAGGGTGATTCGGGGGTCGTCGGGTACTGCCCTCCCTATATGGGAAAGGCAGCCCTTATGTCACCGGCGCAGGCCGAGGCGGCCGATCAGCGCGGTGTAGCGGTCGTGGTTCTTGTTCTTCAGGTAGTCCAGCAGCCGCCGACGGCGGCCGACGAGCATCAGCAGGCCGCGGCGGGAATGGAAATCCTTCGCGTGGGTCTTCAGATGATCGGTGAGGTTGGTGATCCGTTCGGACAGCAGCGCAACCTGGACTTCCGGGCTGCCAGTGTCGTCCTGGCTGGTTTTGTAATCGCCAATGAGCGCCGTACGACGCTCCGCCGTGATCGACATCGCATTTACTCCGTGTTGAGGATTGAGGAAACGCGGGATGAGGCCTTACAGCACTCGTTCGGGCTTCATCAGGCCGTCTTCCAGACGGGCCAACCCGATCACGCGGCCACCCGCCATGGCTCTGACCAACCCGCCGCTCGGGTCGGCATTGCCTGGAATCCGGCCCATCAGTGCGACCAGGCTGATTGCCTGACCATGCCGAAGGTCGGCGGCCTCCTGTTCCGTCAGGGCCAGCGCCGGGATGTCGGCCAGCGCGGTCACGACCGGAAGCAAAAGGTCCGGGGAAGCCGGCGCCGTATCCTCTGCTTCGCGCAGTTTGTCCAGCGGAATCGATGCCGCCTCCAGGAAGGGGCCGACCCGCAGGCGGCGCAGAACGGTGATATGGCCCACGGTGCCGCACGCCTTGGCCACGTCGCGGGCCAGGCTGCGCATATAGACGCCTTTGCCCGAGGCGACTTCGAACACCGCGGTATCGGCGTCGGGGCGGTCGATCAGTTCGAACCGGTCGACGCGGGCGGGGCGGGGTTCGAGGACCGGGGCGCGGCCCTCGCGGGCCATGTCGTAGGCGCGTTCGCCGGCGACCTTGATCGCGGAGAAGATCGGCGGGATCTGCATGATGTCGCCGCGGAAGGCCGGCAGCGCGGCGCGCAGCTGGTCGTCGGAAGGACGGACGTCGGAGGTTTCAATCACCGCGCCATCGGCGTCGTCGGTGTCGCGGGCTTCGCCGAGCTTGAGGGTGAAGCGGTAGATCTTGGTGCCGTCCATGACGTAGGGCACGGTTTTCGTGGCGGCGCCAAAAGCGATTGGCAGCACGCCGGTGGCGAGCGGGTCCAAGGTGCCGCCATGGCCGGCTTTCTGGGCGTCAAAGATGCGTTTGACGCGGTTGACCACGTCGGTGCTGGTCATGCCCGGCGGTTTGTCGACGATGAGCCATCCGTCGAGCGGGCGGCCTTTGGGCTTGCGGCGAGACATTTTTTTGGCAGTGGTCCGTTAGGGAGGGCGGGGGCGTAGGCGGTTAAGGTGTTGGGGTCAAGCGCCGAGCCGATACCTTGCCTCACGCTGAAGCTGGATGGCTTCGACGATTTCCGCGATCCGTGCTGATGGGTTCTGAACCTCAAACCGTTCCATGTGACCCAGAAACCGGTCGAAATCGTCGAAGACTTCGGACGCCAGTTCAACGCGAGCCACTGGACCGGCTATCGCGCGAGTGGGCGCGGTGCCGGTCTCGGGGGATGTTCCCTGCGTGCTTTCGCCTCAAGCCAAGCCTTGGCGTCTTCCCAGGGCACGGTCTTGCCGGTGGCCAGGATATTCGCCCATCGCTCGTCGACGAGACGATGGAATGCCGCGTCGATTTCATCCTGTTCGACGGTTTGGGTTATCGCATCGAGGATAAAGGCGTGCGCGGTCTTACCGGAGCGTGCGGCGGCGGCAGCCACTCGGGCTTTCAGGTCGGTTTCGATGCGGATCGTGGTCGTGGGCAAAGCTGAGACCCTCCCGATTATCGTGCCGTGTACTACGATTGTGCTATCAGGCTGGCACGGCGATTATCAAGGTAAATGTCGGGCCTGCTCAAGCACCTCGCTCACCGGCATCTTGCAGCGCTCGAGGTCGTCGAAGATCAGCAGTCGGTCGCGGGTGTTGGATAAGCCCTTCGTTAGGTCGATCTCGGGCACCGAGACGTTCAGGGTGTCGCTCCCGTCCTTGGAGAGGTCCATTTTGATAGTGCCCTTCGCCAGCGCGCGGGCGGCGGCGGCGGCGATCCTCATGCCACGCGAAGAAAGGACGGGATGGAGCTGTCGGTAGAACTCCTGGTCGATCTGGTCCGCCGATGAGATCCCGTTGTGCGTGACATAGAGGGGTTTGAGCGCGGGTCTGCCCTTGAGAAACTCTTTGATGAGATGAGTCTTGCCGGAGCCCCAGGGCCCGTTGACCATGACGGCATAATCGAAGGACCGGCTTGGATTGACATAATAGTCCAGGAATCTGGTGATCGCCGCATTCGCACGGACTTCATCAAATTCAGACTGGCCCGTGGCTGGCATAATTCCGATCCATGCCTTTTTTGGCCGCTGACCCGCGATTACCCCGGATCTTCCAAGCCAATCGCCCGCAGCCGGGCCCCTTCCTCGTCCCATCCTGCCCGTTCTTTAACATTCAGGAACAGATGCACCGTCCGCTCCAGCAGGCGGGTCAGGTGCTGGCGCGCCCTGGCGCCGATCGATTTGACCTTCGATCCCTTGTCGCCGATCAGGATGGCCTTGTGGCCGGGGCGGGCGACGTAGATCGTGACGTCGATGCGGACGCTGCCGTCCTTGCGTTCGGTCCAGGACTCGGTCTCGACGGTGGTGCCATATGGCACTTCCTCATGCGTTTGCATGAAGATTTGTTCCCGCACGATTTCCGCCGCCAGCAGGCGTTCCGGGAGATCGGTCAGGTCGTCCTCGGGGTAGAGGAACGGGCCTTCGGGCACCGCGCCCGCGAAGGCGTCCATCAGCTCCAGCAGACCATCGCCCGTGGAGGCGCTGACCATGAAGGTTTCCTCGAACGTCGCCAGTTCGGTCAGGGCGGCAGTGAGCGGCAGGAGCGCGCCTGGCGGCACGAGGTCGCATTTGTTCAGCACCAGCCAACACCGGCGCCCGGATTTCCCCAACTGCTGAGCAATGGTGCGAACGTCCAGGGTGGCGCCGGCTTTGGAGTCGACCAGGAGGACCGCGAGATCGGCGTCCGCGGCGCCGGTCCACGCGGCGTTGACCATCGCTCGGTCCAGCTTGCGTTTAGGCCGGAAGATGCCGGGGGTGTCGACCAGCAGAACCTGGCTCTCTCCGCGCATCATGATGCCGAGCACGCGGAAGCGCGTGGTTTGCGCCTTGGGGGAGACGATCGACAGTTTTGCACCGGTCAGCCGGTTCAGCAGGGTCGATTTGCCGGCGTTCGGGGCGCCGACGATCGCGACGAAACCGCACTTCATGACGGCAGTCCGGCGAGCAGCGCGGCGGCGGCGGCCTTTTCGGCGGCCTGCTTGCTGCCCGCGACCCCGACGCCGGTGAAGTCTCCGACGGTGACCGTGACCTGAAACTCCGGTGCGTGCGGCGGGCCAGCGCGGTTGGTCACGGCGTAGGAGGGCACGCTGCGCATCCGTTTGTGCGCCCATTCCTGCAAGGCGCTCTTGGGATCCTTCGGCGGTTCGGCCTGCTCAGCGATGGGGCGTGCCCATGCGCGGCGGATGAAGGCGCGCGCGGGGGGGAGGCCGCCGTCCAGATAAAGGGCACCCAAGGCCGCTTCCAGCGCGTCGGCGAGCACCGTGGCACGCTGCTTGACGCCGGCCTTCGCCTCCCCCGATGAGACCGAGAGAACCATTGAGAGGCCGATTTCCTCGGCAACGGTCGCGAGAACGGGTTGCGAGACCAGATGCGCCAGCCGCCGGCCCAACGCGCCCTCCTGTTCCTGCGGGAAACGCTCGGCCAGCCATTCGGCCATGATCAGGCCGAGGACGCGATCGCCGATGAACTCCAGTCGCTCGTTCGACCCGATCGACCCCTTGCCGATCGCGGCGGAGCGGTGGGTCATGGCCTCCTTCGGGAGGTCGGGCTGGGCGAAGGTGTGCCCGAGAATGCTTTCGATTGTCGCGTTCAATGGATCGGCTTCAAGACGCGGGACCAGCGGATGCGGACCGGCCATTCCCAGACGGCCCACCATTCGTCGTTGGGGTCGGATTCGATGGAGAAGAACAGTATTTCGGCACGGCCGACCAGGTTTTCCACCGGCACGAACCCGACGCCGGAGCTGTTCATGAACCGGCTGTCCGACGACATATCGCGATTATCACCCATGGCGAAGACGTGGTCGGGCGGCACCACGTATTCGGGCGTGTTGTTTGGATCGAACTCCTTGGTCGGATCGAAGGCCGGGTCGCGGGCGTTGTCGAGTCCGTCGGTGGCCTTGAGGATATCGTGCTTCACGCCGCCGGGCAGCGCTTCCTTATACTCGCGCAATTCGGTCCTGATGCCCTGGTCGGCGGCGATGAAGGTGCCTTCCGGCGTGCGGGGCGCGGCTTCGCCGTTGATGTAGAGCACCCCGGCCTTCACCTGGATCCGGTCGCCGGGCAGCCCGATGATCCGCTTGATGTAATCGGTGGCGTTATCGCGCGGCCACTTGAACACCGCGACGTCTCCGCGATGCGGCATGGCGCCGAAGAGGCGGCCATGGAGGAAGGACGGGGCGAAGAAGGGCAGCGAGTATTTTGAATAGCCGTAGCTGTATTTCGACACGAACAGGTAGTCGCCGACCAGGAGGGTCGGGATCATGCTGCCGGATGGGATGTTAAACGGCTCGAACGCCACGGTCCGCACGCCGATGGCGATCAGGATAGCGTAGACAATGGTTTTGACGTTTTCGGCGATCGCCCCTTGAGAGCGTTTAGCCGCGGCCTTGCTGGTCGCCATGCGATAGGGGGCTTTCAGGTAGGAACAATTGGGGTTCAAGCGCGCTGACGCCTGCCGTGTCAAGCACGCTCTGGCAAGGTTACGCGCCTTTAAATTCCGCCCGCCGTTTCTCGAGACGGGCTGTCATACCCTCCCTCGCGTCGTCGCTGCGCAAGGCGGCTTCCACCAGGGCATCAACGTCGGCGTGCGGGATGGCATCAAGGATTTCCAGTTGGCGGACCGTCGTCGCCTTGATCGCCTTGAGTGACAGCGGCGCGTTGGCGGCCAGACGGCCAATGATTTTGGCCGCCTCGGCCTCAAGCGAATCCGCGGGCACGCAGCGAGCAATCAGTCCCAGTGCGTGGAGACGCGTCGCGGGGAGTGGGTCGCCCAGCAGCAGCATTTCGCGGGTGGTGACCGGGCCGAGGACCTCCATCAGCTTTTTGGCCAGAAACCAGTTGGGTGCCAGGCCGACCTGCGCCAGCGACATTCCGAACCGCGCGGCCTCACTGGCGATGACCAGGTCGCAGTGCAGCGCCAGTTCATTGCCGCCGGCGATGGCATCGCCCTGCACCACCGCGACGACAGGCAGCGGACACAACTCGATCGCGCGCAGCGTGACCTCGATGCCGCTGGCGCCGCCCGTACCGATCGAATCGCGCCGTTGCTTCATATCCAGGCCGGAGCAGAAGGCCGGGCCATGACCACGGATCACGACCACACGGTCATGAGGTTCCGGTGTGGCACGCAACGCATCGGTCATCTGGTGCAGCATGTCGGCGTCCAGCGCGTTGCGCTTTTCCGGACGGTTCATCCAGATGGTTTTCACGGGGCCGGCTTGTTCGATTTGGATGGTGTTCACGGTGTTGCCTCCGGTGCGGCGTCGATGATGACCTGCGCGAAGGCGTAAGGATACCCATCGGTCCCTTTCAGATGAACCCACGCGGCCATACCGGCGGGCACGACCACTTTCTAACGCGTGATTGGACCGACGTTTTGCTGGATCCAGGCCTGAAGATCGCTTTGCTGGTCCCAGGTGAAATAGGCGACTACAGTCGTAAGTAGGGCCATTTTGAAATTTCGTTGTCAAGGAGGCGAGGCTTTTTCGCCGCAGTTCCGACTAAGGTCCCAGGTTTGGGAAGGCCCCCGGTTCGCGTGGCTCGTAGATACGAACGATTTCAATATCGTAGCCAGCATTCGAGATGACCCTCCCTTGAAGCGTCCTAGTACTGACTGTGACCTGCACGGTATGTATGCCGGTCCATTCGACAGTTGGGTGGCGCTTGGGATAGACGTCATTCTGAAGCTCGAACGCCGACCACCACCCGCTTCGCATCGGGTCTCGTGCTGCAATATCCATGCGGAGGAAGTAGGTGATGTGCTCTCCGAGATCACAATCCCTTCGCAAGAGTGTCGCCATATCGACCTTATCGTCGCTAGCATAACGACCAACGATCTCCAATTTACAGCCGTACAGATTCGGCCAATTTTGGCCCCCGGTCCTAGACGGTCGTCCCACCTCGTGCCCGATCGAGTATGCTGCTACGATAGCACCTAGAATTGACACGATTCGTATCGCCTGCGCCGGCATTAGCAGACCGGAACGACTCATTTGACAGTCGGCCAGCCTAGGGCGATCGGCACCAGCGGGGGCAACGGCTTGATGCCCTCGCTCAATGCACGGGTGATCGCTTCGCGCGGCACGCGAACTGTGTTCGACGTTGCGGACCCCAAAAATCCGCCAAAGGTGCCCACCTTTAGGCAGAGGTCTCGGTTGTCCTGGCGCAAATCATATGCCGGCACACTGCCACTTCCTGGTAGTTGTTCGTTATGGACCCCGTTGGATACGATCTGTGCCGCGGGGTCCGCACCCCAGCTGTGGGCGATCACCGTCACATGACCGCCGTTTTGCTGAATCCAGGCCTGAAGATCGCTTTGCTGGTCCCAGGTGAAATAGGCGACATTGGCCCCGGTGCCAGCAATGACACTAGCATAGCGATTTTCCGCCTGTGCCATTAAGCCACCGTTACCTATTCCTAGTTTATCAAGCGTCGAATCGTCAAACCCGCCAACAAACCCGATTGCCGTCGGGTCGCGGCCGAACTCGATGTTACAGCGGCGCACATCGCCGGTGGCACGTCACCCGTGGCCTCGACAATCCGCGCATCGCTGGTCACCGAGATATAGTCCGTTGCATAGGGGTAGGGGTTAGCGAGCCTGCGAGGTGTGTCACTTACGTCTGGGCCATACCTCGCCCAATGGCACAATCGGGGGCGCGGGTTCTGGTCCCCGAGCAAAAGCTTCGTCAATCAGGCTACGCGGCACCCTCACCGTGTTCGTAATTCCTCCGCTATAGAACAGTTCGCCCGGATGGTCGGCTGCACTGATGCAGATATCGCGGTTGTCTCGCCGCAAATCGTACTTCGGAAAATAAGGGTTATCTGCTAGCCGTTTGGTTGAAACGATGTGAATCAAGACAAATCGGGTTGTTTCCATACTACGAGCGTGTCCGCCTGGCGCCGACGGTAGCAACCCCGATATTTTGAGTGTCCCGAAGCCCCCGCTTGACAGTTTCGCAACCCCTATGTCCTCCCCACAAAAGCCTGTGCTTACATAAGGTATATCCTTATATGTGTGCCCACGCCCCTTCTCAGCCATTTCAATCAAAAGAAAAGGAAGTTCGTCTGCTGGCGAGAGATTTTTTCTCAGCTCCAGCGCGGCGTTCCAAGGTACAACTGAAACTCGTACGAGTGTCAATTCCGGCCCTCCCCCGCACGAGCAGAGTGATAGGAGCCACGCCAGGAGGATGAGTTTCCAGAAGGGGCGGGATCCGGGAGAAATGCCTACGACACTCATTAGTAAACGATTCCAAGGAGGGATTTCATCATGTCAGACCCGGCGATTCCTGCATGATCCACATTGACATCGATTGTTCGGGTGGCATAGCCCTGGGTGATGTTGCCCCAAGCCCCGCCGATCGCTGCGATCGCATTCGGCAACGTCAGGCCACCGCCGGCCGCAACAAAATTAAGCCACTGGCCGGAATTGGCGGAGACCTGACTCAGGTTCGCCACTGAGCCCACTGGGTCGAGCGTTACCAACGTATCAATGTGCACCCCGCTGGCAGCAAGCTGCGCCGCGGTCTCGGCGCCGAAGCTTTGTCCGATGACCGTGACATGACCGCCGTTCTGCTGAACCCAAGCCTTCAAGTCGTCGGCCTGGTCATATGTAAAATATCCGACGTTGCCTCCAAACTGGTCCGCATACGCAGCCGCAGCAGAAGCCATCAAACCGCTGCGGAACAAACTCTGAAGCGTCGAATCGCCAAACCCTCCCACGAACGCGATTGCCGCCGGGTGGCCGAGCATATCTGGCGTGACGCTGATGTTGCTGGCGTCAACAATCGGCGGAGCGTTCGCAGGCAGCGGGATCGAGTTGTAGTCCTGAACGAGGTTTGCCAACACGGCGGGCAGCGTCGCCATCAATGCGGCGGCGATGTCGCCATTCGCCAACGCTTGTCCGGCTGTGATTCCGGCGGAGGCTGCGCTCAGCGCCTTGCTCACGTCCCCGACCAACGTCGCTGTGCTGCCAGTCTGGCCTAACGCAATCCCGCCGGCCACCCCGGCCGCAGCCTCGAGCAAGCCGGCCGCGATGCCAGCGCCGTTACCGCTCTGCGCCGATTGCACTGCGCCATAAACGCCCCCGGCCACCTGCGTGACCAGTTTAATCTCCGTTGCGACGTTCGCATACCAGACCTGGGGCAGCACGATTGCAGTCGCCTGAGCCAGGTTCAGAAGGCCACTTGCGATTTCCCCGTTTGCGAACGCCTCCCCGGCCTGGGCCGCGTCCACGGCCGCGGCGATTTCGGGCAATGGCGTGTAGGGGAACGCTGCTGCCAGGACGGTGAGTAAGGCTGTAGCGAAACCCGCCAGAGTGGTGAGGTTGTTCTGGCTCAGATCATGCTCCGACGCGCTGCCGTCGACGCCAACCGAGACCTGGCCGATGTGATTGCCCAGTTGCAGCGCCGTGGTCTTGAAGGGCAACCGTACCGACGGGTCCTGCGCAGCCAGCTCCAACGCCATCGCGGAGGCGGTTTGCGCTATCTCCGCCTGCTGCCAAAGGCCGACGCTGTAACCCCAGGCCGCGAGGTCGGAGTAATGCTGCGCCGTCTCCAGCAGCGGCTGGCCGATCTGGTTCAGCCAGGCGATGTCCTGATTGTAGATGCTGGTGACCTCGGCGGTCGCGCCGCCCTGCATCACATCGAGCGCATACAGGAACGTCGCCAGCCGCCCGGTGTCGGCGAACTGCACCGCCGTGCCGTCGCCGAGCTGCAACGACAGCGTCCGCCCGTTCGCCAGCGTCTCCAGCACCGGCAACTCTGTGAGCAGATTGGTCGGGTCGGTATCCGCCAGCACCGCACCGGTCGCGGCATTGATCAGCGTAATCGGCTGACCGTAACCCGTCGACATGGCGTCGGCGAACCCGGCGACCTCACTGGCCGTCGGTTCGCCCCGGTCGAAAATCGGCGCGGACGGCAGGACCGAGGCATAGATTCTGGCCATATCGGTTTGCGCCTCACCCGAGTTGGCGAGCGCCACTGCCAGTTGCCCGAGCGTCTGCCCACCGGCGGCCCCCAACTGTGCCGACAGCAGCTCCACCGTCGTCGGGTCGCGTCCGAGCTCGATGTTGTAGACGGCATCGATGGCGGGCGCTCGGTTCAGGATCGCGGCGGAAATCGTCGGCGGCACGACGCCCGTTGGCTCGACGATCATCGCATCGCTGGGGAGCCAAACGTAGTCCGGTGCATAGGGGTTGGCGTCGCCGAGCCCAACGACATCGCCACTGCCGGAGCCGTAGATCTGATTGTTATAGCCATCGACCAACGCCGAGTCGTTGTTGCCAACAAGATTGACAGTCCCATTGGAGATATTCGCCGCGTTATCGGCGCCGGCGAGGTAAACCGCATCGTAGACCCCCGTAGCGGTGACGACGTTGTCGTTTCCCTGCACCCCGATGCCAGCATAGCTGGCGTTCAACACGATCTGGTTGCCGCTGGACGCGATGTTATTGTTCATGCCTGCCGTTGCGATGAGATTGCCCTCCCCCTGGACCGTGAGGGCAGCGTAGCTTGTATTGAGCGTTATCTGCGCACCGTTGGCCTGCACGACATCGCCAGAACCTGAAAGCGCCGCTACGTCGCCGGTACCCTGAACGGCTATCGTGTCGAAAGAGCTGCCGAAAATAGTGTTGCTGTTCCCATTGACACTGCCGCTGACGCCGGCAGCCAGCCAAAGCGCGTCGTTCGCTCCGTTCAGACTGTTCTGCCCCCCAGAATTGAAGCCCACGGTGAGCGCGTTTCCAGCGATGGTATTGCTCGACCCCCATACGCTGATCGCGTCTCCCGACTGGCCAAAAATTGAGTCGCTGTTCCCGCCGATGACGGCGGCGACCCCGGCCACTAACCAAAGTGCGTCGTTCGAACCATAGAGACTATTTTGTCCCCCAGAATGGAAACCCACTGTGAGCGCGTTTCCAGCGACGGTATCGTTCGATCCCCAGACGCTGATCGAATCTCCCGCTTGTCCAAAAATTGAGTCGCTGTTCCCGCCTATGATGGCGGTGACCCCAGCGGTTAACCAAAGTGCGTCGTTCGCACCATAGAGACTATCCCCCCCCCGCGGAATTAAAACCCACGGAAAGCCCGTTTCCAGCGATGGTATTGCTCGATCCCCAGACGCTGATCGCGTCTCCCGGCTGGCCGTTGATGGTGTTGCCGGAACCACTGACAGTGACCGTCGCGCCGCTGCCAAATGTGAAATTCCCGGTCGATCCTGTGATAATATAATTTCCGCTACCGCTAAACGATTGGGTCGTACCGTTTGAGCTGATTATGATAGTGTCCGTCATTTTTAAACGTCCCCGCCGTATGGTTCTTACTGTGTCGTTTCTTACTGTGCTCGTCACATATCCGATCACCTCGATCTGCTCAAGTGATTGGACTCCGCCAAGATCGTACCAGCGCCCGTCCACATGTCAACCAATCCGATTTGCACCGAAATCACTTTGCTTCTTCTTGGCCAAGACCGAAAACTTTCTTTCTTCCGCGGAATGCCAACCATGCGGCACATGCTCCCACTCGAAATATTCCCGTTATCGGGCTATTTCGACCACGATTATAAGTTCGCGTCAAGCGACATTCTTGGGGATCAAAACGAAAGGTGAAGACCGCGGGACTGGCGGCCTTGGTGCCCCTTACCGACGCGCGCTGTCAGGGCCCGCTATCCCGATCCGCCTCGATGATGACCTGCGCGAAGGCGTAAGGATACTCATCCGTCATCGTCAGGTGCACCCGTGCGGTCATCCCCGGCGGCGTGATGGCCTTCAGCCGCTCCACCGAACCGCCATGCAGCACCAGGACCGGCTTGCCATCGGGTTGGGTAACCACGTCGAGGTCGGAGAAGAACACGCCCCCCGCCATCCCGGTGCCCAGCGCCTTCGAGGCCGCTTCCTTGGCGGCGAAGCGCTTGGCATAGGTCGACGGCCGGTTTTTCTCAATTCGGCGTTCGGCTTCCGCCCTTTCGCCTGGGGTAAAGACGCGGTCGATGAAGCGATCGCCGTGGCGTTCGAGCACTTTCTCGATGCGGCGGATGTCGCAGAGATCGGCACCGAGGCCCAGAATCATCAGCCCTTGGCCCGTTCGACGCTTTGCACGCCGCCGGCGCCGCGCAGGCCTGCCACGACCTTCGCCAGATGGCCGAGGTCGCGGACGTCCACATCTATCAGCGCTTCCATGAAATCGGACTGACGGTTGACGATTTTCAGGTTGGTGACGGCGCCATCCTGCTTGGCAATGGCATTGGTGAGAACAGCCAGGGCGCCGGAATCGTTTCCGGTCACGACGTTGATCCGAGCGGTGTGGGCTGGGGTCTTGCCGGATGTGCCGGATTTCTGGAGGACCTCGTAGTTCCAATCGACGTCGATGAACCGTTCAGGTGTCGCGGCGAAGCCGGTGAGGGTCTGGCAATCCCGGCTGTGGATGGTGACGCCTTTGCCGGTGGCGACGATGCCGACGATCTCGTCACCGGGGACGGGATGGCAGCAGCCGGCGAAGGAATAGGCCATGCCTGGGACCAGTCCGTTGATCGGCATGCCATGATCGGGCTTGGTGCCACGCGCGGTGCGTGCCGGCATCAGGCCAGGCACCATCCGCGGCGCGCGGGTGGTCTGCCGCAGTTCCGGGTACGCGGCGTTGACGATGTCGCGGGGGCCCAGATTGCCGTTGCCGACAGCGATATAAAGCTCGTCCAGCGAAGCGATTTTCAGGGTCTTGAGGTGTGGTTCGAGGGCTTTTTCCGACCCGTCGACCCCTGCCTGACGGAAGGCCTTGGTCAGTTCGGCTTTTCCGGCGTCGCGGCTTTGCTGGCGTTGCTCCTGATGGATGAAGCGGCGGATGCGGGCGCGTGCCTTACCGGTGACGCAGAACCGTTCCCACTGGGCGGAAGGTGTCCCGCCGCGGGCGGTCATGATCTCGACCTGGTCGCCGTTCTGCAATTGATGGCGCAACGGCAGCAGGCGGCCGTTAATCTTGGCACCGACACAGGTGTCGCCGACCTGGCTGTGCACGGCGTAGGCGAAATCGACCGGGGTCGCGCCGCGCGGCAGCGGGATCAGCTGGCCTTTCGGCGTGAAGCAGAAGACCTGGTCGCCGTAGAGTTCGAGCTTGGTGTTTTCCAGAAACTCGTCAGGTGCGGCCGAGTCCTCGAGGATTTCCAGCAGGTCCTGCACCCAGCGGAACTGCTTGGTCTCGTTACCGTCGATTTTGGCGTCGTTGGTCTTGTAGAGCCAGTGGGAGGCGACGCCGTTTTCCGCGACGTCGTTCATGTCGGGGGTGCGTATCTGGATCTCGATCTACTGGTAGCGCGGCTCGCGCAGCGTGACGCCCGTATGCAACGACTGGTAGCCGTTGGATTTTGGGGTGGAAATATAGTCCTTGAACCGCCCGGCGATGACCGGATAGGCCGAGTGCACCGCGCCCAGCGCGGCGTAGCAGTCGCCCTTCGTTTCCACGACCACGCGGAAGGCCATGAGGTCGGACAGTTGCTCGAACGCCACGTTGCGGCGCTGCATCTTCTCCCAGATCGAGAAGGGAGATTTTTCGCGGCCGGTGATCTCGATCAGCTTCACGCCGGCATCGCGGCAGATGCGGGCGAGTTCTTCGCGCACCTCCGCGATCACGTCGGCGCCCTGGCCGCGCAGGAAGTTGAGCCGAGCCCGGATGGTGTTGCAGGCTTCCGGTTCCAGCTCCGCGAACGAGAGGTTTTGCAGTTCCGTTTTGATCGCATCCATACCGATGCGTTCGGCGAGGGGTGCGTAGATCTCCATGGTCTCGCGGGCGATGCGCTGGCGGCGTTCGGGCTTCTGCACGAAGTGCAGGGTGCGCATGTTGTGCAGCCGGTCGGCGAGCTTGACCAGCAGCACCCGGATGTCCCGGCTCATGGCCAGGACCAGCTTGCGGAAGTTCTCGGCCTGTTTGGTCCGGTCGGATTGCAGTTCCAGCCGGGTCAGCTTCGTCACGCCGTCAACCAGGCCGGCGACCTGTTTGCCGAACCGGGCTTCGATGTCGCGCAGCTTGACGGGCGTGTCCTCGATCGTGTCGTGCAGCAGGCCGGTGACGATGGAAGCGGTGTCGAGCCGGTAGCCGGCGAGGATGTCGGCGACGGCGACGGGGTGGGTGATGTAGGGATCGCCGTTGTCACGCCGCTGGTTGCCGTGCGCCTGCATCGCGAGGACATAGGCCGCGTCGATCAGTCCGGTATCGGCTTTGGGATCGTAGGCGTGGACCTTTTCCGTCAGTTCGAACTGACGGATGATGTCCGGGCGTGTCTTGGTGTCGGTCGTGGTTGGGGACGCCGCGCCATCGGGGGCGGCGAGCGGCATCCCGCGACCGGTCCCCGATTGGGTCATGACGGTTCCAGCCTTCGGCTAACGGAAGCCGCGCCCACCGAGTTCCGCGCCGATGGCCGCTTCCAGGTCCTCGGGCGACATATCGTCGGCTTCGGCGGTGAGTACCGCGTTTTCTTCTTCGGCCGTGACATCCTGCAGGCCGAAGATGTTTTGATCCGTCGGGATGAGGTCGAGCACTTCCTCGTCCGCCGGTTCCGGTTCGGGGGCACGGGACAGGGAGCGGATCAGGTCCTGCTCGATCTTCGGCAGTTCGATGGTTTCCTCGGCGATTTCCCGCAGGGCGACCACCGGGTTCTTGTCGTCGTCGCGATCGATCGTCAGTTCCTCACCACGGCTCAGGTTGCGGGCGCGCTGCGCTGCGAGCAACACGAGCTCAAAGCGGTTGGGAACCTTTTGGACGCAGTCTTCGACGGTGACGCGCGCCATACGCTCAATCTCCGGTAATGTGTGAACGAGTAGGGTATGCCATGCTGCGCTGCGGTGCAAGGGGTTTGTCCGGCACCCTTCAGGGTAATCGGGGGAATGTGGGGGCTGGACGATACCGGCCGAGTTGCCGCCGGCGACTGGATGAGACACCGTTTTTTTCAACACGAAGGCGCGAAGGCGCGAAGAACACGAAGACGATACCGTGGGCGAGGACAGCAGATCGCGGTTTCGCGGGAAATTTCGCGTGATTCATGCCTTCGCGGTGAACGGAAGCGGTCCTGCCATCGGTTTGGACGCACCGGACAGGACCGAAAACTCAGGATTTTCGTTTCGGGATCTTCGCCCGATTGGCCAGGGCTGGCCGAAATCCCACGTGCGGGCGCCGGCGCGTGGGCGAGGTGCCCGCGGCCGGTGAGGTGGTGCCGACGGGGGTGACGCCAAACGGCATCAACTGGGGATGATGGGGGGTGGGGGTTCGCCGAACCGGCAGCCGAGCGCGATGCGCACGGTGGATGGGCGGAGGTCTCGCCAATTGATGTGCCAGG
>CAIRCM010000087.1 GCA_903877125.1 uncultured Acetobacteraceae bacterium | reverse complement strand
GGCTGGGACTTCCGAAAGGCGTGGATACCGGCATTCGCCGGCATGACGGGTCGGCAGCCGCCACGAGTCAATCATTGCGCGGGCTGGTATTATGCGGCCAGCGGCCACTCGGCGGTCGTTCCGCGGTCCGATACCTCGGCCAGCAGTTCCCACACACGATAGGGCTGCATGGGCACATCGGGGTCGTTGATCAGACGGTCAAGCTCATCAAGCTTACGGTTGTATTCGGTCTCGGTCATCATTCGATCCCATGCGTTAGGCACGGACGGAATCTGCCCATGCTCTGTGGCTTTCCCGGGGCAGAATTATGACTGGAGATGGTTAAACAAAAGTTAACCGGAACCGGTATTTCTTGGGCCGTCGGCGGTACGGCGAAGTTGGTCGCCCCTTGGAGACCGCGGTCTAGAAGCTTTTGTTTGATCGCGTGATTCACGCCGCCGTGTGGTTCCACCTTTGGCGATCACGGTCTATTCCAGCGGACGGGTAGACAGAGATCCGTCGGCGTTTTGGACGATCGCGGCGACCCGAGCTTCGGCTTCGGTCAGCTTGGCTTCGCAGTGCTTGCGCAGTGCCGCGCCACGTTCGTAGGCATCGATGGCGTCGGCCAGTTTCTGCTGACCGTTTTCCAGGCCGCGGACGATGAGTTCCAACTCGGCCAGCGCATCCTCGAAGGACAGGGTGCTGACGTCGGGTTTGGCTTCGGGCATGGGATTCCTCAGGCTCGCATCAGGCTGCGCACGTGCACCTTGGCGGAGGCGGCGAGCGCGTTGAGGTCGTAGCCGCCTTCCAGCATGGAAACCACCCGGCCTTTGCAGTGCTTGTCGGCGAGATCGACGAGGCGGTCGGTCAACCAGGCGTAGTCGGCCGTTTCCACCCGCAGCTGCGCGAGCGGATCGTCGCGGTGGGCGTCGAAGCCGGCGGAGATAATCAGCAGTTGGGGTGCGAAATTTTCCAGTGCGGGCAGGATCGTGCGCTCCCAAGCGGCGCGGAATGCCGCGCTGCCATCGCCTGGTTTGAGCGGGGCGTTGACGATGTTGTTCGCCACACCTTGCTCCCAGACCAGGCCGGTTCCGGGGTAGCAGGGGCTTTGATGCGACGAGGCATAGAAGAGTTCGGCGTGCGACTCGAACATCGCCTGGGTGCCGTTGCCGTGGTGGACGTCGAAATCGACCACGGCGACGCGATCCAGATGCCAGTGCTCCCAAGCGTGCATGGCAGCAATGGCGGCGTTGTTGAAGAGGCAGAAACCCATGGGGCGGAGGGGTTCGGCATGATGCCCGGGCGGGCGGACGGCGGCGAAGACGGTGCGTGCCCAGCCCTCCATCACCGCATCGACGGCCTTGATGCCGGCGCCGGCGGCGCGCAAGGCGGCCTCGGCACTGCCTTCGCCCATGGAGGTATCGCCGTCGAGCGCGACCTGCTCGCCCAGCTGGGGACGGATGGCGAGGAGGGCTTCGACGTAGTTGAGGGGATGGACGCGGGTAAGCTGCTCAACGGTCGCTTCGGGGGCGAGTTCGCGGAGCAGTGGGGCGAATTCCTCGGCTTCCAGGGCATGGAGCACGGCGTGCAGCCGATCCGGGCATTCCGGATGGTGCGGGCCCATGTCGTGATCGAGGCACGCGGGGTGGGTGATCAGGGCGGTTGTCAACTTATGGGTCTTTCGGGTCCCGGTCTTCGGGGCGGCGGCGGATGACGAAGCTGAATACGCCGGCTTCCTCGCTCCATGCCAGCAGGTCGTGGCCGGTTTCGCGGCAGTAAGCTTGAAAATCGGCGACGGCGGCCCGATCGGTGGCGAGGACGCGCAAGCGTTCGCCACCCGCCATGGCGCGCAGGCTGCGATTGGCGCGCAACACCGGCAGGGGGCAGGCCATGCCTTTGACGTCGAGAACGGTTTCACTCATGCGATGTATCCTGAAGCCCATGGCGGCGTTGGGCAAGCAGTCGGATGGTTCAGCGGGGCAACCGATCGACCCTGCGCTTCAATACATATCAGGGGGGCGTCGAAGGATGGGCGCGCAGAGGCGCCCCTGGTCCGTGCGGACAGGGTTGGTTCAGCCTGGGGCGGCGATTGGATCGTCGGGCGGTTCCTCACCTATGAGGTAGCCCAGCACCTGACGCATGCGGTCTTTGCGGAGGTCGCGCCAGTTCCACTCCCAGGTTTCGGGGCGTTTGTCGCGTTCGCGTTGGAAGGCGATTTCCCGCTTGCGGCGGATCGCGAAGAGTTTGGAGAGACTGCCGCCGTAGAATTCCAGAACCTGCAGCAAGGCGTTGCCCATCTCCCCGGTGCAAAACGAGGGAACCACGGCGAGGTCGAGGCAGACCCTGGCGATGGTTCGACCGACAGGGGTGCGACGGACTTCGGCCGCCAGTTCTTCCATCGTCGGGATATCGGCCGAGTCCGGGTCGTAGGGGCGGCTGCGTTTGCTCGGCGTCTTTTTGGGGCCAACCGGTTGCGGCTTGGGCGCCGGGACGGCGGGGATCCGGGCTTCGACGAAGGGGATTTCCCGGCCTCTTCGAGCGCGCTGGCAAAGATAGGCCTCAAGCGCGAGCAGGCGGAGAATGCCGCGCTGGATGCGTGCGAGGACGACCGGCAGATTATGGGTGCCGAACGTGACGCCGATCGAGGCGAATTGGGGGGTGTCGCCCTTGGCGTGGACGGTCTCGACCAGGCGGCGGCCGTGCGTCAGGAGGATGCGGACCAATTGGAGGAGAGCGGCGATGCTTTCCGGCATGGCGGAACCGGTCCGCACCCCTTCGGGATTCGGTTGGGTCGGCCTGGCAGTTGGCGTCTCCGTCTGGTTCATGATGGCGTAAATAACGTTAATGTTAATTTACGTCAAGAAGAAAATTCGCCTCGCCGTTATTCGACGGTAGCGGGGAGGCGTGGTCCGGGTCATGACGGGCAGCAGACTCGACGGTTTCGCCGATTGGTCTCAGGTACGTGCCGGGATCAGTTCCGCGGCAAACGGGCCGTCGTCGGCGCATCCGGGTTTTGGGCACGGTGCCGCATCAGATGATCCGCCAGCACGCAGGCCACCATTGCCTCGCCCACGGGGACCGCTCTGATCCCCACGCAGGGATCGTGCCGGCCCTTGGTGCTCACATCCACATCCTGCCCGGCCCGGTCGACCGAGTGCCGAGGGGTCAGAATCGAACTGGTCGGCTTCACCGCGAACCGCACCACCACGGGTTGACCGGTGGAAATTCCGCCCAAGATGCCTCCGGCATGGTTGGACCCGAAGGTCACCAACCCGTCGTCCATCCGCATTTCGTCGGCATTTTCCTCACCCGACAGACAGGCCGCGGCGAAGCCGTCCCCGATTTCCACGCCCTTGACCGCGTTGATCGACATCAGTGCGCCCGCGAGATCGGCGTCCAGCTTGCCATAGATTGGCGCCCCCAGCCCGGGCGGGACGCCATCGGCGATCACTTCGATCACCGCGCCGACCGACGATCCGGATTTACGCACGCCGCCGAGGTACTCCTCCCAAAAGGCGGCGGCGACGGGATCGGGGCAGAAGAACGGGTTGTCGCCTACGGTGTTCCAGTCCCAGCGGGACCGGTCGATCTTGTGTGGGCCCATCTGCACGAGCGCCCCGCGAATTCTTACCCCCGCGCCCAGAACCTGCCGCGCCACGCCGCCCGCGGCGACCCGCATCGCCGTTTCGCGCGCGGAGGAGCGTCCGCCGCCGCGATAGTCGCGGATACCGTATTTCAGATCGTAGGTAAGGTCGGCATGACCGGGCCGGTACTGTGCCGCGATCGCCGAGTAATCGCGCGACCGCTGATCGACGTTCTCGATCCCCAAGGCAATCGGGGTGCCGGTGGTCAGGCCTTCGAACACACCGGACAGAATCCGAACCTGGTCGGGCTCCTGGCGCTGGGTGGTGAACTTGGATTGGCCGGGGCGACGCCGGTCCAGCCATGGCTGGATGTCCGCCTCGGTCAGCGGCAGGCGCGGGGGGCATCCGTCGACCACACAGCCGATTGCCGGCCCGTGGCTCTCACCCCAGGTGGTGACGCGGAACAGATGTCCGAAACTGTTGTGACTCATTCGTGGCCCGCGGTGGCGATGTCCGGCGCGTCGGGATGCTTCATGCCGACGGTGTGGTAGCCGCAATCGACATGATGGACCTCGCCTGTCACCCCACGGGAGAGGTCGGACAGGAAATACACGCCCGCGCCCCCGACCTCTTCGATCGTGACATTGCGGCGCATCGGCGAATTCAACTGATTCCAGCGCAAGATGTAGCGGAAATCGCCGATGCCGTTGGCCGCGAGTGTCTTGATCGGGCCGGCGCTGATTCCGTTGACCCGGATATCGCTGTCGCCAAGATCGGCCGCGAGGTAACGCACCGATGCTTCCAGCGCCGCTTTTGCCACGCCCATGACGTTATAGTGCGGCACGACGCGTTCGGCGCCGAGATAGGTGAGGGTCAGCAGACTGCCTCCGGCCCGCATCATCGGGACGGCGCGCGCACAGACCGCGCTGAAGGAATAGCAGGAGATGTCCATCGCCTGGAGGAACGCGGCCCTTGGCGTGTCGAGGTAACGTCCCCGGAGGTATGCCTTGTCGGCGAAGCCTATGGCATGCACCAGAAAATCGAGACCGTCCCAGCGCTCACGGAGCGATTCGAATGCCGCATCGATGCTTGCGTCGTCGGAGACGTCGCACGGGAAAACGAGATCCGATCCGATCGAAGTGGCGAGCGGCTTCACCCGCCGCCCCAGCGCCTCACCTTGATAGGTGAAGGCCAACTCGGCGCCCTGCGCGGCGCAAGCGGCTGCGATGCCCCATCCCAGGGAGTGGTCGTTCGCGACGCCCATGATGAGGCCCCGCTTGCCTTGCATCAGCGTCCCCTTCATGGGGAGCGGCGCGGCGGCGCTGTCGGGCATGGTCCTACCTCTGTGTTGTTGCGGGGTTGCGTCGTCCTTTTCGCGCCCCGTGGTGGCACAGCGCCCCCGGTTCCGGCAAGAGGGCGCTTCACCTTCGCGCCCGTCAGGGCCATGTTGGGGCAAGACTGGACCCCTCCGAAAGGGACGCTAAAGCCATGAACGACCCGTTTGCCCACTTTCAAGAATGGATGGCGGAAGCCGAAAAATCCGAACCTTCCGACCCCAACGCCATGACCGTGGTGACCACGACCGCGCTTGGCAAACCCTCGGCCCGCACCATCCTCCTGAAGGGCGTCGACCCCCGCGGATTCGTGTTCTACACCAACAAGCAAAGCCGGAAGGCCGACGAACTCGCCGCCAACGGCCAGGTCTTCCTCCTGTTCTTCTGGAAGTCGCTCGGCCGCCAGATCCGTATCGAGGGCATCGTGGAACACGTGACCGACGCGGAGGCCGATGCCTACTACGCCTCCCGCCCGCGGGTTTCCCGGCTCGGCGCCTGGGCTTCGGACCAATCTCGACCGCTGGCATCCCGGGCAGAACTGGAACGACGACTGGCCGAGTACGACGCCAAATATCCTGGCGAAGATATCCCGCGCCCCCCGCACTGGTCGGGCTATCGCGTCCTGCCGTCCTATTTCGAGTTCTGGCAGAACATGCCGTTCCGTCTGCATGACCGCACGATCTACGAAGCGGCTCCGGATGGCGGGTGGACCACCGGCAAGCTGTTCCCGTGATGCCGTGACCATTCCGCCGGAACAGGCCGAAACCGCCGCATTCCTGCGTGAACTGGCCGGTGCCGATCCGATCGAGACCCATATCTCGCTCGTCTTTCTCGGCGCCGACACGGTGTGGAAGCTGAAGAAGGCGGTAAGGCTGTCGTTCCTCGATTTTTCGACGTCGGGGGACCGCGAGACATTCACTCGGCGGGAGTTCGAACTGAACGCACCGGCGGCGCCGGGCCTCTATCGCGATATCGTGCCGGTGATCCGCTGCGACGACGGCACGCTTTCACTGGGCGGCGAAGGCACCATCGTCGATTGGGTGCTGCGTATGGCCCGCGTGCCGTCATCCGATTTCCTGATCGTCATGGCTCGGGACGGACGACTGGATGGGCGTTTGCTCGATGCCATCGCCGATGCCGTGGCATCCTACCACGCGCAATTGGCGCCATTGCCTTCGGCATCCGCCGATATGCATTGGATGGCGCGGGGCAACGTTACCGCCGCGAGGGATGCCGGGCTTCCGTCTGATGCGATCGACGCCTGGGGCGCGGATATGGACCGCATCCTGTCCGACCTCGATCCCTGGCTGAACCAGCGTGTTCGGGATGGATTCGTGCGGCGGGCACATGGCGATCTCCATCTGGGCAATATCTGTCTTTGGCGCGGCACGCCGACGCTCTTCGACGCGCTGGAGTTCGATGAAGCGTTGGCGACCATCGACGTTGGGTACGATCTCGCGTTCCTGTTGATGGACCTTGAACAGAGGGTCGGTCGCTCTGCCGCGAACCGCGTGATGAACCGCTATATCGCGCGAACCGGCGACGCGGCGCTGATACGCGGCTTGCCGGCGTTCCTCTCGTTGCGCGCCCTGGTGCGTGCCCATGTCGCCGCCCGCATTGGCGACGCCGATGCGGGTCAATCCTATTTGAAAGCCGCCCGGGCCTATCTGCTCCCGCGGCCGCCTTTCGCAATCGGCATCGGCGGCTTACCCGGCACCGGAAAATCGACGGTCGCCCGATTGCTGGCGCCCGAAATCGGTGCGTCGCCCGGCGCGTTGGTTGTCCGCAGCGACGAAATCCGCAAGCGCCTGTCCGGCGCGCTGCCCGAACAACGCCTGCCGCCAGCGGCCTACACGCCTGAGGTCAGCCAGTCGGTATTCGAAACGTTGGCGACAACGATGGGGATCGCGGCCGAGGCCGGCCAATGCGTCATCGCCGACGCCACGTTCCTGAACCTCGACCATCGCGCGATGGTGCGCGCTGCGTGCCAGGCCGCGGGTGTGCCGTTCACGGGGTTCTGGTTGCGCGCACCAATGGCCGAGTTGGAGCGGCGCGTGGCGGGTCGGGTGGATGATGCGTCGGATGCCACCGTCGACGTGCTGCGGTCCGCCGCGCCGAGCGACCCCGGACCACTTGACTGGACTCCGATCGACGCGTCGGATGCTGAGAGTGCAGCATCGCAGATGCGGAATTTGCTCCCGCGCCCATCGGAGCCGTGCTAGAAGTGCAAACCAGACCCGCGCTCTGGGAAGACGATCAAGGAAAGGAGCCGATCATGTCCATCCGTAAGCTGCTGCTGCCCCTCACCGGCACTGCCGCGGGGGAGGCCGCGTTAACGACATCCTTGATGATCGCGCGGAAGTTCAACGCCCATGTGACCGCGTTGCACGTGCGTGTGGATAGCCGCGATGTGGCACCGCTCGCCGGCGAAGGGCTTTCCGGCGCGATGATCGAGGAGATGATGTCGGCGACGGAGAAGGAAAGCGGCGAACGCGCCCATGCCGTCCGGTCGATGTTCGAACGCTTCGTGGCCAGACACGAGGTCACGGTTGGGGAACCGCAGGCCGGTCTTCCCCATGCCACGGCCAGCTTCGCGGCGGTCACCGGGCGGGAGGAAGATATCGTCGCGCAACAGGCGCGCCTCGCCGATCTCACCGTGGTGCCACACCCGGATGCGGGGGAGGATGTATCGTCCTCCGACGCGCTGCACGCGGTGTTGTTCGATTCCGGCCGTCCGGTGATGATCTCGCCGCAGGTCGCACCGCGAACGATCGGAACGCGGGTCTGTCTGGCATGGAATGGCACGGCGGAGTCGGCGGCGTCCGCCCTCGCGGCGATGCCGTGGATGCACAAGGCCGAGGCTGTCCGCATCCTTTCAGCCGAGGGATACCAGCGTCGCGGCCCGGCGGCCCCCGACCTCGCTGCCTATCTGGCGCTGCACGGGATCGACGCCAGCATCACGGTATTTCAACCGGTCGGCAGTTCGGTCGGGGCGGGGCTGCTCGCCGCCGCTTCGGAATTTGGCTGTGATCTGCTGTCGATGGGTGCCTACTCGCATTCCCGCCTGCGACAATTGATCCTTGGCGGCGTGACGCGGCACGTGCTGGAGTATTCCAATCTGCCGGTGATGATGACGCGCTAACAGGTTCCGCTGCGATCGGTTTTCTGGGACAGTTCTGGAAAATCAACGCAGGAGGAACTCATCATGGCCGACGCAAAGAAGACCGCCATCGTCACCGGTGCCGCGAGCGGAATCGGACGGGCGATGGCGCTTGGGCTGGCGCGAAGCGGTATCGACGTCCTCGCGGTGGATCGCGCCGCCACAGCGCTGGCGGCGGCCGCGCAATCGGCCGAAGGGCTGGCGGGCCGGTTTGTTCCGCATACCGCCGATCTTGCACAGCCCGACGCCTTCGATGCCATCGTGAACGCGGCACTCGGGCTATCGGGGCAGATCGACGTCCTCGTCAACAACGCCGGGATTGGGCAGTCGTCGGTCCGGCCGGATGTGCGCAGCAAGCCGCTTCGGTTCTGGGAGGTTACGCCGGAACAGTGGACGCGGTTCGTGACGGTGAACGCCACCGCGCCGATCATGATGTCGCGGGCCGTCGTTCCGCACATGCTGAAAGCCAATCGGGGCCGGGTCATCACGGTGACGACCAGCCTCGGCACGATGGTGCGGGAGGGTTACCTCCTTTACGGGTCCAGCAAGGCCGCTGCCGAATCGTCGATGGCGGTACTGGCGGCCGACCTGAAAGGCACCGGCGTCACGGCCAACGTGCTCGTGCCCGGCGGCGTGACCAATACCGCCCTGGTTGGCGACGATGCCGGCGACCGAGCCAAAATGCTGCAGCCTGAGATCATGGTGCCGCCGCTGTTGTGGCTGGTATCCGACGAAGCCGCCGGAATCAGTGGCCGGCGGTTCATCGCCGCCGACTGGAACGCAAGCCTGCCCGGCGCCCGCGCGGCCGAGGAAGCGGGTGCGCCTGTCGCGTGGCTGAGCATCGCGCGTATGCCGATCGAACCGGGGTAATACGGGCTGACTGCCAACCCCAGATGGGGCGTGTCCGCCAATATTATGCGGCCGCTTCCGTCGGCGGGTAGCGCCGCAGCATCAACAGCATCAGTGCCATTGCGGGCAGCGCTGCCACGAGGCTGAGCACGTAGAACCAGAACCAGCCGGTCGCGGCGGCAACCGCGCCCGACCACGGCCCGATGGTGTGGATGGCGAGCGCCGGCACCGAGGACAGCAGCGCGTATTGCGTGGCTGTGAAGCGTCGCGAGCAGAGGCCGGAGAGGTAGGTGAGGAAAGCGGCATCCGCCATACCCTGCGCGAAGGCTTCCGTTGTCACGGTCCCCCAAAGCACCGAAGACAACCCCGCAGATTGCGCCAATACGACATACATTCCCATCGCCAGCGTCTGCGCCCACCCTGTCGCGATCAGGGCCCGCCCGACGCCGATGCGGGCCACCAACCAAGCCCCCACGGCATAGCCGGCCAGGGTGCCCCCGAGGGAAAACCAGGCGTTGTTGGCGATCGTGGCCAATTCGAATCCCAATGCCCGATAAAACGGAGCCGTCATCAGGCCAGCGAACGCCTCGCCCAACTTGAACAGAGCGACAAAGAGAAGAATCACCACAGCGCCGGGCCGCAGCATGAACTCCAGGAGCGGGTCGAGCACGGCCGCCCGCAACCGCGCCATAAGGCCCAGATCCTGCCTATCGCCATTTGCAACCGTGTCCGGTTCGGGCGCGAGCAACGTCACCAGCGGCCCCAGCATCAGCAGCACCGCGACGCCAAGCAGCCCAATCTCCCAGCCAACAACCCCGGCCAATCTGATCACGCCGTATGTCACCACGAGCAGCGCGACCCGGTAGCCCCAGACATAGGCGGCCAGCGCCCCGCCCTGATCGCGTTGGGCAAACAATTCGATACGCCAGGCATCGACCGCGATGTCCTGGCTGGCGGAGCAGAATGCCACCATCGCGGCCGCGGCAATCGACACGGCGGGCCTTGCGGCCGGGTTCGACAGCGCCAGCGCAACCGTCGCGAGGATCAAGGCCGGCTGTATGATCGCCAGCCATCCGCGCCGCCGGCCCAATCGGCGCAGCGGCCCCGGCGGCGCTTTGTCCAGCAGGGGCGCCCAGACGAATTTCAGCGAATAAGCCAGCCCGACATAGGTGGTCAGGCCGATGATGGTCAGCGATATATGGGCCTCGGTCAGCCACAGCTTGAAGATGTAGCCCGAGAGCAGCAGCGGCAGGCCGGAGACGAACCCGTACCCCGCCATGAACCAGATTCGACGATCCCGCAGCATTCAATCGGGCACGTTCGCATCACCGCGGCCCAGCGCCCGCTGCATGGATACGACATCGAGCCACCGGCCGAATTTAACCCCGACGGTGCGCAGCGTTCCGACCATGTGGAAACCGAGACTGGCATGCACGCCGATCGAGCCGACATTCTCCGAATCGCCGATCACCGCGATCATTTGCCGCATTCCGCGCGCGGTCGCGTGCTCGATCAGCGCGGAAACCAGGGCTTTACCGACGCCCTGCCCGCGAACGTCCTCGCGGATGTAGATGCTGTCCTCGACGCAATAGCGATAGGCGGTGCGATCGCGAAACTGGATGTAGTATGCATAACCCAGCACGCCGGTTGCATCGGTTGCGACGAGCCAGCACCAGTCGCGCGCCACGACGTTGCGAAATTTATCGCGCATTTCATCGATGGTTGGCGGCACTTCGTCGAACGTGCCGGTCCCGGTCAGAACGTGATGCGCGTAAATGGCCTGGATGGCAGGGATATCCGCCTCCGTGGCATCGCGAATGTCCATTTTCGAATCCCCCGCAACCTGGAAGCAGAATGCTCGTCATTGTCTCAGACGGGCAACCCCAGAATCGCGGCGGCGTCGCACGCAAGTGCCAGCAGTGCCCGATCCTGCCCCTGCCCCGCCACCAACGACAATCCGACCGGCGCGCCGCCGACGACGGCGACGGGCAAGGTGACCTCCGGCAGTCCGCAGAATCCGGCGATGGCGGTGACGCCCATGGTTGCCTCGCGCACTGCGTCCTGTTCGGCCTGGCGGGAGGTCAGCAGCGGCGCGGGACAAGGGCTTGTCGGATAGACCAGCACAGCACCACCCGCGAGGATGGGGCGCACACGGGCTTGGAGCATGCGTCGGTAGCCTCGGCCGATGCCGGCATCTGCCGGGTTGGTGGTCCGAGCGGCTGCGAAACGTTCGGCAACGCCGGGTCCGAAACTGGGGGTTACGGTCTCGACCCAAGCGCCCAGCGCGGCCCAGGCCTCTTCGGCCTGAACGACACGAAAGTGTTTATAGAGCGTCGACAGCCCCTCGGGCACAAGGCGAATCCCAACCGCCCGTCCGCGGAGCTGTTCCAGCTTCTCCAGCGCCGGCCGCAACGTGTCGGCGACTTCCGGTTGTGCGTTGACCCATGCTTCTTCGACGCGCAGCAATGGGCCGTCCGCGCCTTGGCGGTTGGCCGGAAGCAGGACGTCGCCAACCGCGGTCAATAGCGAAGCCGATCGCGCGAACCAGCCGGGCGTGTCCAGGCTCGGCGCCAGTGGGCACGCGCCGGCCAGGCTGATGGCCCCGGCGCTCGGACGAATCCCGAACAGGCCGCAATAGCTCGCCGGGATACGGACGGAGCCGCCGGTATCCGAACCGAGGGCGAAGTCCACCAGTTGGGCAGCCACGGCCGCCGCGGAACCGCAACTGGATCCTCCGGGGAAGCGATCCGGCGCGGCGGGGTTGATCGGGGTGCCGTACCAGACATTTTCGCCTGTCAGGCCGTAGGCGAGTTCGACGGTTTTGGTCTTCCCCGCCAGATGGCCGCCGGCCTGAAGCAAGGTCGACACGATCGGTGCCGTGGCGGATGCGGGCTTGTGTGTGCGCGCCCAGTCAGGGTTTCCAAAGGTGGTCACCGCGCCTGCGATGTCGAACAGATCCTTGACCGCGAAAGTGAGCCCGGACAGGCGGCCGGAGGCCAGCGGCGGATGCTCGAAGCGCGGTCCGGGGAGGAAGGCGCCTACGTCGTCAGCGATATCCATGATCTGTTTGTCCTTCGATCGGGCCTGTGTCATAAACCATCGGGGTCGATACGGTTAGAGTGATCACCGTTCGTTACCCGCGTCTGTCAAAACACAAACGCGCGACCGAACGTCTCAAAATACAAGATGCCGTTGGTTTTTGTGTCCTCCTGTGCCATAGGGTAGGTTGTGTTTTGTCGCCAGATGCGCGTGGTGGCAAAGGGCTGAGGCCAGACACTCTTACGGTTGCGATCATGCGGCCTATGGCCCATGTGGGGAGTCACCGCGGTTCACCCGCGGCTCGTACATCGAGGTGGATCGGCCCTGGCCGATGTGCCTCCAAAAGGGTCTGCTTGTGGATATTTCTGACGGTCATTCTTCTGGTCAGCCCTGGCTTGGTAGACAGCCGGGCGGGCCTGTCGGGCAGACGGGCGGCGACGGTGGCTCAACCGGTATGTCGACGGGTGCGGACGCGCCACGTTCGGGTCCGATCCATCCGCGCCTTTTGGCGATGATGATGGCCGGCCGCTATTACGGCCTGGAACTCGACCCGATCGACTATCGTGGCGAAGGGGGCGAGACGGCCCCCAACGCGGCCGCACTGTCGACCTGGGCGCAGGGCGCCGGCATGTGGTCGCGCGCGGTGCGCCTGCGGTGGCGCCATCTCATGGGCCTGCAGGGTGCGGGTCCGGTGGTGTTGCTGTTCAACGATGGTACCGCCGGCCTGCTGATTGGGGCAAACCCCGAGCACAAGATTGTTATGGTGCGCGATCCGCGGGCCCCGGAAGCGGATCCGCCGGTGCCGGTCGACGAGATGCGGTTGTCCGAGGTCTGGAACGGTGAGGCCATTCTGGTTCGGGCCCAACGCGGTCATGCCGACGCTGACCCGCCCTTTACCCTGCGGTCGCTGTTTGGCCTTGTCATGCTGGAGGGCAAATCCCTCCGGGACCTCTTCGTCGCCTCCGTGGCGCTGAGCTTCCTGACGATTTTTCCGCCGCTGATGGTCATGACAGTGATCGACAAGGTCATGACCTATCGCAGCTATTCAACCCTGGCGCTCATTTCCACGATCCTGGCGATCATGATTCTTTATGAGACGCTGCTCGGTCACGCGCGCCGCCTGATCATGCTGATTGTCGGTGTCCGGGTCGATGCGAAGCTTAATTTGCACGTCTTCAACCGGCTGATTCGGTTGCCGCTCGACTACTTCGAGCGCCATCCGGCGGGTGAGACGATGTACAAGATCACCCAGGTTCATCAGGTCCGGCAGTTCATTACCGGCAAGCTGATGTCCACCTTCCTCGACCTGATCACGCTGGCGGTGCTCGCCCCGATTCTGTTCTGGCTGAACGCGACACTGGCTTGGATCGTCGTTGTGTGCTCCGCCCTGATCATGCTGATCATCCTCGCTTATTTGCGCCCGATGCGCATGATCTTCGGGCGGGTCATTACCGCCGAAACAAACAAATCCGCGACCTTGGGCGAGACGATTTTCGGCATCAAGACCGTGAAATCCCTGGCCCTGGAACCACAGCGCAAAGCGCAGTGGGACGAGCGCGTGGCAGAAGTCGGCAAATGGCGGCTTGCTTTTGGAAAGTTGTCCAGTTGGCCGCAAACGCTCGTGACACCCATCGAACGGTTCATGTGGGTGGGTATCGTGATGATCGGCGCCTATATGGCGCTGGCGGACGACACCGGGGTCGCCATTGGCGGCTTGTTCGCCTTCATGATGCTGTCCCAGCGCGTCAGCACGCCTCTGGTGGGCCTCGCTCGATTGATCGAGGAGTGGGAAGAGGTCGGCGGCGCGATGGGGCAAGCGGCCGACGTGTTGAATCGTCCATTGGAAATCGACAACGCCGGCACGGGCGTGCGGCCAAGATTTTCCGGTGCGGTGGCCTTCGAGGATGTCACCTTCACCTATCCCGGCACGAAGGTGCCCGCACTGAACAAGATATCGTTCGACATTCCCGCCGGTACCATGCTCGGGCTGGTTGGGCGCTCCGGCTCCGGCAAGTCGACGATCACGCGCCTGCTGCAGGGGATCAACCGCGAGTATTCGGGCTTCGTGAAGATCGACGGCGCGGATCTGCGGGCGATCAATCTGCGCCACCTGCGATCCAGCTTTGGGGTCGTGCTACAGGAGAACTTCCTGTTTCGCGGTTCGATCCGCGACAACATCCTCGCCGGGCGACCGGGCCTGACCCTGGACGATGCCATCCGAGCGGCGCGGCTGGCGGGCGCCGAGGAATTTATCGAGCGTATGCCGAACGGCTACGAGACTTACATCGAAGAGGGGTCGCCGAACCTTTCCGGCGGTCAGAGGCAGCGTCTGGCGATCGCCCGCGCGGTCATCACCGATCCCAGGATATTGATCCTCGATGAAGCGACCAGCGCACTCGACCCCGAGAGCGAGGCCCTGGTGAACGCCAACCTGCTTCGAATCGCGCGCGGCCGCACGATGTTCATCGTGTCGCATCGCCTGTCGTCGCTGGTGGATTGCGATCAGATCATGGTTCTCGACAAGGGGCAGTTGCTCGATATCGCGCCGCATGAGGTGCTGCTTGAGCGCTGTTCGGTCTACCGGCAGCTCTGGGCACAGCAGAACCGCCATCTCGATAAGCCGGGAGCTCGCAATGCAGCTTCTTCCTAGCCAGCGGTCGTCGGGACAATCGTCCGCATTGACCGAAGCCGCGGATCCGACGCTTCCCATCATTCTCGAATTTCAATCGCCCTCGACAGCGATCGTTAACGCCCAGACGCCACGGTTCGCCCGATACGTCTCCTGGACGATTTTTTCGATGGTGATAAGCATCATCGTAATGATGACCGTCATTAAGGTCGACAGGGTCGTCACGACGCAAGGCCGTGTGATCTCGCGGACGGCGACGCTCGTGGTGCAGCCGCTCGAGGCGTCGATCGTTCGCTCCATCGAAGTGCACGAGGGCGAGGCGGTGCATGCGGGCCAATTGCTCGCGAAACTCGACCCCACGTTCGCGGCGGCCGATTTGGGGGCGTTGGCCGCGCAGGTGTCGACGTATCAGGCCCAGGTGTCGCGAATGCAGGCGGAGTTGGACAATCATCCCTTCACTTATTCAGGCATCGATCCCAACCTGTCGCTGCAAGCGGCGATCTACGCGCAGCGGCAGTCGGAATACCGTTACAAGATCCAGAATTACCAGGACAAATTGGACAGTCTCGCAGCGACAATCCGGAAAGCCAAATCGGATGTCGCCGTTTACACAGATCGACTGAAATACGCCGTGACGGTCGAACAAATGCGCAAGGAACTGGAGCGCATGAATGTCGGAAGCAAATTTAACACCTACTCGGCGATGGACTCACGGGCGGAAGTCCAACGTAGCCTCGACGCTGCTCAGCAGGCCCAGATTGGCGCGGAGCGCGATTTCGCCGCGATGACATCCGAGCGCAACGGCTATGAGCAGTCGTGGCATGCCGATCTCGCCGAAAAACTGGCTGAAACCACGGGAAAATTATCGGATGCGAGAGAGTCGCTGAACAAGGCTCAACTTCGCCGACAACTGGTGGAACTGCGTGCCGACCGCGATGCTACCGTGCTGAGCATCGGCAAGATTTCGGTTGGTTCGGTGGTGACCGCCGGGCAGCAGATGTTCAGCCTCGTACCTAGCGATGCACCGTTGGAAGTTGAGATCAATATCTCCGGCGCGGAAAGCGGTTACGTGCATTTGCAGGACCCGGTGGCGGTCAAGTTCGATACCTTTCCCTACTCTCAGTATGGTATGGCGCACGGCGTCGTTCGGGTGATCAGCCCGGACAGCTTTACCCAGCAGGACGAACAACGGAATCCGACCGGATCGGTGCCGATGCCTCCAACGGGGTCCGCGACAGGCATTTGGTACCGCGCCCGCGTAAGCCTCGACGAAGTGAAGCTGCACGATATTCCCAAGGGCTTCCACCTGATGCCAGGCATGGCGGTCACCGCGGATATTCTGGTCGGGAAGCGGTCCATCATGGGATACCTCTTCGGAAAGTTCGCACCGCTCGCCACCGAGGCCATGCGTGAACCCTGAAGACCCGAACGACATCCATAGGCTGACGGTCACATGCCGATGTTCGATGGTCTGAGGTCAATACTTTCGCCGGCGGCGGCGTATCGTCGCGGCGCCAGCTTGCTGGAACGCAATGACGCCAAACGCGCATTTCCACTCCTTGCCCGCGCCGCGCAAGCGGGCGTCAAGGAGGCGGAATATCGGGTAGGCCGTTGCTATCTGGAGGGCGTTGGCGTCCCTCCCAGCCGCCCGAACGCTGTGCGTTGGTTGGAGCGGGCAGCGAGCCACGGGCATGTCGAGGCACAGGTCGTGCTGGCGACAATGCTGCTGCACGGTTTGGCTGACGGCTTCGCCACCGGCGGAGCGCCCGCGACCGGGTCGTTGTTTGGTGGGTCGGCTCAAAACGCGCCAGATTTCCCCAATGCCGCCAAATGGGCACGCAAAGCAGCCGAAGCTGGCTCCGCTGAAGGTCAGGCATTGTTGGCCTTCATTCTGGGTTCCGGGCCCGAAGACCTCCGCGATGTGCCTGAGGCCGACCGCTGGTACAAGAAATCGGCGGAAGGCAATTGCGCCCAGGGGCATCTGGGCTATGCCCTGGTGCTCGCCCGTGACGCATCGGCGGCTGGCACGCAGGACGAGTTGGTACGCCACCTGCGTCTTGCTGCCGATCAAGGGTTGGCGACGGCCCTCTATCTTTACGGAATGTTGTGCGATCGGGGGATCGGAGTCCAACAGGATAACGCGCTCGCGACCGAGTATTACCGGCAATCCGCGATTAAGGGGCATCGCAGCGGACAGGCCCGCTGGGGCTTCGCGCTGGTGAAGGGACTGGGTGTTCCGGCGAACGCGCAGGAAGGTGAGGCGTGGCTTCGGCGGGCCGCGTTGGCAGGCGATGCGGAGGCAGCGGCCGTCGTCGGCGACCTCTATGCGGCCGGTGGCGCCCTGCCCCCGAATTACGCGGAAGCCGCCATGTGGTTTCGCCGGGCGGCAGAGGCCGGTCATCGTGGCGCCGCCCGCGCGTTGGCAATGCTCTACATGACCGGAGCCGGTGTGCCGCGCGACCACGCCGAGGCAACACAATGGTTACGGGTCTCGGCGGAAAGCGGCGACAAGGAAGCCCATGTCGACATCGGTAATCTGCTGTTGAAAGGAGAGGGCAACGAGCAGGATTCGCATCGGACCCGCACCTGGTTCGAGCAGGCAGCGGCGGCTGGCGACCCGGTGGCAGCGTTCAACTTCGGCGTTTGCCTCGCGGAAGGCATCGGTATCGAGAAGGACGAGCGGAAGGCCGCCGAATGGCTCCGCAAGGCGTCCGACTCGGTCGTAAACGCTCAATACTGGCTCGGCCGCATGTATATCGAGGGACGCGGCGTCGAACAGGACTTGGAAGAAGGGCGGGCCTGGGTCGCAAAGGCCGCGAGTGCCGATATGACGGAGGCACTGACGCTGCTGGCCGATATGATGCTTACCGGACGGGGTGGTGCGAAAGATCACCCGGGCGCTTTGCAGAAATTCCAGCGCGCTGCCGATCTGGGACATGTCGGGGCAATGTTCGCGGTCGGCGCCATGAACGGGGGAGGCCACGAGGTGCCGACAGATCGCGCAACCGCCGAAAAGTGGTTCCGGTCCGCCGCTGAGCGGGGGCACGCACATGCGCAAATGATGCTGGGGCGCTATTTGGCACGGAACCTCGCGGGTACCCGGGACATCGAGCAGGCACGCATGTGGTTCGAACGCGCGCTGGCGCAGGGGCTGGACGATGTGCGGGCCGACATCGCGGCCTTGTCAGCGGAAGTCGGCAACTGATCGCGTGGGCGCAGAACACGTTTGATTCCCCGGCCGACGCCGAACCCCAGGCCGTGGTTTTGGCGCGTGAGGCGCACCGTCGCGGGTTCGAGGCCTTGCGGGCGAACGACCGCGCGTTGGCGATCCAGTGGTTCGAGCGGGCACACCGACTTGTTCCCTCAGCCCCGCAAATCGCCCTTACTCTGGCAACGGTATGTCTTGAATACGACGACCGCCGAGCACGGGCGCTGTTTCGCGCGATCGCGACGAAAGTCGATTTGCGCGAGGCCTGGATCGGACTGAGTACAGCATGTCTCCGCTTGGGCGATGAGGACGGGGCCGCCGGTTCCATCGGACACGCTTTGCGCGGCCATGCGCTTCAGGATTCCGTCCGGTCGGCGGCGGAGGCGGTGGTTCGCAACCTTGGTCACGCGGGTTGGTGCGGTTTGCTGGGATCGGGTCGCCTGGTCGTTGGCGCGGATGGCGATGTCGAGATATCGGTCGACGGGCGCGTGGTCGCTCGCCCCCCGACTCGCGTCACGTGGTCGAAGACGCGGCGGATCTCGGTCACCACGGACGGGCGCCACCTGCTGGGCAGCCCGATCGACGTGGCCGCGATCGCGCGAACGGTTGGGTATGTCGAGCGAAGCGGCGGGGTGATTCAGGGCTGGGCGATGCACCCGAGCGATCCGGGAGCCAGGCCAAGACTTACATTGATCGATGGAACCGGCCGTGTGGTTGGAAAAATCGCGTGTTCGACCGGGGCGGTCGCAATCGCGAGGCCCCCAGGCGGGGTAGCCCCTTGGGGATTTCGGCTGAATGTGGCCCGATTGGGCGGGTTCGAGGAACCGCTCAGAGTCGTAGGGCGCGACGGCGTCGATCTTTTGGGCAGTCCGGTTTCACAAAGGGCGACGACGCTCGCCTTTCCCATAGCATCTGTGAAACGGGCGACCGACCCACGCGCCATAACGGTGATCATCCCGGCGCTTCAGGACCGGACCCAGGCGCTCGGCTACGCCGAGACGGTGGCCGCGGGATGCGCCGCGGCGGTTCGGGTGATCGTCGTGGCCACCGCCCTGGATATTGCCGCCGGCATTGTGCCGGGCGGGCGGGTTGAACAGGTGCCTTACGATGGGCCCAAGGGCTTCGCTGCCGCTGCGAACGCCGGCATCGCGACGAGTGGCGATTGCGATGTCGTGTTGCTGCGCCCGGGCCTCGCGCTCCCGCCCGGCTGGCTTGACTGTCTGGCACGTGCTGCTCATGCAGCCCCGGATATCGGGACTGTCATGCCGCTGTCAGTGGATTCCTGGGAGGGGGCGTATCCGGGAACCGCGATCCCGCCCAATCATCCGGCTTCATCGGAGACCGATAGTGGCGCCATCGATATCCCATACGGTTTGGCACACTGCCTTTACATCAAACGGGCCTGTCTGGACGAAATCGGGATTTTCGATGCGGCAACATTCGCTCAGGGCTGGGGTGCGGACGCCGATTTCTGTTTGCGCGCCCACCGGTCGGGATGGCGGCACGTTGCGATCCCGAATCTCGTTGTCGCGCATGGCGCCGATACCGATCTAGAACCGGGGGGTGAAAGTCTAAGACGCCGGAATTTGCACATTCTCCGTCAGCGGTATCCGGATTTTCTGGATTGGGACGATTTTTTTTCAACCGATGTCCGCCTGGTCGCAGCGCAACGCCGTATCGAAAGCGCACGTTGGCATGCGGCGGCGTTGCCGGGCGAGCGCTCGATCGTCTTGATCACGCATGCCGATGGCGGCGGCGTCGCTCGTCGGATCGACGCTGCCGCCCAGAAATACCGGGAGGAAGGATTCCGGCCCGTCGTTCTCATTCCCGCGGCGTTGCCGAGTGGCGGCGTGGCTACAGCCGTCGATGGGCACCGACATTTGCGATTTGCCCTGCCCGATGAAATGCCGGCTTTTGCGCGGTTCCTTCACGGTACACGCCCGGAACTGGTCGAAATTCATCATACACTTGGACACGATCCCAGCATCTACGATGCGGTGCACGGGCTTTCAGTCCCCTATGACGTGCATATTCATGACTATGTCTGGGTCTGCCCTCGTATCGCACTGCTCAACCGCGAGAATCGGTATTGTGGGGAGCCGGACCTCACGGGGTGCGAAACCTGTGTCGCGGTGAACGGCAATCTGATTGGCGAAGACATCACCGTCGCGGCGCTTCGCCGGCGTTCGGCGGCCTTTCTCGCCGCGGCACGGCGGGTGCTCGCACCGTCGTCGGACACCGCGGTTCGCATGCGACGTTATTTTCCCGATTTGCCGATCATGGTCGTGCCGCATGACGACGACACCCGCATTGTCGCGAGGCCGGCGCCCCGAGGCAGCAGAAGGATATGCGTCCTCGGCGGGATTGGGCCTCATAAGGGCTTCGATGTGCTGCTGGCATGTGCCCGCGATGCGGCGGCGCGAGGATTGGCTCTGGCGTTCGTCGTGGTGGGCGATACGACCAACGATCGCGAACTGCTGGGCACCGGGCATGTCATGATCACCGGAACCTACGCGCCGGAGGAGGCCGTGGACCTGGTACGCGCGCAAAACGCGACGTTGGGCTTTCTGCCGTCGGTGTGGCCCGAGACCTGGAGCTTGACGCTCAGCGAACTGTGGCAGGCAGGGCTGCCGGTGGCGGCGTTCGATCTCGGGGCGCCAGCGGACAGAATACGCGCGACCGGGCGGGGTTTCCTGTTCCCATTGGGCTTGCCCCCCGCGTCGATCAACGACGCCCTGATCGCGGCCGTTGACCGCTTGCAACGGCAATGAACCGTGCGGCTGTATTGGCGCAGCGCCATTTCGGGACTCCTGATTTACCGGTCTTTGCCATAGAAGCCCCCCGATGCTACGTGCCACCGAAAGAGTGAGAGCCTTGTATGCCTGACGACACCAGCGCGGTGCCCGCGATCCACGACGCCAATCCTGAAGCACCGGCCCAAGCTCCGGTCTCGGCGCAGCCCCCTGCTCCAACAAATACGCAGGGAGAGGCGGCGAGTCGTATCGCGGAACTGCGGGTTTCCGGCAACCTGATGACGCTGGACGCGGGCTTGTTCTGCGTGTTCCAGGCGGCCGGCAGCCCTCCGCCCGATCCGGCGACCGGACTGCCAGGCGTGCGGGTATCGCTGGCACCTGGCCTGATGGGCAGGTCCGATGCGGTCAGTATCAGCACGTTCAGGCCCGATGGCTGGCTGGACGGTACCGGCGCACTGGTGCGGGTAAAGGAAGGCCCGGCACAGATTTTGGTGACGATGCTATCAGAGCGGGCGGCAGTCCGCTGACGCCGCGCCGAGGCTCCAGGTTCTCCGCCTGAACGGCGAGCCAGCGGCACCCGCTCCCCAGCCGGCGCCGCCACCACCGGCCCCACCGGTTGGGGCGCCTGAACCGGACGTGGTCGCGCATGTCCAGCGAACCGGCGACATCGGCGGTAAATTTGGCGAATGGATCGGCGTACGTGGCAGCGGTCTGTGGATGGAGGGGTTCGGTATTGCCGCCCATCACGACTTCGAGCCCGAGGACATCGAGTATCAGGGGGTCCTCGGTCGCGGCTGGCTCTCTCCCTGGGTGACTGGGGGCAAGTTCTGCGGCAGCCGCGGCATGGCGCTGCCGCTGCTTGGGTTCAAATTGCGGCTCAAGGGTAACGCTGCGAAAAACTATACGTGCAGCTACTCGGCGACGTTCGTCGACGGCAGTGCCGTCGGGCCCGTGCCCGTGGGCGAATCCTGCGAGGCGGAAAGCCTTGCCGCGTTGGAAGCGCTGCACGTCGAATTGAAACCGCGCGAGGCGAAACCGTCCGCGCCCCGGACGATCAAGCCCCGGGTCGCCGCCAAGCCGGCTCGGCGATAACGGCTGGGGGACGAGCAAAGGGCTGCCGCGGCGTGAAATTCCTGTTTGTTCATCAGAACTTCCCCGGGCAGTTCCTGCATATCGTCAGACATCTCGTGGCGGCGCGCCAGCACGAGATCGTTTTCATCAGCGAAGCGAATTCGAACCATATCAATGGCGTACGCAAAGTCCCGTACGCCAAGCCAGCGCCTGCGGCGGCCGAGGCGCATATCGCGGCTCGGGAACTCGATGGCGCGGTTCGACGCGCGGAGGCGGCCGGTCGCACGGCCGCCAATCTGAAGCATCTTGGTTACGAACCAGACATTATTATCGGCCACCATGGATGGGGCGAAATGCTCAATCTGAACGACGTTTGGCCGAAAGTGCCGATGCTTGGCTATATGGAGTTTTATTACCAGCCTTACGGGGTCGACGTTGGCTTCGACCCTGAATTCCCGACTGGTACCGCTGACTTCCCGCGCATTCGGGCCAAGAACGCCATCAACCACATCGCCTTGAACCTGGACGGCGAAGGCCAGTGCCCAACGGAATGGCAACGATCGACCTACCCGGAATGGGCGCGCGAGCGTATAAACCTCCTCTGGGAAGGGGTTGATCTCGATGTCTGCAAGCCCGCCCCCAAGGTGCGCCGCGCGCCACTGACGATCGGCGGCATGACGGTCGAGCCGCACAAAAAGCTCGTGACTTACGTGTCGCGGGATTTGGAACCGTATCGTGGTTTTCCACTGATGATGCGGGCGATTCCACATATTCTGAAGGCCCGCAAGGATATCAAGATCGTCATGGTTGGGGGCGACGGCGTCAGCTACGGGAACTTGCCCGCGGGCGGCGGGACCTGGCGGGAGTTGATGCTGCGGGAAGTGGGATCGGGAATTGATCCCGCGCGTGTCGTTTTCCCCGGCCGCATCCCCTACGACAACTATGTCACGATGCTTCAACGGTCGGATGCGCATGTCTACCTGACCTATCCGTTCGTGGCGTCCTGGTCACTGCGGGAGGCTTTGGCCGCCGGTTGCGCCATCGTTGCCAGCGATTGCCAGACCGTGCGGGAGTTCATCACGCACGACGATAACGGTCTTTTGACGTCCTTCTTCGATCCCCCCGCGCTCTCGGACGCGGTGGTCGAACTCATCGAAAACGCGGACCTCAGCAATCGACTGCGGCACAATGCGCGGCAATACGCCGAGACGCGACTCGCGATGGCCGACTACCTGCGGGCCTACGACGCGTTGATCGAACGAATGACGGGCATGACATTGCCTGTCGCCGGGTCGGCTCCGCCCGCGAAGCGGAGCCGGGCGAAGCGCAAAGCTTAGAACACGATGGGGTCAATTTGACCCTATCGGGTTCTGTAAGTCGTTGTTTGATCGCGTGATTCACGCCGCCGTGTGGTTCCACCTCTGGCGATCACGATCTAGGATTTGCCGCCCTGAGCCAGACGAAAGGCGGCGGCGGGATAAACGCCGAGTATCCTTACTTCGGACGAGAAGAACGATAGTTCCTCCAAGGCCCGGCGCAGTCCGGGCTGTTCGGGGTGGCCGTCGACATCGCACAGAAACTGAGTCGCGGTGAACTCGCCACCCATCATGTAGCTTTCCAGCTTGGTCATGTTGACGCCGTTGGTCGCGAACCCGCCCAGTGCCTTGTAAAGCGCCGCCGGCACGTTGCGGACCCGAAAGACGAATGTCGTCATGAGATCGGGTGTACTCGCATCGGGCGTGATCGGGCGTTTCGCCATGACGTAGAAACGGGTTGTATTGTGCGCGGCGTCCTCGACATTGGCGCGCAAAATGTCCAGACCATAGATCTCGGCCGCGAGGGACGATGCGATTGCCGCTTCCTCTTTGTTGCCCCACTTCGCGACCAACTCGGCGGCGCCGGCGGTATCCGCCTCGATGACGGGGGTGAGACCAAGGTCGCGCAAAATCCGTCGGACCTGTCCAAGCGCGACGGTGTGCGAATGTGCGCGTTTCAGATCGTCGATCGTGCTGCCTTTGACACCCAGCAGGCAATGCTCGACCCGCTGGAAATGCTCTCCGACAACGAACAGCCCGGATTCGGGGAGCAGATGGTGAATATCGGGGACACGGCCGGCGAGGCTATTTTCGCATGGAAGCATAGCGAAAGTCACATGCCCCTCGCGCACCGCATCCATGGCGGTTTCGAACGATTCGCACGGCAGCGTGGTCATGGCCGGGAATGCCGCGCGGCAAGCCAGGTCGGAGTAGGCGCCTGGGACGCCTTGGAACGCGATCTTGCCGTTCATGCGGGACTGCCTTTCGGATCCAAAATCTGTCTCGCCCGTTCGAGATCGTCGGGTGTGTCCACGCCGAACAGGCCGTGTTCGAGGCGGACGCAGGCGATCCGCATGCCGTCCTCAAGCGCGCGCAATTGCTCCAGCCCTTCGCGGCGTTCGAGTTGGCTGGGGGCGAGCGCCACGAAGCGGTCCAAAGCGACGCGCCGGAAGGCGTAGATACCGACGTGATGCCAGCGAGGGCCGTCACCCCAAGGGATTGGTTGACGGGAGAAGTAGAGCGCTGGCGCGACGGTGTCATGGTAGCCGAACGCACAGGCCGCTTTCACGAACGAGGCAGTGTTTGCCTCCTCTTCGGACTGGATCGGCACCACGACCGTGCTGATGTCGAAGCCTGGCTTGTCCAGCGGCGCCACGATGGCACGCAGCCAGTGCGGAGGTAGGGTTGGCACATCACCCTGCAGATTGACCACGACGTCGTGTTTCCGATCCGGGTCCAACTCTGCCAGAGCCGCATGCACGCGGTCCGAACCGGACGGGAGTGCCGGGTCGGTCAGCACGGCGTGCCCGCCGGCCTGACGCACGGCGTCGGCGATTTCCGGATCGCCGCAGGCGATCGCGACGGGGCCGATATCGGCTTCCAACCCGCGTTCCAGCATGTGCACGATCATGGGCTTGCCGTGGATATCGGCCAGCGGCTTGTTCGGGAGTCTGGTGGAGGCCAGCCGAGCGGGGATGACAACGATAGGGTTCACGTGACTCCGATTTCGCGGTTTGGGTGGGTTGATGGGGTCGTGGTGTTTCCTTATGGTGCGCCTAGCTTATGGACGCGCTGCCGAGCGCGCAACGCCGTGCGTCCGGATGAACCCGCCTTCAGTGGCATACGACGAGGATTTGACGCCTTATGGACAGCACCGAGATCAACAAGGGCATGGCCGCGGTTCTGGTCGCTGGCATCGCCTTTTTCGTTTCCGGCTGGATCGGTGCGAACGTCATCCACAATGCCAAACCCGAGCACGAGGTTCTGAAGATCGAAGGCGCTGGGGCGTCCGAGACGCCCGCGGCACCGGAAAAGATGGAACCGCTGCCGCCGATCGCGCCGCTGCTCGCCAAAGCCGACCCGGCGGCGGGTGAGGGCACGGCGAAGAAGCTGTGCACTTCCTGCCATACCTTTACCGAGGGCGGTAAGGCTGGCGTGGGCCCGAACCTGTATGGCGTCGTTGGCGGCGCCCGTGGTCACATGGAGGGGTTCAATTACACTGCGTCGCTCAAGGGCAAGGCTGGCAACTGGACATTTGACGATCTCAACGCTTGGCTGCTGAAACCGGCCGCGTTCGTACCTGGCACCCGTATGGCCGCTTTTTCCGGGATCAAGAGCGCAGAGGAACGGGCCAACGTGATCGCTTACCTGCGGACCTTGTCGCATAGCCCGGTGCCTTTGCCGCAGCCGTGAATCTCGACCGGTTGATCGCGGCGGCGGAAGCTGCCGCAGATGTCGCTGGGGCAGTCATTCGGCCGTTCTTTCGTGCCGGGCTGTCAGCCGATGCGAAATCCGACCGTTCGCCCGTCACCATAGCGGATCGTACATCCGAACAGGCCATGCGCGCCGTTCTTAGCGAGCGCTTTCCAGACCATGGGATATTGGGGGAGGAGTTCGGTCTCGATCGCCCGCAAGCATCGCTGCGGTGGGTGCTGGACCCGATCGACGGCACGCGGGCCTTCATTACCGGCCGGCCTTCGTTCGGCGTTTTGATCGCCTTGCTCGAAGATGGACAGCCGATCCTGGGCATCATCGACCAGCCGGTGACCGGAGAACGGTGGATTGGTGCCGCCGGCCGGCAAACCCTGTTTCGGGGCCCGCTAGGTGGACGCGTGGGCTGCCGCCCCTGCCCTACTTTAGCGGAAGCCGAATTGTCCTGCACCAGCCCGGAGATGCTGGAGGGCGGCGATATGCCGCGGTGGAAGCAGCTCGCGGGAAAAGTGCGGCGGAACTATTGGGGGGGCGATTGCTATGCCTATGGCTTACTGGCCCTCGGGCATATCGACATCGTCGCCGAATCGGACATGAAGGTCTGGGACTGGGCGCCATTGGCCGCGGTCGTCGAGGGGGCCGGCGGACTCGTGACCGATTGGAACGGTCAACCGTTGCGCGTCGACGGCGATGGGCGGGTTCTCGCTGTCGGCGATCCCGCGCTCCTCCCGCTCGCGGTGGCGGAACTGAACAATCCGTCAGTTGCTTCGCGCTGACGGGTGGCCCAGGTTGCTAGGACCGTAACCACAATACGAGGCAGATCGTGCGCGTGGCCATTTATCTGTTGCTGTCGCTGCTGTTAGCCTCCACCGCGTGGGCGGACAGCATGCCGGTGGTCAAGACCAACGCGCTCGCGGTGTTGGGCGATCCGGCATTGCCGCCGGATTTTCCGCATTTTCCCTATGTGAATCCCAACGCGCCGAAAGGTGGTTCGGTTACCCTCGCCACCATCGGGGCGTACGACAATTTCAACCCGTTCATTCTGCGGGGAACGGCCGCGTTCGGGTTGGTAAGCCCCTGGGTGGTGCTGCCTGGCGGGTCCGGGGCCGGCACGACGATCGGGCACGTCTGGGAAAGTCTGATGACGGGTTCGGCCGACGAAGGTTCCACCGCGTATGCGCACCTGGCCGAATCCGTCGAACTACCGGCCGACAAGATGTGGGTCGCGTTCCACCTGCGGCCGCAAGCGCATTTTTCCGATGGCACGCCGGTGACGGCCGAAGATGTTGCCTGGACTTATCGGACGTTGCTCGCGCACGGCCGGCCGGCCATGAAAATCCAGTTCGCGGATGTGGCCGATGTGACCGTGGAGGGACCGCGGCGTGTCGTGTTTCACTTCAGGTCCAATCAGAACCGCGACCTGCCCCTCGTGGTGGGCGGCCTGCCAGTTTTGCCCGAGCATTTCTTCAAGGGTCGGGATTTCGAGGCGCCGTTGACGGACGCACCGATCGGATCGGGTCCTTATCGTGTGGCAAATTTCGACCTGGGCAGGTCCATCACATATGAGCGGGATCCAAACTGGTGGGCGGTCAAAATGCCGACGGGCATAGGCACCAACAATTTCGACAGGGTTCGGATCGAATATTTCCGCGATGCCACGGTCGCCATGGAAGCGTTCAAAGCCGGTCAGATCGACATCCGGAGCGAGAATATCTCAAAGAATTGGGCGACCGCTTATGATTTTCCCGCCGTCAAATCCGGCCAAGTCGTCACACACAGCTTCATGCATCATTTGCCTGGGGGCATTCAAGGCTATGCCATGAACACACGGCGCGCGGTCTTCGCCGATCGGCGGGTGCGTCAGGCGATCGCGATGCTGTTCGATTTCGAATGGACGAACAAGGCGCTGTTCTATGGGGCCTATAGCCGGACCAAGAGCTACTTCAGCAACAGCGACCTCGCGTCGAGCCGGTTGCCGGAAGCCGATGAACTGGCGTTGTTGGAGCCATTCAAGTCCGGGTTACCGGCCGAGGCGTTCACGACCGTATTTTCCCTGCCGGTAACGGACGGGTCGGGCAACAACCGGGAGCAGATGCGACAAGCACTGGCGCTGTTCAAGGAGGCTGGCTGGACCATCAAGGATCGCAAACTGGTGGATGCGAACGGGCAGCAAATGCATTTTTCAGTATTGCTGGATGAACCTTCGTTGGAACGCCCCACCCTGCCGTTTACCGAGATTTTACAGAAGGTCGGCATCGATGCGCAGGTACGCATGGTCGACCCCGCGCAATACCAGCACCTGACTGACGATTTCGACTACGACATGACGATCATCGTCTATCCACAAAGCGATGTGCCGGGGAACGAGTTGCGCGACTATTTTTCCTGCGCCGCCGCGAAGGCACAAGGCAGTTTCAACATCTCCGGCGTATGCGACCCCGCGGTGGATGCCTTGGTCGAAAAAATCGTGACCGCGCAGACCAGGCCGGCGCTGACCGCTGCCGCGCGGGCACTCGACCGGGTATTGTTGTGGAACTGGTACCTGGTGCCGAACTGGGGCAACCTGCAATTCAACGTCGCCTGGTGGGACCGGTTTGGCAAACCCGAACAGCATGTTCGGGAAGGCGTCAATTTCGATTCATGGTGGGTGGATCCCGCGAAAGCCGCGGCAATCGACACAGCGCGCGGACGGCACTAGTCCATGGGGGCGTATATTGCCCGACGGCTGCTGTTGGTTATTCCGACGCTGTTCGGGATCATCGCGATAAATTTTGTCATCGTCCAGTTCGCGCCTGGCGGGCCAGTCGAGCAAATGATCGCCGAGTTGAAGGGTCGCGGCGATATGTCCTCCCGCTTGACCGGCGCCCGCTCCGATTTCAGCGGTGCCGGCAGCTATCGGGGTGCCCGTGGTCTCGACCCCGCCATCATTGAGGACATAAAGAGAACCTTTGGCTTCGATAAACCGCCATTGACCCGGTTCAGCGACATGATCCGGGGGTATTTGCGCTTCGACTTCGGGAAAAGCTTCTTCCGCGGCCAAACCGTCCTGCAACTTCTGCTGCAAAGACTACCGGTATCCGTTTCTCTTGGGCTGTGGTCGACGCTTCTGGTCTATGGCATTTCGATCCCGCTGGGCATCGCGAAAGCGGTCAGGCACGGCAGCCGCTTCGATGTCGCCACGAGTGCCGTCGTTCTGGTGGGCTATGCGGTCCCAGGCTTTCTGCTGGCGATCCTTCTTGTCGTCATGTTCGCCGGGGGCAGTTTCCTGCACTGGTTTCCTCTGAGCGGCATGACGACCGAGGGGTCGGCGTCCTGGCCCTGGACGGCTCGGGCCTTGGACTACATGTGGCACATGGTGTTGCCGACCATTGCCATGGTCGTCGGTGGGTTCGCCAGTCTGACGATCCTGACCAAGAATTGCTTTCTGGAGGAAATCGGCAAGCAGTACACCATAACCGCCCGAGCGAAGGGCGCGAACGAACGGCAGGTGCTGTACGGCCACATGTTCCGTAATGCGATGCTGTTGATCGTCGCGGGATTTCCTCAGGCCTTCATATCCATATTGTTCACCTCGGCACTGCTGGTGGAGATCGTCTTTTCCCTGGACGGCCTGGGACTTCTGGGGTTCCAGGCGGCTATCCAGCGCGACTATCCCGTGATGTTCGGAACGTTATACCTTTTCACGCTCGCGGGTCTGCTGATGCAGATCGTCGGCGACACAATGTATACCTTGGTGGACCCACGTATCGACTTCGAGGCTCGGTCTTGACTCTCAGCCCCGTCACACGCCGCCGGATTGCGATCTTTCGCGCCAACAAACGTGGTTTCTGGTCGCTGTGGATATTCGCGGTGCTGTTCGGTCTCTCACTGTTCGCGGAATTTATCGCCAACGACCGCCCCTTGCTGGTTCGGTTCGATGGGCACTGGTATGTGCCGGTATTACAGGATTACAGCGAAGACGCCTTCGGCGCCGATTTTCTCCCCACGGAGGCCGACTACACGGATCCGGAACTGCGCAAAACGATCGAGGCGAAGGGATGGATGGTCTGGCCGCTGGTACCGTTCAGCTACGCCACCTCGGTCAAGGATTTGAACGTGCCATCGCCCGCGCCACCGAGCTGGCGAAACTGGCTGGGGACGGACGATCAGGCCCGTGACGTCCTGGCACGGGTCATCTACGGATTCAGGCTTTCGGTTTTGTTCGGCTTCACGCTCACGGTGGTATCCTCGGCCGTCGGCGTCATCGCCGGTGCGGTTCAGGGCTACTACGGCGGGATGACCGACCTCTTGTTCCAGCGATTTATCGAGGTCTGGAGCGGCATGCCGGAGTTGTACCTGCTGATCATCCTCGGCAGCATCATCACGCCGGGATTCTGGGTCCTGTTGATTTTCCTGCTGTTGTTCCGGTGGATGAGCCTCACCGGCGTTGTCCGGGCAGAGTTTCTGCGTGGCCGCAATCTCGATTATGTGCGAGCCGCGAAAGCGCTGGGCGTGTCGGACGTCATCGTGATGTGGCGTCATATTCTACCGAATGCGATGGTCGCCACCCTGACCTATTTGCCCTTCACCCTCTCGGGTTCAGTAACCTTATTGTCGACCCTGGATTTTCTGGGGTTTGGCCTGCCGCCGGGTTCGCCTTCGCTTGGAGAACTCGTGGCACAAGGCAAGAGCAATCTGACGGCGCCCTGGCTTGGGTTCACCGCGTTTTTCGTTCTCGGCGGTGTTCTGATGTTGTTGATTTTCATCGGAGAGGCGGTGCGCGACGCATTCGACCCACGCCGGCTGCCAGGAGCACCGTCGTGAGTTTGGTCGATGTGCGGAACCTCTCGGTCGCCTTCGGGACCAAGCAAGTCGTGCGCGATGTCTCCTTTACCCTGGATCGCGGCGAGACCCTGGCGCTCGTCGGTGAATCCGGGTCCGGCAAATCACTGACCGCCTTGTCGCTGCTGCAGTTGCTCCCCACTGGCGGCACGAACCCCACGGGCCGGGTGACCCTGGACGGAAAGGCGGTGATCGGGGCGGATGAGAAAACGCTGCACGATCTTCGGGGGGGATTGGCCGGGATCATCTTTCAGGAACCGATGACCAGCCTGAACCCGCTACATCGCATCGGTAAACAGATCGGCGAGGCGGTCACCTTGCATCGCCCGCTTCCCAGCCACGAGGTGCGGGCTCGGGTCATCGACGCGCTGACCCTAGCCGGTTTCGCGGATGCGGCGTCCCGGTTGGACGCGTTCCCGCATCAGCTTTCCGGCGGTCAACGGCAGCGGGTTATGATCGCCATGGCACTCGCGAACGACCCTGCCCTGCTGATCGCGGATGAGCCGACAACGGCGCTCGACGTCACCATTCAAGCCCAGATTCTGCATCTGTTGGCAGACCTGAAAAAGCAACGCGGCTTGGCATTGCTGTTGATTTCGCACGATCTGGCGCTGGTGCGGCGGTTCGCCGATCGCGTCGCTGTGATGAAGGACGGCGAGATCGTCGAAGCCGGACATGTCGCCGACGTGCTGGGGGCGCCGACGCACCCCTACACGCGTTTGTTGCTGGCGTCGGTGCCCAAAGGTGCGCCAGCCGCAGTGCCCACGAACGCCGCCCCAGTCGTCATAGCCGACGATATAAAGGTCTATTTCCCTATTCGGCGTGGCATCTTACGGCGTGTTGTCGGGAATGTGGTAGCCGTCGATGGCGTGTCGTTCACGGTGCGTGAAGGCGAAACGGTCGGGCTGGTCGGGGAGTCGGGGTCGGGCAAGACCACCCTCGCATTGGCAACGCTGCGGCTGGAACATGCGACCGGGCGCGTGGCCTATCTCGGTCGGGATATCGGGTTGCTGGGCAAGCGTGCCATGCGCGATATGCGGGCACGGATGCAAATCGTGTTTCAGGATCCTTATGGCAGCCTGTCGCCGCGCCTCCCCGTCGGGGACATCGTCGCGGAGGGGCTGACGATTCACGAACCGACGCTGTCGCGTGCCGTCAGGATGGAGCGGGTCGCCGAAGCACTTACCGAAGTCGGGTTGCCCGGGGATAGCGCCGATCGGTATCCGCACGAATTCAGTGGTGGTCAGCGGCAGCGGATCGCCATCGCCCGAGCAATGATTTTGAAGCCACGGTTCGTTGTGCTCGACGAGCCGACCAGCGCGCTCGATATGACCGTGCAGGCGCAAATCGTCGAACTCCTGCGAAATCTGCAGGATCGCCATGGTCTGGCCTATCTGTTCATCAGCCATGACCTAAAGGTGGTCAGGGCGTTGGCGCATCGCGTGATCGTACTCCGCAGCGGCCGGATCGTCGAAGAAGGCAGCACGGCGACGATCGTCGCCGCGCCGCGAGAGGAATACACCAAAGCGCTGATGGCGGCTGCGTTCGATTAAACGCTGACTACCATGCTTCCTTCCCGAGCTGCGGGCGGGAGATTTCCACAGACTCTGCCTTGGCTTTTTGCTCGGCTTCGTGCTTATCGAACATCAACCGCGCGGCGGAAGCGCGTTTTTCCGACAGAATATCGCGATGATCGGTGCACCAGTCAAAGGATTCCCGGCGCGGGCCGTTATCGCCTGAGAAATGCGGCATGACGTAGCGCTGATACAACTCGTAGGACCGCTTGGTTTCCTCGAAGTCGGCCCAATTGTGCACCTGTTGCAGAAACACGCCGAAATCGCCTTGCTTGGCGTACAAGCGTTCGATCAGAGCAATGGCATCGTCCGGGGTGCCGATGACGCCGAATTTGTTCTCGATAAACCATTCCGCGGGGTCGTGGCCGGCCGGTACATTAAAGCGCAACTGATTGTTGTTCAGATAGCCGAGGTAGCGCTCAAACCCGAATTTCACGTTTTTCATCGCCTTGGCGCGGGTTTCCGCGATGTGCATCGGTCCGACGAGACGCAGGCGGGCGGGATCCATCTGACGGCCATGTTCGGCTGCAATGTCGTTCGCGATCTTCCAGTTGGCGCCCAGGGCGTCAAAGCCGAACGGGTTCGTTGCCGCGACACAGATCATGGCCAGGTCGTACTTACCGGCCAGACGCCCCCCGGACGGGGTAACCGAGCTGACCACCGCCACTTCCGGATAGGGTTTGGTGTACGGCAGGATGTGCGCGCGGGCGCCGACGAAATTATACCAGTCGGTCTTTTCGGTAACCGTCTCTCCCTTGAACAGGCGCAGGATCAGATCAAGCGCTTCCGCCATGCGATCCCGTTGGGTATCGGGGTCGATCCCCATCATCAGGGCGTCGGACGCCAGCAGGCCAGGCCCGGCGCCGAACATCACCCGCCCACGGGTGTGATGATCGAGCTGAATGATGCGGTTCGCGACCATCAGCGGGTTGTGGTAAGGCAGCGAGATCACGCCGGTCCCGAATTTGATGGATTTCGTCCGTTCGGCAGCGACGGCGATAAACAGCTCGGGTGAACTGATCAATTCCCAACCCGCGGAATGATGCTCTCCTATCCATGCTTCGTGGAAGCCGAGCTTATCGAGCCACTGCATCAGTTCCAGATCGCGGTCGATACAGGCTGAGGGATTCTCGTCCATCGGATGAAACGGCGGCAAGAACGCGCCGTGACGGAGTGGGATGCGTGCCATGGTCTGATTCCTCCAGATGATTGGCCCCATATTATCAGGGTTCGCTGCCCGGCAAACCCGCCCGCGGAACCGGCGGCTTCGCAATTGCCGCGCACGCGGAGTCATGCCTAAGCTGTGCCTAACGCACGAAGAGAGGGAACCCAAGCCATGAGTGGAGAGAATTGCCTTGCCGGCCTAAAAATCCTCGACCTGACCCAGTTCGAGGCCGGCCCGTCCTGCACGGAGGCCCTTGCCTGGCTTGGCGCGGATGTTGTGAAGGTCGAGAACCCAGGGCTCGGCGACCCGGGCCGATCCTCTGGCCGCACCAGCGGCGATCGCGACGCCAATTACTTTCTTCAGTACAACTCCAACAAGCGCTCGGCCGCGGTCAATTTGAAGGATCCACGCGGCCTGGAGATCGTCAAAAGCCTGGTCAAACAGGCCGATGTGATGATCGAGAATTTCGCCCCCGGTGCAATTGAGCGCCTTGGGCTGGGCTACGACGTTGTGAAGGCGATCAATCCGTCCATTATCTTCTGCCAGATCAAAGGGTTTGGGACGGGCAGCCCGTTCGAAAAAGGGCTTGCGTTCGATATGATCGCGCAAGCCTGCGGCGGCCTGATGTCCATTACCGGTGAGGAAGACGGCCCGCCGTGCAAGCCGGGTGCGACGATCGGCGACACGGGCACCGGTATGCTGATGGCGATCTCGATTCTTGGCGCCTACATCCGCCGTAAGCGGACCGGGCATGGTGAGCATCTGCAATTGGCGATGCAGGATTCGATCCTGCATTATATTCGCAACGCATTTGCGTACATGGAACGTACCGACGGGCAGCCCGCTCCGCGCGCAGGGTCGAAGACCGTCGGCGGCGGCAACCCTCCGATCGGGGTGTATCCGTGTAAGGGCGGCGGGCCGAACGACTATGTCTATATCTACACGTCCGCCGCCAACCCCGAACATTGGACGCGCCTTCTGAAGGTGATGGGACGGGATGATCTTATCGGGGACGCACGATACGCCACGCCGGCCGCGCGGACAGAGCGGCGGGAGGAAGTCGATGCGATTGTCGCCGAATGGACTCGTACTCACGATAAGCACACGGCCATGCAATTGGTGAGCGGGGCCACCATCCCATCGGGCGCGGTCCTGGATACGCGTGAACTGGCAGACGACCAGACGTTCCAAGAACGCAAGATCAGGCAGACGATGAAGCACCCGGTCAATGGTGATTACGTCATGAGCGGCTGGCCCGTGCGATTTGGTGGGACCCCGCCGGTGGTCGGACCGGCACCGACCTTGGGACAACATTCGAGCGACGTCCTGGCCGACTGGCTCAAAATGGATAGCGCTGCCATCGCCTCGCTGAAATCCGAGAAGGTCATTGCGGGATGAAGACCGAATTCTGCACGGTACAGGACGAGGGGCGGCTACGCATCGTCACGCTGAATCGGCCAGAGGTGTTGAACGCATTGCACGCTGACGCAAATGACGAACTGGCGGCAGTGTGGGATGAGTTCGCGGTTCGCGACGATTTATGGGTGGGGATTATCACCGGCGCCGGCGGACGGGCGTTCTCCGCCGGGAACGACCTGAAGGTCCAGGCCGCCGGCAAACGACGGCCCAATGGGCCGCGCGGGTTTGCCGGGATTTGTCATCGGTTCGATTTATACAAGCCAATGATTGCCGCGGTGAACGGCGTCGCTATGGGAGGGGGGTTCGAAACCGCTCTCGCCTGCGACATCATCGTCGCGGCCGAGAATGCGGTCTTCGCGTTGCCGGAGCCTAGGGTCGGGCTGATCGCTGGGGGCGGCGGTGTGCATCGCCTCCCACGTACCATACCCATCAAAAAGGCGATGGGCATGATTCTGACTGGCAGGCGGGTGCCCGCTCGGGAAGGTTATGAATTGGGGTTCGTTACGGAGGTTGTGCCGGAAGGCCAAGCATTGGAAGCAGCAAAGCGTTGGGCGGCAATGATACTGGAATGTTCGCCCAAGGCCGTCCGCGCGTCGAAACAGGCATCCTATATGGGGCTGGACGAGCAGAAACTCGAGACAGCCATGAGGACAGTCTACCCGGCACAGCAGGAGAATATCGAAAGCCAGGACTATATCGAAGGACCTAAGGCCTTCGCGGAAAAGCGTAGACCAAACTGGCAGAACAAATAGAGGATCGATCGATGGGGTTACATATTCATAACCTGTACTGCGATGCCGACGGTGCATCGCATTGGCGCGACATCACTGTGGACTGGGCACAGGAAGGACCTGAGGGAAAAACCTCGGTTCTGCAAAAGGGTTTCGGTATTATTTTCCGGCAAACCCAGGCGGAGCACGATCGCCCTTGGCATCCCGCGCCTCGCCGTCAGTATATCGTCAACCTCGACGCTGGCGTCGAGCTAACCGCCAGCGATGGCGAGGCTCGGGTGATCGGTGCCGGGGAGGTCATTCTGGTTGAGGATGTTACCGGCCAGGGGCATTTATCGAAATCGGTCAACAACCAAATGCGGCACTCGATTTTCCTACCGCTGGAATGAGGGAACTACGGATATGCGTATACACAATATCTACGTCGATGACGCTGGAGAAACCCACTGGCGCGACATCGAGGTTGAATGGGTCCAGGAACGGAACGGCAGCAAATTGTCGGAACGACTGCCGGCAACCGGGATCATTTTCCGTGAAACCGGCGGCGACTACGACCTGAGTTGGCATCCCGCGCCTCGGAGGCAATACATCATCAACCTCGATGGCGGGGTAAAAATCACCGCGAGCGACGGGGAGGCCCGCGAAATAGGTGCTGGCGAGGTCATCCTGGTTGAGGACGTTCGCGGCAAGGGTCATCTTTCGCAGTCGATCGGTGGGAAAATGCGGCACTCCATCTTTGTTCCCATCGAATAGCCCACATTATTGCGGCGTATCGCTTAGCGGGATGGGATTGAACGTCGCGGCAAGTGGGTAATTGATACTCCAGGCTGTTCCTAGGTCGGCCGCGATGTCCCAATTCTGCGGCGCAGCGCAGGTTGCATAGTTGTCCGTGACGGCGTTCCCTCGACCGATGGTCATGCCGCCGTAAGGGTAATAGAGGCCGCATTGGGCCGAACTGCTTGTGATCGGGGTGGCCAGCGTCAGGACCAGATGGGTCGCATCGATCCGAGCGCAGGCGGTGGCCGCGATGACATTGCCAGGGGACGCTGCGGACCCACCGTCCATGACCGCGAAGCCAACGCCATTCACGGCTTGCAACGGAACGATCAGGTCGGTGCCAACATCATGCTGAATTGTGACGACGATGGATGTATTCGACTGCCGATAAGCATGAACGATCCGTGGCCCTCCCAACGTAGGTAGCCCTGAGGGAATGGCAGAAATCGAATCGCCCGTGCCTGCCGTGATCAGGGCTCGCGCCACCAACGGCGCCGCCAGTCGGGCGAACCGCTGGTTGTCGAGGCTATCACGATGCGCGCTGTCGCCGCCGGTCGCGGTGGCGGTGGCTGGGTTCCAGGAAGAACCGCGCGCGTTGCTGTCAGAGGTTTGCCAGTTGCCAATGACTACATTCTGAGAGGCAGAAGCGGCCAGGGTTGCAACCGCGGCCCGGTGCATCTGCATCCCGCCAGCGCCCCCGTAGGGTATGGCATTCCACCAGATCAAAGGCAGTTTGGCGGCCTGCACGTTCAGCATCCCGCGTTCGAGGCTCAAGAATCGCGCTGCAGCGGCGGTGAACGTCTGGAGTTCCGTGTAATTTCGAAGACTGTCCGTCTCGTTCCATGGCCAAACGATGGCGCAAATATCCGAGGCATCATAGGACGCGAGCGAGGAGATCGCCTGCTGCACGGCTGTCCCGTCCGCACCCAGGTTCCAGGTCGCGGGATCCGAACCGTCCAGCGGGTTTTGGAGGAAGCTGCCGGGATAGTTCCCATTCGTGACGGCATAGATGCCATGACCGCTTTGCATCGTGTAACTGGTTGCGCTTCCGGTCGATGCGACGACCCCATATGACAGAGCGCCAGTGTGCCATGCTACGCCTTGAGCCAGCAGCGTGGCAGCACCGTCATTGAGCGCATAATTTATCGAGTTGGATTGTCCGTCGATCAGCAACAATATACTGCGGCGGTTGCCGCGATACCATCTGTTTGCATAGGAATGCACCTGCCCAATCTCGGTTGGCGACAATGCGCGTGACCAGCAGGCGGCCTCATGGAACCAACACTGAGCGGCACCCAACAGGGTCCCATCGTGAAGGAACAGCACCGGAGCCGTACTATTCGGAAAATGCGGACTGACGCTCGCGACCTGCATTCCGTCGAGCCAAACTGTCATAGGTCCACCAGACTGAGTTTGTAATAGGACCGAATGGGTGTGACGGCGGGTTAACGTCGCGGTAAGAACGGTTTGGCCCGCTCCTGGAAAGAGAACGAGACGATTGCTGCCCCCAAGACTGTCTGCCTGTAGCACAGGGATACCGCCGATCGACAACAGGGTGATGGGGCTGCCGTCATGCACCGACCCTTGCCGCCAATTTGGACGGGACCACACGAGGTACAGCGTCCAAGCGCCGCTGCTGTTCACGACCGAGGCTGATGCTTGAAATCCAATATCCGGGTCCAGGCCGGGTGTCAGATTGCTCGACCCCGTGGCGAACCGTCCAAGTCCCCCCAACAGACCTGAAAGCCGCGGTGTACCAACCGGAGGCCCGCTTGGCGTTGCGAAGGAGAATGCGGTAAGCGCGTTGCCCATACCGGAAAGATCGCTAACCGAACTCACCGACTGGTTCCAACCGGCTACTGCGGAGCCCGTGGAACCATGGAACCCAACAGGTGTTCCGGCATCCCACCATGCGGTCAGTCCGGCGATGGCGTTAAGTGCGGCCGCTCCCGGCTGAGGTTCAACAGCCGAGGCCGCCAACGGTTGCCAAAGTGCGACACCCGCGCCGCCCATTGCCATCGCTCGTCCAGGACGAACCAAGATAACGCTCATCTATGTCACCATGAACGGCGTGCTGTAAACTGTCGGGGTACTGCCATCCACACCGACAGCCCAGGCGTACCAGGTTCCCGCGGATGCGGGGGTCGGCACATACGCGCCCCAGAGATCGGTATTCACCAGCGATCCTGCCGTCCAGTTGGTCGGCGCCGTGGTCGTGGAAGTTGAGAACCCGAATTGGATCGCCGCACTTGCCGGCGTCACATGTGCGTTCACACCGATAACCCCGGCCCCGTGCACGTAACTGCCTGACGGCGGCACGTTCCAGACGATCGACGTTACTGACCCTGAGGGGGCGGATGTGCTTGTGGTCACAATCGCGGATATCGCACCCAAACCGCCGGCGTTGTCGCCCAGAACACTGAAATCGTAAGACGTATTCGCGGCCAGGCTTGACACTGAGTGCGTGGTTGCCGTGACGTTTGTCGCTGCGGTTGACCAGTTCGTGGTCCCGGTAACCCGGTACTGTACAGTGTAGCTCGCGACCGCTCCCCCGCTGGTCGGCGCCTGCCAAGTAAGAGTGACACTGGTGCTGGTCTGCCCAGACGCGACAAGCGAGGAAACCTGGCCTGGCGGCGAAGTGGTGGTAGTGGTGCTGCTGCTGCCGATGGAAGCATAGACAATGGTTCCACCGGAATAGGTGAGACAATATAGCCTTGCGGCCTGACCGGGAGCCAGCGATGAAGCGCCTGACGACGAAATCAGCGAACCAGAGAACGATACCGGGCCGACACTCAGATTCACTATTTCGCAATTGAACCCGCTGCCCATATTGGCGGTGATCGGCGTCAGGATAACCGGCTGACTGCAAACCAATATGCGGTTGTTATGAACCGTTCCATCGAGCGTCGTATTCGACGCTATTTCGACGACCGGGGTCTTTACCGTTGGAATTTTGGAAGCAACCCAAGGCCAGACCCCGCTGAATGTTTGGGCAACCATGATGTTGCTGCCCTGGGCGACCCAAAAACTGTCACCATCGGAAACCGCCCCGGCGGGCTCGGCGGTGTCGATCGTTTGCCCGTTGATCAAATTAGCGTAGGAAATGGCGTGCTCGGTTCCGGTTTGGCAGATCCCGATCAGATCTTGGGCCGCTGCCGCCGCTGTCGTCGGCAGGGAGGCGATATTTTCCTGCGTGCCGCTAACTGATGCCGATATGACTCCGTTCGCGCTGATCGAAACATTGGTCCCGGCGGTAAAGAGCCCACGAAGTTCAGACAATGGCATCAGCTGCGGTATCGACGTCCCCGTTGAGATAACCGCGCTGTTCGTGGCGCCAAGCGAGTCAACTTGTACCAGCGATCTGCAATCCAGGGAGATCGCCTGCAATGTCGAGCCATTGAGTACCAAACCACCGCCGATGCTGATTTCCTCAGGGCCGCCAGGCCCCAGGCTCACACGCCCGAGCAGGCTGCCTTGATCGAGTGAGATGGCAGGTTGGGTCGGGGAGAACAATGTACCGACTGCGACAGAATGGAGCGAACCGTTCTGACTGATCGGAATTTCGTCTGCCGCGTTTACGGTCTGTGCCGTTGGTAGCTGAGGAATTGTTGGCATAATTTGGTTCTTAGCACCCCGTAAAGAATTGGCGTCGTTATTCAGGCGCTGACTTGCGTACCGGAACAGCTGGAAATCCAGTGGGAGCCATCGAAGAAGACATTCACGCCCGTCCCGGCGCCCGCGGCTTCCGACGGTTTACGCCCGTTCGAGGCGAATGCTTGGGCCCCTGCGGTCATACCGGTCGGTAGGCCACTGACGGCATAGGACGGCAAAATCGGCGGGCCGGCGAAATTTGGGGAAACCCAGTTGGTTCGGAAGACTTCGCGCCAATGGCCAGAGAAATCTGATACAATATGATACCGGTCGTTTGGCCGCAGCGTGATGGGGCCATTGTCGATAACATCGCCCCCCGCCGGAGAGATCGTGACGGCCGCCGTACCAATATTCGAAAACGTGAAACCTACACCGGCTGGAACCGTATTGGCCGATGGGAGAGTAACAGAGTACGTCCCGCTCCCGGTGAGAAAGACGATATCTCCGGCATAATTATAAGGCAACGTTGTGGCGCCACTGACGACGTATTGCCAACCAACCGTCAAACCTCGCCCAACCACATAGGAAAGCGCCCCCTGATGCCAACGAAGCGTGCCGTCCTGTGCGCTAAGCGAGAGATTATACGAACCCGTCGGCTCAAAAGCGATCGCGTGACCTGCTGCCATCCGGATTGCCGCGGCCCCTGACATCTGGGCAGCGTTCGTCGTATTCAGCACCGAATTGCTGAACGGAATATTGACCCCGAACACGTTCTTGGCATGGCCGGTCGATCCGGCCGCCAGATTTACCGAGATGATATTGCCGACCTCGACTGCCGCACCGCTTGTGTCGTTTTGTTCTACAACGAGGGACTGAATCACCCGTGAATTTGCGTCATCAAGCCCATTGGCGACGAGATCCATCTCGACCGTAAGCATAGCGTTCGTAACACTGGAAGGCTGCCCTGTTGTATCCCGCATTTCCAGACAGGCCGCCCAAAGCTGCGGCTGGGGCAACGGCGTACCGCTGCTGTTGGTGCCCAACGCAGCGCGTATGGTTTGCACGTATCGACCGACGTGTTGCGCAGTCGAGGTCCCCGAAGGCGTTTGGGTTCCGGCCCAGATCAAACGATCCAACCCGGCCCACACGAAATTGGCAGGACTGTTATAGATGATTGTATCCGTGCGATGGTTCGATATGACCGAGGGAGTACCGCCGTTGTGATTGACGATATAGGACGAATGCTGGGCGGCGAAATCGGTAGCGGCAGAACTTGCGAGCGATACCTCGGCCCCAGTTTGCGTATTGCCGACAACAATACCGGGAAGGGCAATCGAAGCTGGGCTTCCACTGGTACCTATGCCCGCCGCTAACGGCGTGCCGTCGATAAGCGTGGTGCCGTCGACAATCCATTTAACGCGCTTCGTCAGCGAGATGCCCCAGTTGTTGGGGTTTTGTAAGACCGTTACACCGAAGGGAACGTAGATCACCGATTCGGCGGGTGCGGCGACATAGGCTGCGCGGAACGCCGCGGTGTCGTCCGTCACGCCATTCAGTTGGGCATTATAGGGCGATGCCTTGACATTGATTACCCCGGTGAGCCCCGCTGCTGTGTCGACATACTGCTTCGTCGCTGCACCCATCGGCACGCTAGGTGAAGCAGCCAACGTAAGGCTGCCAGATAACGCGCCCCCGGTGAGGGGCAGAGCGGTCGCGATCTGACCGTCGACGTATTGCTTGTTTGCCGCCTGCCCAGCCGCTGCTGGCGCTCCACTGAGCGTGAGCGGTCCCGAGAGCGTGCCACCGTTTATTGGCAGCGCGGTCGCGAATTGCGCGTCGACATAGTGCTTGGTTGCGGCCTGAGCGCCAGCAATCGGATCGGTACTCAGGGTCAATACCCCGGTTATCGTGCCGCCAGCTATTGGAAGCGCCGCCGCACTCTGGGCATCAACATACTGTTTTGTCGCCGCCTGTAATGGGCCAGTCGGGTTCGATGCGAGTACGAGAGCACCCGTCAAGGTATCGCCGTTGCGGAGCACGCGCGTATCGGCGTACTGTTTGGTCGCCGGCTGTAGCGGGGAAGTCGGATCGGCGGCGAGCGTGATTGGACCGAGAAGTGTGCCGCCCGTCCTGGGCAGCGACGACGCGATTTGGTTGTCGACGTACCCCTTTGTCGCCGCTTGCAAGGTAGCAACCGGGTCGGCCGCAAGCATAAGGGCCCCGGTTAGTGTGTCACCGTTCTTTAGAACTCGTGTATCGACATATTGCTTTGTCGCGGCTTGCAGTCCGGCGAGCGGATCGGCCGCGAGCGTCAAAGGCCCTGACATCGCGCCGCCGGTAAGAGGCAGTCCCGTGGCGAGCTGGGTGTCCACATATCCCTTGGTCGCCGCCTGCATTGAGGCAACCGGCGCGCCGGCCAATACCAATGGCCCTGTCAGTGTGTCGCCATTCCGGAACACACGGCTATCCACATATTGCTTCGTAGCGGCCTGCAAGCCGGTTGTCGGGTCAGCCGGAAGGGTAATTGGTCCGGTGACGACCCCGCCCGTGTTGGGCATCGTCGTGGAAACCTTCGCATCCACATACCTCTTCGTTGCAGCCTGGAGCGTCGTCGCCGGATCCCCGGCCAAAGACAACGCGCCTGCCAACGTTCCACCTGTTATCGGCAGCGCCGAGGCGACCTGACCGTCGACATATCCCTTTGTAGCCGCTTGGCCGGCTGCATTGGGCGCCCCGCTCAAAATCAGCGGTCCGGTCATGGAGCCGCCACCGAGCGGCAGAATCGTCGACGCCATGTCACCAAGTTTCACACTCAGCGTAGTGCCGGTCGGGATCACGATTGCATGGGAGGCATCCAAATTGGGGATAGCCGACAGCCCGCTCATGAACTGGCTGTAGCTGACCGCGGTGTTGGTCCCATTCTGTCCAAGCGGAACATCGTCGGAGGGGCCAGGCACGGTGCCGGGTGGCAGCGACGAAACGACGAACTGCGCGGCTGTTGCAACGAGTGTTGAGCCGGACAAGGACAAATTACTTCCGACCGAAATCGTTTGCGGCGCTCCCAGACCTGCTGAAGAGCGACCGAGAAGCGTGCCCGCGGGAATCGCCAAGGCCGGCTGTACACCGGCCAACACCTGCGCTCGGGTAATTTTGCGGGTCGTGCCGCTTTGGCTGACCAGGATTTCGTCGGTATCGGCAGCGGCCGTGGCTGGTGCCAATTCGTTAATCGTCGGCATGAAAATACGCGTCCCGCCTATGACAAATTAAAAATTTTATCGTCTACACTTCATGACACCAGAATTGGATTTCCATTCTGATCGGTCACCACGACCCCGATCGTCGTTTGCAGCGCGTTTGCGGGAACCGGCGGGACCGAAAGCTCCAGCACCGGCAACAGAATGCTGCGCTGGATCGTCCGTCCGCTTGTCGTGCCGATCAGCAGCGTAACCGTATAGACAGTCCCAGCCTGACCGCCCGCCAACCAGACAACCGCCAAGGTTCCATCGGCCGCGACGCTGTTGACTGTAAGATCGCCAGGACTATCCGGTGTACTCGATACGCTCAGCGTGGCGATCGAATCGTGGGGATTCCCCACGACTGCTGGCGCGATGTCGAGTTGGTAATCGAGAACGTCCCGCGGATCCTTGGTCGGCCAATTGAGCGGCGGCGGTGCGGCGGCGGCGGAACCCCGCGGCACCGGCACGAACGAATCGACCACCACTGTACGGGCAGTACTCGGCTTCCAGACGTATGAGACTGAATTGGTCACTATTCATTACCTTCAGAGACTAGAATGAAATCTCGGCCTAAGTCTCGCGCTAAAAATATGAATTCGCTACCACCGAACGACGACGAGGCCACCAGCACCTGCTGCGCCAGCGTACGGCGTTGACCCATTAGCCCCGGTGCCGGCGCCGGAAGCGCCACCGCCAGGGAATAGCCCGGCCACACCGGTGGTGCCACTGTTCTGCGTCCCTCCCATTGCGCCCGCGCCACCCAGACCGCCCTGGCCACCGGAGCCGGCCTGCCCCGCGGAGCCGCTCAGAATTGTATCGCCTCCGACACCGATACCTGGGGGAGTCGCACCATTCTGTGGGGAAGTGATCGTCGCGAGATAGTTGAGACTGCCGCCCGTCGCGCTGACTAAGGATCCGAAACTGGATGTGCCACCGGCGGATGGGGCTGGCCCGCCAACCCCGCCAGCGGTTCCGCCAACGCCAACGGTGATCGCAATCTGTTGACCTTGGGTGAGGCCCGTTATCCGCTTCCTGGCATAGCCGCCGCCAGACCCGCCACCGCTGGGCGTGCCGGCCGCGGAAGCAAAACTACCCGATCCCCCGCCCCACAACTCTACCTCGACCTGGGACACCCCGGTTGGGACCACAAAAGTTCCGGAAGCCGAAAAACTTTGCACACCCGATCCGAAGCCGGGACGAAGCGCCGGCAGCTTCCACTGCAGGGCAGGCGAGGTTGACGACACAGATATCGACGACTGGTCGATGGCCGTCTGACCGTATGAAACAGTGACCACATAAAGCGATACCCAACCTGAGTCGGGTGCCGGCGCAACCTGGGAGCCAGTAGCAGCCGGTGCGCCGGCCTTTAACTGCAACTGAACGGTCTGTGCCCTGCGAGTTGCCTGAGCCTGCCCTGAGTTGTTGGGCCCGGTATAGGGTTGTGCGGGGTTCGCAGCATTGTAATAAGGCAAAGTGACGAGGCCGGTATCGGCCTCCTGCAAGGTCGCTTCGATCAAATATGCGATTGTTTGACCGGGCGCGGTGGGTGCCTGTAACGTAAATTGGGTTGGGCTCACGTTGATGCCCATTTTTACCAGCGGGTCAGTGGTATCGGCCGCCAGCGACCCGTATGCTGACGCGTCAATCACCGACAGCTGGGCTATACTGCCCGGTGCCACCGAAATATTCATTGAACTAGGCGTCGTGGCCGTACAGGCTAAGCCATCGATAACTGTATTGCTTCCAAGCACCATTTGCGCAAGGTACCCCAAAGCGATCATCGCATTCCGGTTGATCGCCAATAAGTCCGTATCGAGCGGAATGCCGCCCGGATAAACTATGACCCTGTCCATATTGATCCAAACTCCAAAGATCGGGGATCTCAGCTGGCAATCCTGGCCCACACGACTATCCCCACGGGACAGACATTGGAGATTTCCTGCAAGATCGATTTATCTGTAATTTGCCCCTGTGCCATATCGGATCCGACATATTCCAATGCACCGATGCCATAACCTGCCGCTGCCACGGCCCAGCCAGACAGATTGGCGGCACCGTTGAGATGGGGACGATATGCTGTAACGAAGCATTGGAACGGGAGCGAGAGGTTACCCCAACCACCGGCGGTGCCGTAGCCAACACCGCCCCCGGCTGCAACGCCTCCCCGCAAAATACCCCCGTAGCCCCCGGTATCGCAGGGGTTGGCCGGTTCAAACACCGTCGGAACGCGCCCAGTCAGGTCAGTTAATGCCGCGATGAGCGCGTTACGAGTAGCTAGGGGCCGCAAAATGTTTTTGAGTAGAATTGCCCGAAAGGATTCATCCGACTGTCCCGGCGCTCTGAGCAACCGTGGGCCGAAAAAATCGAGACCCACCAGGTCGAGCCACATATCCGATGCCGTCATTATCCTGGTTTGTCGCTCGACATATCGCAGCAGATCGAAAAGGGTAGCCCAACCTGCCCCTAAGGCCCCGAGCAACGTATCGAGAATTGGCGTCGAATCACCAAACCATCGAGTGGGAATTACGGACCGCAGCCGACGCGCGATGTCTTTCTGGTTCCCAATCATCTTATTGAACCGTCACCGACTGCACCTGTAGCACCGCGTTCGGCGCACAGACCAGGTCGGCAGAGGATCCGTTGATCGAAATGCTCGAGATATTCTGGACTATGTGCCCGGATCTATAGGCGACCTCTATGATCCGCGACAACGCCAAGGTCGAACCAATCGGCAAGCATTCGACGTAGTTGGTAAGGGCGACAGAGATGAGCGACGCACTCGATGAGTTCAGCAGGGATTGCCCCGCGCCTAGCGAAATGCCAATCATGACCGGCACGACCGCTGTGCCTGGATCGAAAAGGTCGAACCAACAGGCCTGACTTGGTCGACCGCAGCATATACGCAGGCCGATAATGCCGAGGTCAAATTCCCTGCCCCATCATCGACAACGACAACAAAATGGCCGGGCATCCAAGAATTGGAAGCACTGGTGTTTTCGAAAATCTTGTACCGCAGTGACTGCTGTAAGGATGCAATGGCGTATGCGACCGCGCCAACAGTTGCTCGTGATCGGCTATTAATATAGTCGCCGAACCTAGCCCGGAATTTGGCATCGCTCTCAGCGTCGCATCCCCCCCCGAACGCGGTGGGGTTGGTTACCGAATCAACCCCCGGCACCGGAGAAGCGATAACAGAAACTGCACCGGCAGTTACATTTCCGATTGAACCGGGGGTTTGCGCGACAACAGGCAGGCTGATCGATCCGGCCCCGGATGGCATAAGATAACCATTCGATGCGGGCTGCCAAGTGGCATTCGAAACGTCTACGCCCACAACGAAGGCAACCGTACCAGCCGTGGTTTTTACCTGGGTTCCCGCGGGAATCAGTGCAGGCTGCGCAGTCAAAAGACGCGTGAACGTCGCCACGCCGCTTGCCGCGGTAGCAGGTAGCCGCGCAAGCTTAAAATCGGCCATCCAACTGTCGAGATCCGTGCCGGAACTTGTAGCAGCGCGGGTCATTGCCAGCGTCTGACGATCAGCCACTGAATCCACAATCCAATTGACGCGTTGGCCTCAAGGATCGCTCTAAGCAGCGAACCAACCGACAAATCGATCAACTGGCCCGCGGAACTCTGAACCGAGGCGGACATTCGTTGCAGCAATTGCTGGAACGTCTGGAGTGAAAGCTGCATGGTTCTACCCGTTACCGGTAAGGTCATTGAAACCAACTGCCCGATGGGCGCGTCGGCGTACCGAATGGTAACCTCGAAACTCCCCGCTCCGGTGCCGTCGGTTCTCAAGACTGATACGTCGGGGGTGGGGGAGGCCGCGACGCTGGCCTCCAACGCCATCTGGCGTCGCACAATCGCCCCAATGTGAACATTCGATTCAGGCGTGCCGACAAACCCCGGCAGTCCCGCCCCATAGATTGGATTCCATATATAATCGCCCGGGTTGGTAAGCAGCCGCCTCAGTATCCTCTGGGTAACCGCGGCAGACCCGCCGACGGCGCTCAGGTCGCCGGTTGGTCCTACCGTCAGGTCGCCAGCCCATTCGTGTCCAATGTCCAATGCCATCGTTTAGTCCGTAATGTTGGGAGGCGTGGTGGTCCCACCCGCGGGAATCTGATGAACGTGGGTGTCGTACGTCTGACGGAGACGCGATAGAGGCCCATGGCTGTCGTAGACGTCACCCGCGACATGCAGGTCTCCAGATATCGCGACACTCCCATTTGCCTTCAATTGAAGACTGGCACCCGACGAATGCACGATCCACATCTCCCCGCTCGGTGGTTGCGGCGGCGTCGACAGGTTTGAATAAATTCTGCCAACAACGACTCCATGTTCAGCATTACCCTCCTGCGGAACCACCAGTACCTGGTCGCCAGCCGCCAAGGGGCACACCATGCCCCAGCCGCCACCAGTCCATGGCGACAACACTGGCAACCAACCAGTTAACGTGCCCTCGGGTTGGAGCTTTACACGGGCGGTGTAGTTGGCTTGATTGAAGGACGTCACGACGCCGAAGCGTGGCTGTCCCAAGGTACGGTTCACCAAACCAGCTTGATTTCTTATCGCATCGCGGAGCCGCTGCATTGTGTGGGATCCTTTGCGAAAGGGCGTAAAACAAACCCTTCACGTGAGTAATTTGGCCCGGACTGTTTGGACAAATCCAGATCGTGGACGGAATTTTCGAACAATGCAGTCGATCTTGTATGTAACGTCGAAAGCGGTATTCGAACCACAGAGCCTGAGCGGCTGCATAGTGTTCAGCGATATATCGCCTGGCATGCTGAATTCTATCGACATCGCCTCCGCATTGATTGACTGGGCGACCCGGGATGCGAGGGCTTGAGCCTCGCTCACTGACGCATTCGGTAACATCCCCAAATACGAAGCCGCAATTTTACCGTCCGAATAACTCGCAGTGCCCGAGGAATCCGAATTCGCCGTGGCGGTCACGCTCGCACCCAGCGCGGAATTCCAGCTTGAGATCGTAACCGTGCTTCCCCCCGAAAGGGGCAACATTCGTAACATTGAAAGATCTACCAGGCTGCCAGCGTACACATATTGGGGCGTGTCTGATACGGATATACTTGGTCGGAAATATAACGTGTGTCCGACGATAAACACGTCGAACCCAAGCGTTTGGCCAAGACAGACCAGAACATCCCAATCGCTCGAGAGGGCCGTGTATTGGGCAAGAGAAACAACCGTACTATTTCCCGCATAACAACGGCCGGCGAAACTTGCCGTAGCAGTGACGACCGCTGTCAATCCATGCCGCTGGCAAATGGCTTGGACAATTTCCGCGGGACTTTGGTTCTGATAATCCGATGGCGACTTGTTATCGATCATTGATGCCGAGAGATCTCGTCCGGCGAGATGCGCGCAGCCGATCACCGGATGAATCTGGATCTTATCGCAATAGCCCTCCACCAGATCGGTAAAGGGCTGGTTCGGGTTCAGCGAGACCTGGATCCTGACACGTGCTTGCCCCAGACTTGCCCACTCCGCCTTAGACAAGCCGACACCTTCCGATATGGGCACGACTAGATTGTAGCTCGCGGCACTGTATGATCCATGGTGCGTAGTCTGCGCGCTTTGCACGGCCAAGAGTGTATCGTCATTCAGTATTGCGCGCAGACGCGGGGTACGGGCGGTCGCAGGGTCAAGACTGAACGACAATGCCACCCCCAGCCGTAGGGTCTACCGAAGGCAGAGTCAGTTGTGTTTGGCAATAAATGTCCGGGTCCCGCAAATGATTGAGTTCCGCGATCCGTATCCATTGCGTGGCATCGCCGAGATATTGTGCGGCGATCTGAAAAAGATTTCCGGAAAAGACGATAATTGTGCCGCTCATCGTCAACGGGCCTGACTAAGTTGCACAACCGCTGATCCCAGGCAGTCTTGTGCGAACGCCATAAACTGAATGTTCGCCGCGGCTGCCGACATCGTCGCAAATATGCGGGGATAGACTGAGACCGACGGCCCACCGCTCAAAGGCGTCTTCGTCAACAATGCCTCTTGTCCCAGTTGCGCTGCCGTCAGCGCAACCGCAGACTGCTGGAGGACAGCTGCAGCCGCGCTTACTTGGTTCGGGGTCACGTTCGTCGGATTGGGCGTAAGCAGCGCGCGCGGGTCGGACACTGGGAGCAGTGCAGTTGGCACGGAACTGTACAGGATATTCAGTGAAGAAAGAGCTGCCTCAATCCCCGACAGTGCGATCCCCGCCGTGACGGCGTTTGGGTTGCTCAATATCGAGCAACGAATGGTGTAAGGAATCCAGCTTTGGTTAGCGAACGCCGCGGAGAATGTCTCGATAACGACTGTATAGAGAAAATCACCCCAGCTGAGGTTCAGCGGTTGGCCGACCGTGCGTAGCGCATCGATCTGCTGGGCCCGCGAGCTGGCATTCGGCCCGGACAAAACACCGCTGAACGAAATCGCCGCGTCGTCCGGACCAAGAAGGTCGGTGACACGCTGCCCGTTCGTCAGATACCGAACTGCCATACGCTGGTGCCCGCCAAACGAAATCGCGGACGGAATTTCAAAGTCCCGGAAGACAACGGGTCCGAGTGTGAGGACGGTACCGCTCATTATCTGGAAACCTTATTGCTTAAAGAAAGGGCGATTGACCTGGCCAGGTTGGGAGCCCGTGGTTTGTTACAAAATTCGCGGACGTCGAAGGCTGTGTAAGCGTCTGTTCCAGGTGATTAACCACCCATTGCCCAAGTAACTGACCGTCGATATGAATCTCGGTCGGAACCGTCCCCGCCTCGGGGGAGGCTGACGGATCCGCAAGTTGTGAACCTGACCGCCCCAGTGTGGTGGCAAGCGCCCTCTGATCTTGTGACATCGCCACCAACCGCATCTGCGCCACCGGCGATGACGATGTTCGATCGATCGTTGGGGCCATAGAACCGAGATTTCGGGCGCCATTCGTACGCCCCACCACGGCTAGCCTAGGTGGTACGCTGGTGGCCGCAGGTCGGGGCACGACCGCAACCGGCAAGTGAACCCCGCAGCCGAACAATCTCCCACTCGAAGGTACTACGGTTGCACGCCCCTGGGCCCCGGACCGCTTCGGCACCGCCGGACCAGTGCGCCCCACCTGCGCGCCTACCGAGGGTCGCGAATAAAGGCCAGGTATTCGCATCCTGCTCAATCCAGTGGCGCTGGATAGCCGAACTGGTGACAGGGCTCGATCTTTATTGCCTTTGTCCAATCCGCCTAGAGACCTTCGGGCCAATTGTCGGATAACCGGGCCGCGGATGCTTGGTCCCACCGCCGTTGCCGCAGGACGCCGATGCGAAATCAATGGCTGAACCGCGGCACCGTGTTTCGTGGAAGCCTCCCGCACCCCGTGGTCGTTGGTCGAACAGGCCCGCGTCCCGGCATCTTGTTTCAAATCTCGGACGCTGGGCGCGGTACTGCGACCGGTCTTCGGTCGATGAGCGGCGGAGGTCTTGAGGCGTGCTATGCCGAGGACCGATCGCAGCACACCCGCCGTCAATCTCACGTAACTCGGCGGAAATGCCGTCATTGCCAATGCCCTGTGTCACGCGATGGCGAGCCTTCACTGCTCCACCGCCCAGAGGACCAATCGAAATGTCCTCCGTCGAGCGTGCCAAGAGCAACAATAAATGCTCGCCGGTCGTCAGTCGGTAGAGAGAATGCAACGTCAAAAGGCACCCCGTTCCTGATCAGATATAAGCAGTCGATCAGATCGGGGTGCCTGGCAAGTTTCCCGACATATCCGCGCCAGAATTTTCCGACCCAGCGAGCAGCGCGGCGACGGCATCCAGTCCGTCGTCTCCCAACCGACCCACCAGCCCCTCGATTTGCTGCTCGGTAGTCGGCAAGGGGACCGGCACACCGTCGATTTCGACGACCGACGCCGCCAGCATCGCTACCCCAAGCCAGGCTTGGTTCTCGGAAAGCACCGGACCCGCAGCCTTTAGGAGGCGAAGCTTATCCAGCGCGTTCAGACGCCGGACCACCAGGACGCGGTTAGCGTGATCCGTCACGGTCAAACGCTCGCGGCCCGCCGACAGAACCAAAGCGGTCGGGGTCATCAAATCCTCCGACGAGTAGCAGCAAAGAACTCTAGTTTTTGTTTAACACTCGCATCGCCGCGCCATGTGCCGGAACTGGCGAGCCGAAACGACACGCCATCATACTGGTAGGTGGAGGTCGAACCGTCCGGCTCTGTGATGTACTGATACATCGTCCCGGTGACTGATCCGCCGCCATTGAGATACTGCTGCTCCATCGCCGCTATAAAGTCGTCTACGGACGAGTTGCCACGGTCGAGCTCGAATGCACCTTCCCAGCCTTTGGGAAGTTCCGTACCCATATTGACACCGTCCATTCTGGCGACCCGGACCGACTGGGTCAGCTGGTGGCTTTCAAAGGCAGTAACATAGGTCAGATCGATGCGCCCCGATGGTACCATGACCACCAGTTGGGTGTCTCGACCAACCGAGAAAGCTGTAAATGACACGTGCTGCTCCCGTTACGCTGGCTGGCCGGAAGGTAGGGTCTGCGTCGACACACTTACCGTTTGCCCGCCTTCGAGGTTGATAAGGAAAATCTCGTTGATCGCTTGGTACTGCACCTGAATGTCGGCCTGGACGTATCCCAGTCCCGTTCTGCTGGCCGGATTGTTCGATGCGTCGCAAATGACGCTGAAGGGCAGCGCACCGGTGACACTGCCAAGCATACCCTGACTCAGCATGTTCTGCAGGAATGACAAGAGCGTCGCGCGAATTTGGCGAAGCAGAGTCGCATTGATAAGCCGTCCCACGTAAATGCCCATACCCGCCGAAAGAGTGGCGGCAATGTAGTTCGTGAGCCTCGTGTAATTGTCACCATTGATCGCCACATTGGACGAAGAGTTGCGCCCCCCCCCTGACACCCCAGAAACTCCCACCTGGCTGTGGGTTGGAAATCACATCGAGACCAGCACTCAGCAACGCGGAGAGATCGGCGTCCGAATACGATGTTGCTTGACCTGACCCCGGCACGCCGGATTTCTGGCTTCCCAGGATGCCGAACAACTGCTTGTTAAGGCTCGATTGTTCCGGGGACAAATTGGCCAGACGTCCGGCCACGAACCCCTGGGGCGACACGAGGCGAACAGTGCCGTTTGTTTGATCGGACCACCACAGCCAGTCGCCAAACATCAACTTCGCAGCGTAGGAGTCGAGCCCCGCCGCATGCATCACGGCAATCGCGTTCTGAATGTTGTCGCCGGCGGGGCCGGTCAGAATCATGTAGATTCCTTCCTGTAAGCCGAAAGCAGCCTGAACCGTCCAACTCGTGTGGTCGGCCATATCCGCGATCAGCGCTATACCGCACCCCTGCCCGCGGAGCGCATACAGACCTGTACGCGTCGCCCCATCCTGGCCGATAAGTTGTGGGGTCCCCACACCTGATACACCATCGGTGCCCGGCACGGCGCTGCCTAGCGTCAAAGTGAACGCAGACGGAGCCACGGTTGCACCGCCAGCGTTCATCTTGATCAACTGGGACGGTCCGCGCTGCGGACCTTGTCCGACATTGACTGCCATCGCGAGGTTGGCCCAGAACGTGGCCCCAGTGCCACCAATATTGTCGTATAATTCCGGTAAACAACCGGGCAGCGCGACCACTAGACGCCAGGTGGAGGAACGCGATCCCGTCTGCAGTGCGACCGCAATCTGGTTACCTAAGGACCCTGTGTAGATCGCTGTGAACGTGACCGTCGAGCCCGGGGGGCTTGCCTCGGCGGCGGTGTCGGAGCCGTCGGTTACCCGCACACATCGGAAGTCCTGTGCACCCTGCTGTACAGCGGTCGCAACATGGGTTCCCATGTCATAAGCACGGGCGACCACTGGACCGAACGTCGAACCATAGTCAGCCATTGTCGAAACGATAACTGGCTGACTGACCGGCCCCCAGGAAGCCGTGCCAACGACCCCAACAATATTTGTAGAAACGCCATTCAGGACCAGATTTTGGGGTGGGACCACCTGCACATATAGATCGGGCACGATCAGCGCCGTGGTGTTAATCGCACCTTGTTGAACAACTGGCATAATTATCTGCCTCGCGACATGTTAATGAGAAAAAATCTAGGCAATCGCCAGAACGTCGCCCAGCACGATGTCACCAAATATCATCGCGGGGAGTGTCGTGGACAATATCGTCGGGTATTCGATCGAATAAATGAGATCCCGTCGATACAAAATGGAGCTCTGCGACTGATCAAATACTACTGTATTTTTGTACTGTATTCGACCAAAACTGGCATCGGAGAACCCGATAAAAGTCAGTCCCGCCAGGGTCGTATCAACGATTCCGCAGGCGCTGTCGCGAAGCATCGGCGTCGGACACCAGAAGCTGATCCTAAAATCATGCAATTGGCGCCTTACCTCTCGCAAAGCCGGGCTCCCGGCTACCACCCGAACAATAAGCGTCCCGGCGCCGGGAACGGTCAATGTCGGACCTGACAGTTGCACGATAAACGTTGGTGCGATCATCGCAGCCAAATTCGCGGCGACCGACGCTGGAGTATCACCACCAGCGATTGGGTACACGAATGTACTATTGTCGATACGGATTCCAACCAGCTGGCCTGCGGCCGCCATACCGCTGAAATTGATGGTATGCCCAATCACAGCCGCAAGAAGCGTTGGCGTCATGGTGGTTCCATGCCATTCCGAAGGATATGGTGTCATGGTTTGGCCTGGCGCCGCATCCGGGAAGATGCTCACATTGACCAGCCCAGCCCTGAGATCAGCATCCAAGCCAGCCGGTGAGGGCCAGCCGCGGTAGATGCGGCAGTCCGCTCCCACCGGGCCCAACGGCGCTGTCCCGCTAGGATATAGAGCAGCCGTCACCAGTGAGACCAAAGTCGTCTCGACATCTGCAATATCAGCCATCAGGTTGTCGCCTGTTTCGCGGTCAACCGCCAGCCCATATCGGTCAGTTCGGACGACACGATGATCGCGCTGCGCCCAAGATCATCGGTATATAAATCGCCCGTTTGCAACCGTATGCCGTCCCACGCCGGCATCAGCACCGTCCAGAATGCCGCGGAGACATCATTTGGTAGACCCGCCGTCGGTCTGCCGTTATGACTAATACCCAAGACACTGGCCGGCCAGTTTTCCAGTAAAACCATCGAATTCCCGGCAATCATCCCACCATAGGGAACCGCACCCAAAGTTCCAGGCGGCGCTGCTCGGGATATCGTTATGGCTCGGTTTGTCTGAACGCAGAGCGGTTCTGTCAGCCCCTGTTGACTGGCGATGAACAACGTACGGTCAGGTTGAACCAGGTAGTCACCTGCCTGTGTATAGGCAGCGTCGAAGAGCCCACGCCACAATGCCTCGCCATAACCGTTGCCTGTAATGATAGTCCCGCGGCGAGGCATGAACGCTGCGTGCATGCGAAGAATCCGATTGGTCGGATGCAAGGGATTGTCAACAGACCGGGGACGATAAAGGTGTGTTATCGCTCCGATGGTCCGGGCCGCGATATTCATACCCCAACGCATGCGGTCCAGGAGCTTCGCTTGTTCCATGTCACACGATCACCCTGACGCCAGACTTCGGAAAATAGGGACCAGGCTGCACGCCGATAAAAGCACACAGCCGCCGGCGCCATTCGTCGAATAGCCCCATACGGTCCTGGGGTTCCGACCTGTTCCGGGTCCATACAGCTGCCTGATCTGTATCCAAGCTATCGCCGGCCCGCGGAACGGCCAGTTCCAAAGAAGCAAGCGTCGCGATATATCGCCGAACAATCGCCAACTCGGCGTCGGTCAGCACATTCAGTCTGGTCTCAAGCAAGACGCAAAGCTGATAGAATACCCCGCTCATTCCTCCGGTTCCGGCGACCGCGGCAGTGGGGTAGCCGCAATGCCGCCGGACCTCGGTTTTTTCACGATCGGACAGGGGTGTCATCGCTGTTACCGCCCCTCCTACGCTATTAGCCAATATGCTCGATCATGACCGCTCGCTTGAAGGCGGCGTTGGTCGCGGTGGGGACAGTGGTTGGCGTGGTCGTCGTATCCGAAGGCGTACAAAATCCGCCGATCCAATACCAGGACTGTGCGATGATCTGCTGCAACCGATCGATGGGCTCCCGGGTAACCATCGCAATTCCATCTACCATCGAAACAATAGAATCCGACGGTGCGACATCATCGGCGGCCATTCCGGCGAAATCGCCCTCGATCAGCGCCCCCTGCCCACAGATGATGGGTCGCCGGATAAGCGCACCGCTGATGGTCGGATGCGCGGTAACGTACGCTTCGTTGGTGGTCAGGAACCGCAATCCAAGGAACTCGTTGGTCATGCCGCGTTTGAAGACCAGGTTCGCCGAGGTCGCGCCCTGATACAACTGCTTGAAATCCGGGTCCATGAACAGCTGCCGGGCAGACATCGGATCCAGATAGCAGTTATAGGCGCCCTCGATATCCGGCACGGCGTTCAGCCGCAGTTTGGCGACGGAGTCGAGTAGCGCGGCCATCGTCAATGTGTCGGTGGTCTGAATAAGCGCAGTATTCCCACGCCCATTCGGCCGAGCAATCGAACATGCGGTGGCCGCCTGAACGGTATTGCCGGCGGTGCCATCGGACACGCTCACATTTCCGGATAAAGTCAGAACCCCGGAAACCCCGCCCGGAGCAGTCGATACGCTGGGCGAATCGGCGATCGCCGAGACAACGTTATAGGTGTTGGCCCCGATCGTGACGGTCAGCATGTTTGACGAACTGACAGGTTGCTGGACTCCATTGACAAAGACCGTCTGGAAGCCACGAATGTCATCGACGCTGATCGCTGGGCCTGCGCCGGTCAGCGTGAGGCGTACCCGGGTGTTTCCACCAAAATAGGAATTGTAGAGAGCATTCCGAGCCAATTCATCCAAGCTACGCGCGGCCTGCTCGCCGTTCACATAAGCATTCTGAAGAAACTGAGAAGCGATGCCGACTCGGTTGGTCACCATATTCAGGTCTGTGGTCGCGGCATAGTGATTGATGCTTAGCGTATACTGCTCAACGCCCCAACCACTCGGCGTCAAACCATTGTCAAGATTGGCATTCGTGGAAGGCAGCAACGGTGTGGTCACGGTGGGCTTCAGACCGGCACGGGTCTTGGTCAATGTTTCGCCGATGCCTACGGCGATGGACTCCCGATCGGCACAAGACCGGTACCCAAGCCGCGAACGAAGCGCCTGTTGGAACTCACGCTCCAAAAACCCTTGCTGAATGATCGGCTGCAGCGCAGCCGGGAAATTTTTAATACCCATTTACAATCCCTATATCGAAGTGATTCTTAGAGCGTGATCGCCAGACGTGGAATCATACGGCGGCGCGAATCACGCGATCAAACAAAGACTTATAGAGCACGATTGGGTCAACTTGACCCGATCGCCTCTAGTGTCTGAAACGAATAATGGCTTCCCGCGCGGTCTTGTATTCGGCGTCGGTCATCTCGGTCGCTAGTTTGTGTCGAGGTGGTTGCGACGGCGGTGCCCCACCAGGGGCGGATGTCGATGGTTTGCCAAAAAGCCAGGGTTTGTCTTTTCGGACCTTGTCCATCAAACCGGCAACACCAGTCACCTCGCCGCCCTCTGTGACACTGAGATGAGATGTATCGAGCATGTTCAAACCGTCGAGATCGATCATGCCGGCTCGTATCGCCTCCGCCTGTAGATGGGCCTTGACGATGCCGCTGTCAGCTTTCTGTTTTGCCTGGATCAATTCGCGCTCCAACTGTTCGCAACGCGCCATGAGTTCAGCAATGGTGGTCTCCGTGACAAGGGTATCATCCATGTCTTCCGACATCACTTCTCCTTCTATTTTTTGTCGGTTACGATACGATTTAGCTCGCCTGGGATATCTTCGATGTCATAGGTTGGAGCGAGAGTTTTCAACGCAGTCTCTCGGCTGATATGTCCTGCGGCCGCCAGCGTGGACAAGGTCTGCGCATCGCGCTGCCTATCCTCGGACGAGGGTGGATACCAATCCGGCCAACGCAACGAAAGGGGAGCCGTCGAATCGAGCGACCCGACAACCTTTCCACCGATGGTCAGGGGATATTTCTTAGACGCGCGGACCACCATCCCAAAAAGACTTAACAACGCTCCCTCGCCATACGTCACGCGCAAATTATCGGCGAGCCATAACAAGCCCTGATTCAACATCTCAAGCGCACGGCCTGACTGTGCCGCTGTCAGCCGATCAGGGTTTGCCCGGTTTCCATGAACGCTTTCCAAAGCAAACTCGCGAAGCAACCCAACATATTCAATCACGGCAGCCGAGGCAGTGCCTCCGATTTCCAGCAGCTTCGCATCACCCTTTTCACTAACAATCAGCGCGTTCCCGCCGCCCTTGACGATCTCAGAGTCGACACCCGCCGGCTCCTTGATCAGCAGAGTAGGGTCACTGCTGTATTTTAGGCCACGCCCCGCTTGGCTGAGTTGGTAATCTATTTCGATTTGGGTTTCGATCGCCGCCCTGAACGTGCAGGCACCGTCGTTCGGATCGCCAGTAACTGAAAAGCCCGGCAAATTCCGGATCCATACGATTGGCACAAAACCCAAATCATGCCGAATCGTGCGGTTCATATCGATGGTAGGCGGCTGATCAGTATCCGTCGGCGTCGGCAGAAACCACGTTTCCCCTTCCGCATCCCAAGATCGCATAAACCAGTATTCCTGATCGGGACATTCGATATCGTAGCCATTTCCTGCCAACGTGCTACCACGCACTTTATATCGTTCAGTGACCGACAAAAGGTCGTCGGGTGCTTCGGGATTCCATAGGGGAGTCAAATAAAGTGTATCGAGGCAATTAAAAAATACCCGCCCCCTTAAGACCCGCATTAATACAGCTGCCGATCCGATTGAACCCCGGATCGCCACTTCTGTCATTAGGACATTGAGACGGGCCTCTTTGATTAAACTGGCCAGTGTCTGCCGCACCATAGCGTCCGGACAGTCGACCGCCGGAAAGTGCCCCTCGCTGAACAAAAGCGAGACACTGTCCTCGACGACAAGCCGACACAAAGGGTAACGCACGCTCGGACGACGGCTGCGAAGCGGAATATACTCCCCCCCCCGCTCCGCGTTCGGCGTTGAAGGAATAGGGCAATACGTCGTATAAAGTCCCGGTCAAAACCCGGTTCAAAATGTCCAACGTTCGCGTTCTGTCTGCATACGCCGGATCGCGGGGGACCAGTGCGCTAATTGTATCGAACATTTTATTCCCGTGACTGGTTTATCTAACAAGAAAAGGAACGTTGGTCCTACGGGTTGGACTGGATAGCGTATTGAGGGTGGCAAAAGCCCTGACCAATGCGTCGACTTGATCGTCCTTGTTGCCGAACGGGAAACTGCGCAATTCTTCCAGAAACGCCCCGTTCCAATCTCCCCGGACGAGCGACAAATTGCCGTATTCAATCTGCGCCGACAATGGCTGCGCCCGGATAACCTTTGAACCGCTCTCGCGCGACGCCACGACATGATAGCCGGCCAAAAGGCCAACGTAGTGTGAAACCTGGCTCTTCCCGGCCTGACCCGGGTCCTCCGGAAACCCTATATGGACGGATGTCCCATCCAGCCGCGCGGCATTTAAAACCGCCTGTTCGATCTGACGGGCGGTCCCGCGTAGCCGAATAACGTCCAGCACCAGAAACTGGCCCGGGCGTTCGAGGCGGAGTTTAACGCCCACGGTCCAGTCGGGATCGTTACCACCATTCGCAATAGTCGCGGCAAGGTCCCATGCGCGGACTGTTAGTCCGTCCGGAACCTCGGATCGGTTCACAGGGACGATACTTGCAACCTTGAACATGCCCCCCTCGAGGGGATGCGGCGATTGCTGATATGCAGCATACCACGTCCGCTCGCCGACGGAAGCCCGCCTCCGCTCCAATGCGACGGCGTCCTCCCACTCCGGCCAAAGTGCATCTCCAGGCGCTCGGCCAAGCTCGTCGTGCTCTTCTGCCAGTGCGGGCAGTTTGACAATACGCCAGTTATCTGTGCTGTACTGCCCAATTCTACCGGCCAAGTCGTCCTCATGCCATCTTGTCATGACGATCAGTATTCGACCTCCTGGCTTGAGCCGAGTGCTCAGGTCGGAGCGGAACCAATTCCATATGCGATCGCGATCCAGAGGCCGGTCTGCCTGGGCCAGGCTTCCGACGGGGTCGTCGATAATGACGAGATCGGCTCGTCGTCCGATGACCGCGCCGCGCGTGCCGATCGCAAGATACTCGCCGCCGTTCGTCAGACGCCACTGAACGGGCGATTTGGCCCCCTTGGTAAGATCGAAACCAAGTATAGGCTGTTGTGCGCTTATCAAATCACGCACCCGACGGCCGAAATGGGCTGCAAGCGCTTCGGTATGCGATGCAGCGATAATCGAACTGCCGGGATGCTGTCCGAACCACCAAGCCGGAAAAATCGTCGACGCATATGTTGATTTTGCCGAGCCCGGCGGCATGTGCACCAGCAATCGATCGATACTGCCTTGCGAAAGCGCCTGCAGTTCACGCAGAAGCAGGCGGTGATGCGCGGCAGGGGTTTGATCGCTGGAACTCAAGGCGTAGGCGGCCCAGTCAAGTAATTCCGTCCGAACAGAAAAACGCGTTATCGTTTCGTGCACCAATGGTCGCATCACAGCGAACATTGGCCGCATCTGTTAATGAGCCACATTCCAAATCAATATCCGCAACAAATGATGAAATATCAGGGGTCAAATGGATATCGAAACCCCGGTGGCTGCCGCACTGCGACATGACAGAACATCGTCTCGGTTGCCGTCCCCTTAAATACAGGATGCGATTTCATCGAGAACCGGCGGAAACCTCGCCCGAGGTAAACTCGCCATCATAAGCAAATTTATACCCGATTTTGGGATAATCGGGCAAGCGGTATTTTCCTATCCAGGCATTTTTTCTGTTGGACATCCAGCCGACCGTAGGGCGAGGCAGTGGCGCTGCGCTCAATGAGTGGGTAAAGACCTCGGGTGAACCGATCCATCCCGCTGCCACCAGGGCCGTCGATCGTGGTTGGGCGTGGCGCCGCCGCCGTGCTTACCCCCGACGGGGAACTGCTGCATGTGCCTATTGCCGAGGTCGGTGACCTCCTTCGGACCATGCCCCCCCCTTTATTGGTGCATGCACCGGCCACTTTCCGTCGTATTGGGCTCCGGCCGACACCTGCTTTCGATCTTTTGGATCTCTTTGCCTTCAGCTATCCGGCCCGCCCCGCCGCCCCCACCGCGCGAGGTCTCGCGCTGGCGCTGAATCTGGCACCGCGCGACACCGGGCTGGATTCCGACGTCGTTCTTCTCGCCGACCTCGCCGCCATGATGCTCAACCATCTCCGGCAGGGGCGAGACACCCTTATCAATCGGGACGCCGCCGGTCTGGTCGCCTATATGGGCAAAGCAGGCTGGGGGTGGGCACCCTATATCAACGCCGCGCTGGGGCACGATGCCGCCACCGCCTCAACCGAACCTTTGAAAGTATGGAAACGCCTGCCGGAATGGGAGGACGGCGCCCCCCTGCCCCCACCTTCGTCACACCCGGTCACCGAGGCCGAAGCCCGCAGCCGCCTCGCCATGTTACTGGGGCCAGGTGCCGAGCAACGGCCGGGCCAGGGCGACTATGCCGGCGCCGTCACCGCGGCGTTCGCCCCGCGGGAGGTACGCGGCGACCCCCATGTTGTGCTGGCTGAAGCGGGAACAGGTACCGGCAAGACCATCGGATATCTAGCGCCCGCCAGCATATGGGCAGAAAAGAACCATGGCCCTGTTTGGATCAGCACCTACACGCGTCACCTCCAGCGGCAGATCGACGCCGAGGTCAGCCGCCTCATTCCCAATCCAACCGAACGGCGAAGACGCATCGTCGTTCGTAAAGGGCGAGAGAACTACCTTTGTCTCCTGAACCTTGAAGATGCGATTTCGAGCACCACCGGCGGCTTTGCCTACCCACAAGCCATACTCCTGGGCCTGATCGCGCGATGGGCGGTCACCACGGCGGACGGGGACATTCAAGGCGGCGATCTTCCGGGGTGGCTCGGTGAACTGCACGGGCAGGCCGCGATCGCCGCGCTGGCGGACCGCCGGGGCGAGTGCATCCACTCGGCCTGCCCCCATTGGCGCCGCTGCTTCATCGAGCACACGGTGCGACGGGCCAAATCCGCCGATCTGGTTGTCGCGAACCATGCCCTTGTCATGACCCAGGCTGCATGGGGTGGCCTCGACGACAATGCGGTACCGACCCGCTATATCTTCGACGAAGGCCATCATGTGTTCGATGCTGCGGACTCTGCCTTCTCCGCCACACTGTCAGGCATGGAGACCGCCGAACTGCGACGCTGGCTGCTGGGTGCCGAAGGGGGCCGCTCCCGCGCCCGGGGTCTACGTCGTCGTGTCGGGGAGTTGGTGGCCGACCGCCCTAATCTCGAAGCGCCTCTGGATGCCCTCCTCCAAGCGGCTCGCGCGCTCCCCGCCGGCGGCTGGGCTCAGCGCCTGACCGAGGAGGGCCCTGCACTGACCGGGATCGAAACCGCGCGTGCCAATCCCACCGAGTTGTTTTTGCAACTCATTCACCGCCAAGTACTCGCGCGTGTCGGCCATGCCGACAAGACGGTCGGACAGCCTGCCGCCTTCGGTGCCCTCGAATGCGACGTCTTCCCGATTTCCGCCGACATCGCCGCCGCGTCGGAAACGCTCGTGCGGTCATTCAGCCGCATAGCTGAACCCGCTACGACCCTTTGCAACCGCCTGCTCGCACGCCTTGACGATGAAGCGGAGGAACTGGAGCCAGCCACTCGCGCGAGGATCGAGGCAGTGTGTCGCTCCTTGACCCGCAGAGCGATCAATCCATTGTCGGCTTGGCAGGCGATGCTGCGATCTCTGACCGAACCGGTGTCAGAGCCAGGGCTCCGCCCCGAACACGTCATGTTCCTGCGCGTCGATCAGCGGGATGGTTTCCGCGATTCCGATGTCGGTCTGCATCGCCATTGGCTGGACCCTACGGTTCCTTTCGCACTGACCCTAGCCGCCCCCGCACAGGGGATGGTCGTGACCTCGGCAACCTTGCGCGATGCCGACGACGGCGATCCGGAGACGGCGTGGCTCGCCGCCGAGGCCCGCGTTGGCGCACACCATCTGCCGTCGCCCGCTATCCGTGCCACCGTGTCATCCCCGTTCGACTATGCCGCCCAGACCCGTGCTTTCGTCGTGACCGACGTAAACGGCACGAATATCGACCATTTGGCCGCCGCGTACCGGTCGTTGTTCCTTGCGGCAGGTGGGGGTGGCCTAGGCCTGTTCACGGCGATTCGTCGCCTGCGCGCGGTGCACGATCGCATCGCTCCGATGCTCGAAACCGAGGGTATTCCACTTTTCGCTCAGCATGTCGACGCCATGGGTAATGCGACGCTGGTCGACATCTTCCGTACCGAAGAGGAAAGCTGTCTTCTAGGAACCGACGCGATGCGCGATGGGGTTGACGTGCCAGGTCGAGCGCTAAGACTGGTGGTGTTCGAAAAAGTGCCTTGGCCACGTCCCGATATCTTGCATCGCGAACGTCGTATCCATCTGTCCGACGGCAACCCGAAAGGCTATGATGATCGTATTGCGAGGCTTCGCCTTCGGCAGGCGTTTGGCCGGCTGATCCGTCGCGCTTCGGACCGGGGGGTTTTCGTGCTGCTCGATCGTCAGACTCCCAGTCGAATTCTTTCGGCTTTTCCCTCCGGCGTAGCCGTCCAACGTGTTGGTCTGGCAGAAGCCGTCGCTCAAACGCGAGCATTTTTGGCGGAATCGGATCAGTCCGATCCACACGACGTTTCCTGAGCGGACGGATGCTGGCCCTCGCCTCAAGCATTGCTGCCTTGCCAACGATCGCACTTGGCTGCATGGCCTTGATGGGCTGGATTTTGCCCTGGGCAGCGGTATCGATTGCGATGCTGGTCATAGCTGTCGCCGTCACAGCCGCCAGCATCATCCAACGCGACCAAAAATCCCTGACGCAAATTGTCCGCCGCCTGGCGGCCGATGAACCCGGCATCGGTACCGCAACGGATGCTGGCCCAATCCTGCTGGAAACTCTGGGTCGTGAAATCGACCACCTCAATCGTCGGGTTGCGCCGAGGGCCGCTTTGGTTGAGCAGCTACGCCGAACCGACACATTAATTCTCGAGCGACTGCCCGACCCGCTGATTGTTTTGGCCGGAGACCGCGCGGTGCGGCGCGCGAACGCAGCCGCCCGGGCGGCCTATGGCGACGATATGGCTGCGGTTCTTCGGCATCCCGATCTCCGTGCCGCGATCGATCGCACATTTTTATCAGGTATCGTCCAAACGGCCGAACTGATGTTGCCCGTACCTGTCGAGCGAGACGTCCACGCGGTCGTGGTGCCCATGGACCCACCCCTCGTCGATGGCGGCCGGGCCATTGTCGTTTTATCGGACCGGACCCGAGAGCGCATGGTCGAACGCATGCGCGCCGATTTTGTCGCAAACGTCAGTCATGAATTGCGAACACCACTCACGTCGCTGATTGGATTTATCGAAACATTGCAAGGTCCCGCCGCGGATGACCCACCTGCTCAGCAGCGGTTTCTCAGCATAATGGCCGAACAGGGCGCGCGGATGAATCGTTTAATCGACGATCTGTTGAGCCTATCGAGAATCGAACTGACGGAACACCAGTCTCCATCGGATACGGTTGAACTGAAGGGATTGGTCTCGGGTATCGTCGCTGGTTTCGAGCCGCGACTGGTACAACGTCAGACGCGAATCGACGCTGCCTTCGACGAAGCCTTACCAATGATCGTTGGCGATTCCGACCAGATCGCGCAGGTTATGCAAAATCTCCTCGATAATGGTCTGAAATACGGTCGGGAAGGCGGCGTCATCAGTGTGAAAGTGGATCGGGCACCGCTGGGAGCACGGTGGCCCGGGCGCCCCGGCGTTGTGATCGCCATCTCCGACCAGGGAGCCGGGATCCCGCGAGATCACATTCCACGGCTGACCGAGCGTTTCTATCGTGTCGACAAAGGACGCTCCCGTGCGGTGGGCGGTACCGGGTTGGGCCTTGCAATCGTGAAGCACATCGTCAACCGTCACCGCGGCCAATTGGTCATCGAAAGCGAAGTCGGCATTGGCACGAAAGTCAGCGTCTGGTTGCCTTTGACACAGCCGGGCACCGGGGGGCGCCCCCCCGGCTAGACGTCAAGGTTCTAACCGGTACAAGACCACCGCACGTTCCTCGCGATCTTCCAACTCCAGCGAGGTCGGCACGATATAACGGGCGAACGGCTCTAATCCCACAGAAGGAAGGTAGTTGCGGCCCGGATCGGCGATCCATACCTCGGCAGTTGCAGCCATCTTTTTCAACCAGGGCATGATATGGCTGGTCATGGGCGCCTCGTAGCAGACGTCACCGCATAAAATCAGGTCCCACTGGCACGCGCTGCCGACAATGTCGCCGCTGGAGGTTCTGATCGTTGTTTGATTGACCGCCGCGTTGAGTTCGGCCGCTGCGATCGCCACAGGGTCGATCTCGGCGGCTTCAACATCTGTAGCCTTCACTTTCCCACAGGCGATTCCAGCCAGACCACACCCTGCGGCAAAATCCAGAACACGGCGGCCAGTCGCTACTTCAGGATTATCCAGGATGTGGCGTGCCATCGCCACGCTACCTGGCCAGGCAAATGCCCAGAAGGGCGGCGCGGTCCCGTTCACACTCATCCAGTCTTCGGTTGCCTGCCAGATCGGCGTGATTTCCGTGGCGAGCCAGAGACGGATCTCCGGAACCATCTGATGGGTCGTCAGAACGGTATTCGCGCGGATGAAATCCGCGGCTTTCGTCACAACCAACCCGCCAGCAACGCCAGAGCGACCGCCAAACCCACCTCGCGATTCGCCCGAAACAAACCCAGGCAGCAGGCGGGATCGTTGATATCCAACGCCACGACCTGCCGAGCCAGCAATAAGGCGGGCAGCGCCAACATCGGGTAATACCAGACGTGCAACCCGGCAACGCAGCCCGCCGCGCCAAGCGCGGTCAACGTCGCACCATAGCAGGCCGCCAGGAATGGCCTAGTCCGCGCCCCAAACAACCGGGCGGTGGATTTGACACCGATCAGGGCATCGTCCTCGCGATCCTGATGGGCGTAGATCGTGTCAAAACCCAAATCCCAAACGATGGCAGCCACGTAAATCAACGCCCAGGCCAGACTTAGCCGATCAGCAGCGGCGGCATACCCCATCGGGGCACCAAAACCAAAGGTGAACCCCATCATCAGTTGAGGCCACCAGGTAACACGCTTCGCTAAGGGGTACAGCGCCACCAAAATCAAGGACGCCACGCCAAGCGCCTGGGACAGCCGGTTGAGTTGCATCAGAATGGCCAATCCCACCAGAAGCAGGACTGACAAGAACACCAAAGCATGCCGAGGCCTTAGGGCTCCGGATGCCAGCGGCCGCGCAGCGGTACGCGCTACCATCCGGTCGATATCCCGGTCCCATAAATCGTTCACCGTGCACCCTGCCGCGCGCATAACCACGCTGCCGACGCCGAACAGGACAATCAGCCGGAGTGCCTCCTGCCAGGGCGGCATGGCCAATAGGACCCCCCAAATGCCGGGAAGGAACAGCAGCCAAATGCCGATCGGCCGATCCAGCCGGGCCAGCAGCAGATATGGCCGCCAGCTGCTTGGCATGCGGGCGATCCAGCCGGTCGCCACAATATCGGTATGTGAGCTCATTCGTGCTACTGTGGGCAGCATCCTGCCCCGGTCAATCGGAAATCCGTATTACACATGCCCACGGTGCCTCGCCTCCATGTCGATCAGCCGCTGACCGCGGCCACCCCGATCGCGGGCAGCGCCGCGCAGGCCCATCATCTGGGTTCGGTGCTGCGCCGGTCGGTAGGGGACGAAATATGTCTTTTCAACAGCCGCGATGGGGAGTGGCGCGCCCATATCGCCGCATTGCGGCGTGACCGGGTGACATTCGCTTTGGATGCTCAAACGCGGCCCCCGGCACTAGAAGACGACCTCTGGCTGCTCTTCGCGCTGCTGAAGCGTGACACCACCGACCTCGTCATCGAAAAAGCAACCGAACTGGGCGCCTCGGTGCTTCAGCCCGTCATTACCGACCGCACCAATGCCGCCAGGGTCAACGACGCTCGGCTACGCACCATCGCCACCGAGGCAGCCGAGCAGAGTGAGCGCCTGACCATTCCCGACATCCGCCCGCCGAGGCCGTTGCCCGATCTGCTCGAATCCTGGCCCACGAATCGCCCGCTGTTCGTTGCCGTCGAACGCGCCAACGCCGCGCCGATCATCCATAGCACCGAGCCTTGCGCCCTATTGGTAGGGCCTGAAGGTGGGTTCACCTTGCAGGAGCTTGACGCATTCCGGTGTTACCCGTTTGTTGCAGCCGTCACCCTGGGGCCGCGCATACTCCGTGCCGAGACCGCGTGCCTGGTGGGCCTGACCCTATTACGCCTGGGCGGAAGCCGCTAAGAAACCGACCTGCAATTCGAGACCTTTGGGAACAATATGTCCAACCCTGGCGACAGCGACGCGACACCCCTCACGTCCATCCAACAGATGGCCGATTACCTTGCGGTCGGCTGCAAGCCGTCTGTCGAGTTCCGCATCGGAACGGAGCACGAGAAGTTCGGTTTCCGGTTGGACGATCTGAAGTCGCCGCCATACCTGCCAGCCGATGGCCAGCCTGGTTCGATCCGGGATATTCTCGCCAGCCTGAGCCGATACGATGCGACCCCTATCATGGACCATGAAAACGTCATCGGCCTGAAACAGGGCGCTGCCTCGGTGTCGCTGGAGCCCGCCGGCCAGTTGGAACTTTCAGGCGCGCCTTTGGAAACGATGCACGAAACAAAAGCGGAGTTCGACTGGCATTTCGAACAGGTAAGGCTCGTGTCTGAACCGTTGCAAGTTGGCTTCGCCCCGTTGGGTTTCCATCCGTTCGCAACCCGCGAAGCCCAGCCGTGGATGCCCAAAGGCCGCTATGCCATTATGCGCCGATACATGCCGCTGGTCGGCCAACTCGGCCTCGACATGATGACCCGTACCTGCACTGTCCAGGTGAATTTGGATTATGCCTCGGAACAGGACATGGTCCGCAAGCTGCGGGTCTCGTTGCTCCTACAGCCACTCGCCACGGCGCTGTTCGCCAATTCCCCCTTCAAGGAGGGCAAACCGAACGGTCTACTCTCCAATCGAGCGAACGTATGGACCGACACCGACAACCAACGGTCCGGCATCCCGAAGGTGATGTTCGAGGACGGATTTGGCTTTGAACGTTACGCCCGCTGGATTGTCGATGAAGTACCGATGTATTTCGTCTACCGCGATGGCCGGTACCTGGACGTCGCGGGTCAATCTTTCCGTGACTTCATGGACGGAAAATTGCGCGCCGAAACCAAGACCGAGGCTACGATCGGGGATTTCGCCGATCACACGACGACCGTCTTCACCGACGTCCGCCTGAAGCGCTTCCTGGAGATGCGGGGGGCCGACGCCGGCCGTCCGGAGATCATGCTGGCACAATCAGCGCTGTGGGTCGGGCTGCTCTATGACGATGCCGCGCTCACCGCCGCGGAAAACCTGTTGCATGGTGCGGGCTGGCAGGAAGCCAATACCATGAGGGCCGCCGTGCCGACCCATGGCCTCGACACGCCCTGGAAGCAGGGGACTATGCGCGACCTCGCGCGCGACGTCGTCGCGATTGCAAGGGATGGATTGAACGCCCGCCGACGTCTCAATGCTGCCGGCGAGACCGAAGCCGTCTACCTCGAACCGCTCGCGGAGATGGCCGCCGGTGGACCGACCCAGGCCGAGTATTGGCTGAGCCGGTATCAAGGCGAATGGGCTGGCGACCTCAGCCGTATCTTTGCCGAGGCCGCCATCTGATTCCGATCAATAGCGATAAAGTTCGTGCTTGAACGGACCGTTCGCGCCAACGCCGATATATTCCGCCTGCGCCGGTGACAGCTTGGTCAGCTTGGCCCCCACCTTCGCCAGATGCAGTGCGGCGACCTTCTCGTCCAATGCCTTCGGCAGCGTGTAGACGTCGATCTGGTACTTGCCGGCCGGGGCATGGAACAACTCGATCTGTGCCAGCACCTGATTGCTGAAGCTGGCGCTCATGACGAAGCTCGGATGACCGGTGGCATTGCCCAGGTTCACCAGACGCCCTTCGGACAAAACGATCAAACGCTTGCCGTCGGGGAACACGACCTCATCAACCTGCGGCTTCACGTTGTCCCAGGTGTAGTTGCGCAGCGCGCCGATTTGAATCTCCGAGTCGAAATGCCCGATGTTGCAGACAATCGCCCGGTGCTTCATCGCCCGCATGTGATCGATGGTGATCACATCGACATTGCCCGTGGCGGTGACGAAGATGTCGCCGATCGGCGCGGCTTCCTCCATGGTCACGACCTGATAGCCCTCCATCGCCGCCTGCAATGCGCAGATCGGGTCGACTTCCGTCACCATCACGCGGCAGCCCGCATTGCGCAGCGACGCGGCCGACCCTTTGCCCACATCCCCGAAGCCATTCACCACGGCGATCTTACCGGCCATCATCACGTCGGTGCCGCGGCGGATGCCGTCCACCAAGGACTCCCGGCAGCCATAGAGATTGTCGAACTTCGACTTGGTAACGCTGTCATTGACGTTGATGGCCGGGCTGAGAAGCTTCCCGTCGCGCACCATGTCACGCAGACGGTGGACGCCCGTGGTGGTCTCTTCCGAGATACCCTTCACATCCTTCATCATCTCCGGATATTTCTCGTGCATCAGCAGCGTCAGATCGCCGCCATCGTCCAGGATCATGTTCGGAGTCCAGCCGTCCGGGCCGCGAACGGTCTGTTCGATGCACCAGTTGAACTCGTCCTCGTCCATCCCTTTCCAGGCGAAGACCGGTATGCCGGCTGCCGCCACACCGGCCGCGGCGTGATCCTGGGTCGAGAAGATGTTGCATGACGACCAACGCACCGTGGCGCCGAGGTGCGTCAGCGTCTCGATCAGCACCGCCGTCTGGATGGTCATGTGCAGGCAGCCCGCGATTCGTGCGCCCTTGAGCGGCTGCGACGCGCCGTATTCGCTGCGAATTGCCATCAGGCCGGGCATTTCATCCTCAGCCATGGCGATTTCCTTGCGGCCCCACGCGGCCAGAGAGATGTCTTTGACCTTGTAGTCTGGCTCGGTGGTCATGTGTCGGTGCTCCTGAAATTCTCGGATTTGCGTCGGGCGGTCATATATAAAGATATCTGCATGTTTGCAAGCGATATACGCACCCCACCATCCCGGTACAAACGGTTGCACTTATTCGTTTACCGACCCATGTTGGTCCCAGGCAGAATCATCGGGGACGCACAAAATGCGGGTACGGTTATGAAGCACTGGCGGATCGACGATATCGCCTGGGATCGCTTCGAAGCCGCGAAAGCCGCGCCTGAGATTGTACCACTGATCAAGGCGGCATCCCTGGTGGAACGGAACGGCCGGGAATACGCCGCCTATCTGTGCCGGGTCTTCGCCAATGACGACGCCATGTGCGACGCTGTGCGACAATGGGCCGAGGAAGAGGTGCAGCACGGCAACGCGCTTGCCAAGTGGGCCCAGTTGGCCGACCCGAAATGGGATTTTCAAGCCGCGCGCGCAAGGTTCAATGCCGGCTATCAACTGCCCCACGACACCGAGGGCTCCATTCGCGGTTCCCGCACCGGCGAACTGATCGCCCGCTGCATGGTCGAAACCGGCACTTCCAGCTACTACACGGCGCTCGGCGATGCCTGTCAGGAGCCGGTGCTGAAACAGCTCTGCCGTCACATCGCCGCCGACGAGTTTCGCCACTACAAGCTGTTCTACGACCATATGCGTCGCTATCAGGCGCAGGAGCATATCGGCCCCGCCCGCCGTGTCATGATTGCCGCTGGCCGAATCGGGGAAGGTGAGGACGACGAGCTCGCCTACGCTTACTACTGTGCCAACGAACCGGAATCCGAGCCGTATGTTCGGACCCGCTGTTCCGCCGCCTATCTGTCCGTGGCTATGCGCTATTACCAGTTTGGCCATATTCAGCGCGGTATGGGCATGACCCTCAAGGCGGTTGGCCTTCCGACGCAGGGGCGTTTCCCGGCCGCCGCGGCGCGCATGGCGTGGTGGTTATTGGATTGGCGGCGCGCGCGGTTGAGCCGGTTGCTGACCGTCAGATCGCCCGCCACAGCTTCCGCGTAAGCAGCATCGCGAGCAAGCCGACCGCGCCGTTCAAGGCGGTCGCCCAATGTGCACCGATCGCATCGGCCAACAGCCCCAGCCACACGAACCCGATCGGTCCCGTTCCGATGCAGACGGAAAGAACGCCCAGGATACGGGATCGCATCTCCGGCGGCGAGGCGAGGTAAACGAGCGTCGCCTGCATCGTGGAGAAACCCGCTCCGCCCAGTCCGGTCAGGAACAGGGCGATGCCCGCGACCGGCGTATATGGCACCATCGCGAATACGATCAGCATGACCATGTAGCTGGTAACCCCGCCCAGATAGGCTCTGGCGTACCATGTCGGCTTCAGCAGCATCGCCAGAACCACCGCTCCGGCGAAGGCCCCGATTCCATCCAGACTGGCGATGACGCCGACGCCCTCGGGGCCAAGACCGAGCCGATCTCGGCCGATGACGGGAATCATGGCGGTGAAGGGCCAGGCGAAGACATTGTAGATCACGGTCACCGTGAGGGTACCGATCAATCCGCGATCACCACGCACCAAGCGCAGCCCCTCCGCGATGCGCGCCAGCACGGCGGCTGGATTGGCCGCGCGCCGGTCGCGGTAACGGACACGCGCCGCCGAGATCACCGCAAGGCCGTACAGAAGAACGCTCAGGGCAAACGCGCCCTCGATTCCGACATTGGCCAGCACCAGACCACCGATGGTGGGGCCGATCATGCGGCTGGCATTGTTGGCGCCGGCATCGAGGGACATCGCCGTCCCCATCGCGCTGGCGCCCACGACCTCCCCGATCATGACCCGACGCACGGGATTGTCCGTCGCCCAGCCAAGGCCGTTGATGAAACTCGACAGCGCGAGGTGCCAGACCTCCAAATGGCCGGTGTAGGCCAGGACCGCGAGCACCCCGGAATTCGCGCCCATCATCAGCACCACGGCGATCAATGTCGTTCGCCGTTCGACCCGTTCTGCCCATGCGCCCAGAAACGCGCCCAGCAGGCCCATCGGCAGCAGCCGGAGCATCGTCATCATCGACACCAGGAAGGCTGAATTGGTGCGCTGATAGACCACCACACCGACGGCGACGGTTTCGAGCCAGCGGACGACAAAGACCACCAGTCCGACGGACCAAAGGCGCCAGAAATCGGCGTATTCCGCCCGCCAGAGATTGCGGACGGGCGAGGCTGCGACTGCGGACAAGTACGGTTTCCCTCCCAAGCCCGACCAATCCAGCACAGCCGTAGGTTTCATGCCACTTGCGGTCCCGCGATGCCCGCGCGACCATGTGTCCAACATTGGGACGAGACACATGACCGGACGCGTAGCAATGGTGCCGCTGGAACAGGCGCAGGCCTTGGGAGCGGAAATGGGCCTTCCGCCACCGATGGCGACGCGCTCGGCATTCCGCACCCTGGCCAACAATCCACCGCTCCTGAAGGCGGTGTTCGGGCAACTCAGCACGCTGCTGCTGCACAACACCTTCGATACCCGCCTGCGGGAGCTCATGATCATGCGCATCGGCTGGACCACCGGGTCGGTCTACGAATGGACACAGCACTGGCGCGTCGCGACCACCGCCGGAATCCCGCCCGAGGACGTGCTGGCGGTGCGCGATTGGCGGAACAGCAACCGCCTCACCGCGGCTGACAAAGCCATCCTGGCCGCAACCGACGAGTCGCTGGCGGGCAAGACCCTCTCGGACGAGACGTGGGCCGAGGTGGTGAAATACGTCCCCGACCCCGCGCAACAGGTCGAATTCGTCGTCGCGCTGGGCAACTGGACGCTGTTCTCCATCCTGCTGCGCCACCTGAAAATTCCCGTGGAAGATGGCGTCGCGGTCTGGCCGCCCGATGGCCTGGTCCCACCGGGCGCGGAGGGCTGATCGATGACCCGCACCATCGCCGGCGGGATCGGCATCATGGAGTTTCCGTTCGACACCACCAGCGCGTTCTGGAAATGGGTGGACCTTTGCGAGGCCGGCGGGATCGACTCGATCTGGCAGACGGACCGACTGATCAGCAAACAACCAATCCTCGAATGCATGACGGCGCTGGCCGCGATCGCGGGGCGGACGAAGCGGATCAAGTTCGGGGTGAACGTCGTGTCGGTGGCGATGCGGGATCCGGTGTTGCTGGCCAAACAGTGCGCGACGCTGGATTTCCTGTCCAACGGGCGCCTGCTGCCGGGCTTCGGCATCGGCAGCCCGCGCGGGCCGGAATGGACGGCGATGCACCTCGACCCCAAGACCCGCGGACGCAAAACCGATGAGGCGCTGGAAATCATCGCGCGGCTTTGGACGGGGGAGAAGCTGGATTTCGCCGGCAAGCACTTCCAGTTGACCGGCGCTTCGATCGCACCGCTACCGGTGCAGCCGGACCTGCCGATGTGGATCGGCGGCTCTTCGGATGCAGCCGTCCGGCGTACCGCGCAGTACGGCACCGGCTGGCAATCGGGGGCGGAAACGCCGGAAACCGTGGGCAAGGTGATTGCCGCCATCAAGGAAGCGGTCGTCGCGGCGGGCCGTTCGATCGACGAGGACCATTACGGTGCCGCGTTGGCCTATCGCTTCGGATCCTGGGGCGATCCCGGCATGACCCGCCTCGCCGATGCCTACGAGGCCCGCACCGGCCGTGACCCGCGGGAAGCGTTCGCGATCGGCGACGCCGACCTGATCATGGCTCGGGTGGCCGAATTCGTGGAGGCCGGGGCGTCCAAGTTCATCCTGCGGCCGGTTGCGCAGGGCGATGAACAGATGCTGGAGCAGACAAGGCGCTTGGTGGAGGAGATCCTGCCCCGCATGGCCGCGCGCTGGCCGAAGCCGGCGAAACGTGCGCTATAAGGCAACGCCCAAAATTAAACGAGTCGGCCGACCACTCCCAAATCGTCATGGCCCGGACGAGCCGGGCCATGACGATGTAACGAGACCGCCGCGACTTGGAGCGGTAATTTTTGCGCGTTGCCTAAGTCTTTGTTCGATCGCGTGATTCCACCTCTGGCAATCGCGCTCGCGCTGCGGCAGCGCCCTGTCATGGGCATTGCCGCGATAAGCCCCGCCCTTTCGGGCAAGGTTGGCTCAGGCCGGATATGGGACGGGATCGTCGGGGGGATCCTCGCCGATCAGATAGCCCAGTACCTGACGCATGCGATCTTTTCGAAGATCGCGCCAGTTCCATTCCCAGGTCTGCGGCCGTTTGTCGCGTTCCTTTTGAAACGCGATTTCCCGCTTGCGTCGAATGGCGAAAAGTTTGCTGAGACTGCCGCCGTAGAATTCCAGAACCTGGAGGAGCGCGTTGCCCATTTCGCCGGTGCAAAACGCGGGCACGACACCGAGGTCGAGACAAATCCGGGCGATCGTGCGCCCGACGGGTGTGCGGCGGACCTCCGCTTCGATCTCTTCCATCGTGGGGATGTGAGGGGATTCCGGATTGTACGGGAGGCTGCGCTTACGGGGGCTTTTGGGGGGGCTTTTGGGGGCCGCTGGGGCCGTGCCGGGTTGCGGCCTGGCGGCCGGAACAGCAGGGGTCCGGGGTTCGACGAAGGGGATTTCCCGGCCTTTTTGGGCGCGCCGACACAGATACGCGTCAAGCGCGAGGAGCCGCAGCATACCCCGCTGGATGCGGGCCAGGACGTTCGACACGTCATGGGTGCCAAATGCGACACCGATCGAGGCGAATTGGGGGGTATCGCCCTTGGCAACGACGGTCTCGGCGAGCCGGCGGCCATGCGTCAGGAGGATGCGGACGAGTTGAAGGAGGGCGGCGATGCTCTCCGGCATGGCTGTCCGCGTCCGATCCGGGGTGGGATCGGACTGGGCAGGCCGGGTGGGTGAGGTCGCCGTAGGACTCATGACGGCGCGAATAACAGCCTTGTTAATTCGCGTCAAAGAAAAAATTCATGGCACGGAGGGTCAAACGCCGTGCAGCCGCCGATCCACCGCGAGCAGCGCCAAATTCACCGCCGCCGCGAATCCCGCCAGCAACAGCGTCAGCGCCATGATGTCGTTCACGTGGTTCAAGCCGATGGCGTTCATCAGCAGAAAGCCGAGACCGTTTTTCGATCCAAACATCTCACTGAGCAGCACCCCGAGCATCGTTGCCGCGAAACCGATCCGCAGGCCGGAGAAGACCTCGGGGATCGCCGCCGGCAGGGCGATATTCCAGACGGTCTGCGCCATGCTCAGCCGCAGCGCACGCCCGGTGCGGAGAAAGATCGGTCTGATCGCCCGAACCGCGTTCATGGTGAACAGGATGATCGGCAGAATGCCATGCATCACCGCGAACACCACGACGGATGTCAGCCCGATGCCGCAGACCATCAGTACAACCGGGTAGAATACGATTTTCGGCACGGCGTAGAAGCCCATGAGCAAGGGCTCCATCACCTCCCCGGCCAGCCGGTTCAGTCCCAGAAACGCGCCGATCGCCAGACCCAGCACAACCTCGAACGCGATCGCCAGACCAAGCGCGCGAAAACTGCTGGCGACGTTAGGCCAGAAATCGGCTTCGGCCAGCAGCCCCCACGCGTTGCCGAACGTGGCGATCGGCGGGGTCAAGGCGGATGCGCCGACGATCGCGAACAGCGCCTGCCAGACGAACAGCAGAACGACGAGCAGGATCAGGCTGTCGGTCATGCGGCGATGCTGGATCATCGGCTGATCCGACGTTGCAACCGCCGCTCCCAGCCCAGCAGGACGGCATTGACCGAACTGACGACGACCACCACCAACAGGATCAGGGCGTACATGCGCTGGTTATCGAACCCGTTGAAGGCGAACGCGATCTGGTAGCCGACGCCGCTGCCGGAGAGGATGAATTCCGCGCCCAGGACGCCGACGAACGAATAGGCGATCGCCAGTTTGACCCCGGTGAACAGATGCGGCGCGGCGGCCGGCAAGACGATGCGAAAGATGGTCGCCGCGGCCCCCATCCGGTGCATGCGGGCAGTGCGGAACAGCACCGCCGGCACGCGGTCCAGGCCGTTCATGGTGCTGGTCATCATGGCGATGAAGGCGAACATGAACCCGATGACGACGATTGGGATACGGTTCATGCCGAAAAACACGATGAACATCGGATAGAAGATGAAGGTCGGCACCGAATAATAGGTCGCCAGCAATGGATCGAGCGCTGCCCGGGCGCGCGGCCAGGCGCGCAGCAGACACCCGAGCAAAAATCCGGCAGAGACCGAGGCCAGGGCGGCGCAGGCGATGCCGGTGAGCGTGGTGATGACCTCCGTTCGCGTTTCCGGTTCCCCAAGCGCGGCGACCAACCCGGTCGCCATTTCGCTGGGCGGCACGATCGTCAACTGGGACACGTAGCCAAGCCGGCAGGCGGTTTCGAGCGCGACCAGGCACGCGGCCAGCAACGCGATGCGCAGGACGGTCGCCTTCTTCATGGCGCCTTGGTTTTCAGGTCGGCGGGCAGATAGCTTTCATCGACGATCGTGTGCGGATCGATCTCCCCCTGCACCATGCCGTTCAGGCGGGCGGCGTGGATCATGTTGTCCATGCCTGGGTAGTCGAAATGACCGTCGCCCCAATAGGGAACGCCGTCGACGACGCCCTCGTCGGCCAGTTGGTGGATGGCTTCCTCCGCCACGGCTGGGGTGAGCTTGAACACCTTGGCGATGATCGCGGCGGACTCCGCGCGGTTTGCCAGCATGTATGCCACGGCCAGCCGGCGACCGGCGATGATCCCGCGCACCAAGCCGGGATTCTCCCTCGCTTTGGAGCGCAGGACGACGCCGACGGTATTGCAGCTCGGCGGCAAGGCGTCCTTTCCGCGGACGATGATCTTGTACTTGCCGGGATTGGACAGGATCGCCGGCAGAATGCCGACGGTTGCGTCGACGCCTCGGTTTTCCAGCGCCGTCAGCCCCGGCCCGAATCCGCCGGTCGCGAGCAAGGTGACCTCTCCGGGCTTGTACCCGGCCCGGTCCATGATCCAGATTTCGAAGGCCTGGGTCGTCGATTGGGCGGTCGAAAACCCGACCCGTTTGCCGCGGAGGTCGCTGAGCGACTGGATCGGCGAATCCGCCATCGCCACGATCGCGAAACTCGCCGCGCTCAGGACGTTGTCCGAGACGATGGCGAGGTCGGCGCCCTTCTGGATCGCCGCGACGACCGGCGGCAGCGCGGTTTCCACGTAGGGCAACTGGCCCGCCAGCAGATTGCGCACATCGCCGCCGCCGCCATTGGACCCGATCACCGCGGTGATATCCGCGCCCGCCTGCTGGAAGAAATGCTTTTCCAATGCCACCGCGTAGGGGAACGCGTTGACGGCGTTGCCGTATTGGGCGACCGCGATTTCATCCGCCCGGGTGGGCGTGGTCACGAGGCACAGTAGCCCTATCAGCAGTCCGATACGGCGCATGGCGTTTCCTCCGGCGTTATGAGGCCAGTTCGTGCATTTCCTTATACAGGTCAGCCTTACCTTCGAAACCGATACCCGGCAAATCGGGCAGCCGGACGATGCTGTTTTCGACGCGCGTGCCGTCCGGGAAACCGCCATAGGGTTGGAAGACGTCGGGGTAGCTTTCATTACCGCCGAGGCCCAGGCCGGCCGCGATGTTCAGCGACATCTGATGGCCGCCATGGGGAATGCAGCGCTTCCAGGACCAGCCGGCGTCCTTCAGCATCGCCAAGGTGCGCTGATACTCGCAGAGGCCATAGGACAGGGCGCAGTCGAATTGCAGCCAGTCGCGATCTGGGCGCATGCCGCCGTGGCGGATCAGATTGCGCGCATCCTGGTGGCTGAACAGATTCTCGCCGGTTGCCATTGGCGCGGGATAGAATTCCGCCAGCGCGGCCTGGAGTTGGTAATCGAGGGGGTCGCCGGCTTCCTCGTACCAGAACAGGGGGTATTGGCGCAGCATCTTCGCGTAGGCAATGGCGGTTTCCAGGTCGAACCGGCCATTCGCATCCACCGCGAGCTGGGCTTTGCCGTCGAGTTCGGTCAGCACGGCTTCGATCCGCCGCGCGTCTTCGGCCAGGGCCTCGCCGCCAATTTTCATTTTCACGACGGTGTAGCCGCGATCGAGGTAGCTGCGCATTTCGCCGCGCAGAGCGGAATCGTCCTTGCCTGGATAGTAATAGCCGCCCGCTGCATACACGAAGATGTTCGGGTCCGCTGTCGTCCCATGTCGCTCGGCCAAAAGGCGAAACAGTGGCTTGCCGGCGATTTTTGCCACTGCGTCCCAGACCGCCATGTCGATGGTGCCGACCGCGACGGATCGGTCGCCGTGGCCGCCGGGTTTTTCGTTGGTCATCATGGTCTTCCAGACCCGGTCGGGGTCCAGATTTTCGCCGGTGGCATCCAGCAGGCTGGCCGGATCGGCTTCCAGGATACGCGGGGCGAAACGTTCCCGGATCAGGCCGCCCTGGCCATATCGGCCGTTCGAGTTGAAACCGTAGCCGACGACTCGCTTGCCGTCCCGTTCCACATTGGTGACCACCGCGACCAGGCTGGCGGTCATTTTGCTGAAATCGATGTAAGCGTTGCGGATCGGCGAGCTGATCGGCTTGGTGACCTCGCGCACGTCAAGGATACGGATGGGCATGGGTGGCGTCCTGAATGGGGATGACGCCGCCCCTTGCCCCAGCACAAGGGCCGGGGCAAGGGATGCATTTGGTATTAGAGCTTCTTCGCGCGCGCCATCAGGTCGTCGAGCTTGGTGCAGGTGGCATCGGTCACTGTGCCATTGCCCGTGATCTCGCCCATTTCCGTCATCAGCTTCGACGCCGCGTCTGCGTTGCTGGACAGCTTGTTCGACAGCACCTCGGCGACATCGGTCGTCTTCTTCATCGCATCGTCCGGCGTGCAAGCGGCATTGGCAGCGCCGGTGACGGCGAACATGAGGCCCACGGCGAGGCAGATTTTCAGCATGGCATTTCTCCAATACAAATCCGGGCGACGGAACGCCGCCGCCCGCCCGTGTCCTAGCGGAATCCGCGGCGGCGTCTACGGTGTTTTGATCGCTCTGCCGCTTATCGCGCATCGCCGCCGTGAATTTTTTGTGCCGTTCCACCGATGCCGCCGACGCGATACACTCATCGCATGGAGGATCCAGCCATGAACCCTGACGCGATCGCGAAGTTGCAACGCCCCGTCGGACTGCCTTTTCGCATTGGTAAAATTGGCCATGTCGGCGTCTATGCGCGCGACCTCGAGCGTTCCGCACGCTTCTACACGGAGGTGCTGGGCTTCCAGGTGACCGACGTCATCGCCCCCGACGGGGAAGTGCCCGGCGGTGCGGTCTTTCTGCGCTGCGCCACCGACCACCATGCCATCGCGTTGTTCCAGGCCACAGCAGAAAACAAGGCTGGCGGCAGCCTGCATCACATCGCGATGGAGGTGCCGACAATCGACGAACTCGTGCGGGTCCGCGATCATCTGCGGCAGCATCAGGTGCAGATCGACCTGGAAGGACGGCGGGGGGCCGGGGCGCAACTGGTGGTGGAATTCCGCGATCCCGATGGCCACCGGCTGGAAATTTACTGGAATATCGACCAGATCGGTTCCGACGGCATCGCCCGTCCGGCTGAGCAGTGGAAATCGGTCAACAGCCTGGCGGTCGCGCTTGTCGATCCCGTCATCGGCCAGGATACGACGCTGCACGACCCGTCGTTGAAGCACTGAGAGGACACTGGACATGGACACCAAAGCTGTCGCCGAGATCGCCCCGCCGATCGGTTTCCCATTCCAGATCCGCAAGATCGGGCATGTGGTGCTGCATGTGAAGGATATCCCTGCCTCCACCCGGTTTTATGCCGACGTCCTGGGCTTCAAGGTATCCGATGTCTATGGCGACGACATGATGCCGGGCGGAGCGGTGTTCATGCGCCTCGGCACCGACCATCACGGCGTGGCGTTGTTCCAGGCGGCCCGCGGGCCGGTTGTTGGCGCCGGCATGAACCACATGGCATTCGAGGTCGGTTCGCTCGACGAGGTCGTGCAGGCACGCAACCATCTGCGCCGCATGGGCGTGAATATCGATTTCGAGGGAAGGCGCCGGGCGGGCGTGCAGATCGCGGTCGAGTTCCGCGATCCGGACGGGCACCGGCTGGAGATTTACTGGGGCATCGATCAGGTCGGCTCCGAGGGCCGGGTGCGGCCGCCGCATGAATGGAAAGGCGCCCAGAGCATCGAAGCCGCGATCGCCGATCCGGTGGTTGGGCAGGACACCACGCTGCGCGATCCTTCGATCCTGAACGGTTAGCATCGGGCGGCGATGGGCTTCTGGGGCAAAATCATCGGCGGCGCGGCGGGTTTTGCCCTTGGGGGGCCACCGGGCCTGCTGTTCGGTGCCGCGCTGGGTCATGCGGCGGATTCCGGAGCGGTCAAAATGGGCTTCGGGTCCGATCCGCTGCTGAGCCCCAGTCGTGTCGCGGCGATGTTCGGTCGGCGCGATGAGATTTTCGCGATCAACGTGGTGGTGTTGGCGGCCAAGCTGGCGCGCTGCGATGGCCCGGTGAAGCGGGAGGAAATCGACGCGTTCAAACGGACCATCCGCATCCCGCCGGACTCCGCGCGCGATGTCGGGCGGTTGTTCGATCAGGCGCGCGACCATCCCGAACAATTCCTACCCTATGCCGAGCAGTTGGGCAGCGCCTTCGCCGATGACACCGAAAAACTGTTCGGCGTGCTTCAAGGGCTGTTCACAATCGCGCGGGCCGACGCCCCGCTGAACCGCGCGGAGGAGTCTTTCCTGCGTTCGGTGCACGCGGCGTTCGGCCTGGACCAATATGCGTGGGACGTGGCCAGCGGGGTTCGGGCTCAGGCCGTCCCCGGAGAACCCGACCCTTACGCGGTGTTGGGCCTGTCGCCTCAGGCAAACGACAAGGAACTGCGTGACACCTGGCGCCGGCTGATGCGCGAAAATCATCCGGACAGCTTGGCCTCGCGCGGGGTTCCGGATGCTCTCATCGCAAGCGCCGGCGACAAGGTGGCGCGGATCAACGCCGCCTGGGACCGCATCAAACGGGAGCGTGGGCTGTGATTTACGACCGCCCAAGCCCCAACCACGACGCGCGGGATGCGCCGGTCGATATGCTGATCCTGCACTATACCGGGATGCAGTCGGGTCAGGCCGCGATCGACCGGCTGCGCGACCCCGAGGCCAAGGTGTCGTCGCATTATGTCGTCGAGGAGGACGGCGCGATTTTTCGGCTGGTGCCGGAGGAGCAGCGCGCCTGGCATGCCGGTGTGTCGTATTGGCGTGGACATAAAGCGGTGAATGGGCGGTCCATCGGGATCGAGATCGTGAACCCCGGCCATGAATGGGGGTATCGGGATTTTCCCGTGCTTCAGATGGCGGCGGTCTGCGACCTCTGCCTTGGGATTCTCGCGCGCCATCCCATCCCGGCACGCAACGTCGTGGGCCACAGCGATGTGGCGCCGGACCGCAAGCAGGACCCGGGGGAACGTTTCGGTTGGGCCGATCTGGCGCGTAACGGCGTGGGGCTCTGGCCGGACGGCGTGCCCGACCTTGGGACGGGCGCGGCCGTTCGGGATGCCGAGAGTCTGCGGGACGTCCGCCGTGCGCTGACTGAAATCGGCTACGATGTCGCGCCGGAGGGAGCGCTGGACCCGGCACTTGCCATTGTGCTGCGGGCTTTTCAGCGGCATTGGCGGCCCGAGGCCGTCACCGGTCAAGCCGATGCGGGGACGCTGGCGCGTCTGTTGGGGGTTCGGCGCCTGCTTACCTGACCAGTGCGCCGAGGAGTGAGTCCAGCCTTAACCGACCCTCGACGGTGGCGGTCAATCGCTCGCTGCTGCGATCGAGGTAGCCGGCGTCGATGGCCTGTCGCAGGACGTCGCCATCGATCGCGTCGGCCAGCGCGATACCGGTTCGTTTTTGGAATCGGGCGATGTCGATGCCCTCGGTCAGGCGCAATCCCATCAGCAACATTTCCTGCGCTTTTTCATGGGGTTGCAGGGCCGTCTCCTCGGTCGACCCGTGTCCGGCGCGCTCCACCCGCTCGGCCCAGGGTTCCGGTGCGCGGTGGCGGCGCGTGGCGCGCAGGGTGCCGCCGACCGTGACCCTGCCGTGTGCGCCTGGGCCAATGCCGGCGTAGTCGGCGTAGCGCCAGTAGGCGAGGTTGTGACGGCTTTCCGCGTTTGGCATCGCGTAGTTCGAGATTTCGTAGGCGTTCAAGCCGAAGGTCGCCGCTTCCTCAGCGGTGACTTCGTAGAGACGGGCCGCGTCATCGTCGGCTGGCAGGACGATGTCGCCACGGCGATATTGGGACTCGAACGCGGTGCCGGGCTCGATCGTGAGTTGGTAAAGCGACAGATGGTCCGCGGCCAAAGCCAAGGCGGCCCGGAGTTCGGCACGCCACGCGGCTTCGTCCTGACCGGGGCGGGCGTAGATCAGATCGAAGGACAGGCGGGGAAATGTCGCCCGAGCGGTTTCCAGTGCCTGGATCGCCTGATTGGCCGAATGCTGGCGGCCCAGGAGCCGCAGCGCCGTTGGATCCAGGCTCTGCACACCCAGCGAGGCCCGATTGACGCCAGCCGCTCGGAACGCCGCGAGGCGAGCGGCTTCGACGCTGGTGGGATTGGCTTCGAGGGTGATTTCAATGTCCGGCGCGGGATCGAACAGCCGGAACGCGTCTTCCAGCAGCAGTCCGACGGTTTCCGGTTCCATCAGACTGGGGGTGCCGCCGCCGAAGAACACGGAGGTCAGCCGCCGATTGCCCAAACGTTCGGCTTCCCACCGCAACTCGGCACGCAGGGCGTCCCGGAACCGGGCCTGCGGGATCTCCGCGCGCACATGCGAATTGAAGTCGCAGTACGGGCACTTGGCCAGACAGAACGGCCAGTGGATATAAAGCGCGAGGGATTCCATGGCGGAGGTATAGGCGATGTCGGGGCCTGCGGGGCAAGGAAGTGTGGACCGGGTGCGGGCGGCGCTGCTGGCGGCCGGTCATCCCGACACGATCGAGTCGTTCCCGGAGGGCACCCGTACCGCCGCCGATGCCGCTGCCGCGGTGGGATGCGACGTGGCCCAGATCGCCAAATCCATCGTGTTTCGCGCGGGCGGCCGAGCGGCGGTGATCGTCACCTCCGGGGCCAACAGGGTGGACACCGCCAAAGCCGCCGCCACGCTGGGCGTTGCGTTGAAGCGTGCCGATGCCGACTGGGTGCGGGAAACGACCGGCTTCGCCGTGGGCGGCGTTTCGCCGATTGGCCATCTGTCGCCGCCATTGATCCTGCTGGACGAGGACCTGCTGACCCTCGATCCGATCTTGGCGGCCGCCGGCTCGCCTCGTCATGTCTTTCGCACCTCGGCCGCGGTGCTGATGGGCATGACCGGCGCGCTATGCGCGGAGGTGCGGGGGGATCCGAAGCCCTAGACGGGTCGGCACGTTCCAGTTCTCGCGCGCTTGTCGGATCGGACGGAAGCCGGAGCGGATGTAGGTCGGCAACGCCCGCGGGTGATCCGCCGTGCAGGTGTTCACCGTCATGCCCTTGCCGCCGAATGACCAGCCTGTATCGATCGCATGGCGGAGGAACCGATAGCCGATGCCCGTGCCGACGCTGCGAGGCATGAGACCGAAATAACTCAGGTTCATGTCCGTCCAGTTCCGGGCGTCGAGTTCGAAGAAACCGGCGGGTTCGCCGCCCTCATACAGCGTGTGGATCGAAATTTCGCGCTCCGCCAGCAGGTCCGCGAGTTCCCGGTCGTCTAGCGTGCGGCGGAGCCACCAGACGTAATCGGCACCGACGGTGTTATAGAGGTAGCGGTAGAACGCCACGCTGGGCCTGGTCGCCCGCACGATCTGATATCCCGGCGGCATGGCCGGTGCCCTTTCGCTCGGCGGGTGGTCCATCCGCAGAAAGGTCACGGTTACCGTCACTCGTTCGACCGCTTCCATACGTTCCATCCGCGCGGGTTGTTCGGGGCGACAGTAACCGCAATCCGGATTCGGGGCGAGATCGTGGCTCCGCTGCCCTCCATTACGCTGTTGCATCTCGTTCGGCGGACTGCTAACCTTTTAACGATAGATAACGTTTTTACCGCCAAATGGCGGAAAATCGGGGGGTGGAAGTCATGGCGAAACTGATCCGTCTTTTGTCTGTCACGATTATCGCCCTGATGGCGCTAGGGGTGTCCGGTCGGGCGCAGAACGCCGGCTGGGCCGACGTGCCGCAAGGGTGGTCGCAGGAGCAGCGGATCGCATGGTGGACCGCGACCCAGGGCTCCCGACTGATCCCCAGGGCTTGGCTGGATGCGTTGGAACAGCCCGACAGTACCGCAATGTTCCTCGATCCGGCCAACATCGAGAAATTCCGCTACCTGCCCAATCCCACCGCGGGGTGGGCGAGTCCCGATCGGAACTGCCCCTATGACCCGGCCATACCGCTTGGTTTCGCGGTCGATTGCCAATCCGACGCCAATCTGAGCAACACCAAACTCCGCTGGAAAGCCGGGCAGAGCGACAACGAACCCTGGGTCGGCATGAACTGCTCGGCCTGTCACACCGCGGAGCTGACCTATAACAACACGCGGGTACGGGTGGACGGCGCGCCGACACTGGCCGATTTCCAGTCGTTCCTTGAGTCCCTGAACAAGGCGCTGCTGCAGACCGCGGATTCCAAGGATCCGTCGAAATTCAACCGTTTCGCCAACCGGGTGCTTGGGCCCAATGCTTCGGCGACCGATACCGGCATGCTGCTCACGGCTCTCACGCAGCTCAACAAATGGAACACCGCCCTGGCGAGCCTCAACAATCCCGGCGACCTGCGGTACGGCTACGGGCGGTTGGACGCCATCGGGCACATCTTCAACAAGGTGGCCCTGATCGCCAATCCCGCGGATGTGGTGCATCAGAACGCCAACCCCTCCGATGCGCCTGTCAGCTACCCGTTCCTGTGGAACGTGCCGCAGTTGAACAAGGTGGAATGGAACGCCAGCGCGCCGAATATCGACGTGAACGATTTGCGGGCCGGCGCCATGGTGCGCAACACCGGAGAAGTGATCGGCGTGTTCGCCGACATCGTCATCCGCAACAATCCGGGCCTGCTGCAAGGCTACACATCCAGTATCAATCTGCCGAATCTCGTGAAGATGGAAACGCAGCTCACCACGCTGCAACCCCCGGCTTGGCCCGCGATTTTCCCGGCGATCAAACAAGATCTGGCCAATATCGGGGCGGGGCTGTTCAAGACGCAGTGTGCATCCTGCCACACGGTGCCATCGTCGCGGGCGAACCTGACCGAGAAGTATACGGTGAACGTGCAGCCCGTTCTGGCCGGTTCGGATCCGACCAACACCGACTTTTGGATGGCCTGCAATGCCATTCTGGATTGGGCGAACACCGGTCTCTTCAAAGGCAACTCCACGCAATTCATCAACGGGACGAAGTTCGGATCGACATCCGACAGTTTCACGTTGACCGGCAACGCCGCGTTAGGGGCATTGCTGGACAAAAAGGGCGATCTGGTCGTGTCGAGTTTCCAGGGAATTTTCGGGTTCTCGAAAGGACTTCCCCTGCCCCGGAAGATTTTCCAGGCCGGGCTTACGGCGAAGCAGGCCCGAGCGGCGGCGTGCAGGGCTTATCAGGATGATCCGGCGAATCCCAAAATGGTCTACAAGGGCCGGCCGCTGCAGGGCATCTGGGCAACCGCTCCCTACCTGCACAACGGGTCGGTCGCCAACCTGCGGGAGCTGTTATTGCCGCCGGCGAAGCGCATGCCGTCCTTCTACGTCGGGACGCGGGAATTCGACCCCGAGAACGTCGGCCTGCGGACCGATGCCGCCGCGCCGGGGAACACCTTCCTGTTCCAGACCCAGGACGCCAAAGGCGCACCGATCGATGGCAATGCGAATACCGGCCATGACTACGGCAACGCCCGCTTGAGCGATGCGGATATTCGCGCCTTGATCGAGTACATGAAGACACTTTGATCTGACAGCACGCCGGCCGGAAACGGTCGGCGTGCTTGTTGTTCGGACGAACAGACCTATCGGCTTTTATCTCAACCGATCAAAGCGCTACTGGTTCGGGCGGCGAAGCCGACGACACCGCGACCGTTGCCGCCGGTGCGATCGAACACCACGAAATGCCCCGCGAACAGGGGCAATCCAAGGTTCGATTGCCCCCCGAACACTCCACCGTCGCCAACCAGCACCGGGGAGGCATTGCCCGCCTGCCCCGTGTCGAACTGCCAGTAATCCTTCGGTTGCACCGTGACGGCTGACGGATTGCCACCGGCACCCTGCATGACGAAGCTGATGGGCGGCCAACGGGTCAGGTCGATCTGGGATTGCTCGACGCCGCTGCTGCTGTTCGGTGCGAAGGTGACCAGCGCCTGTGCCAAATCAGGGTTAACGGACCGGAACAACGCAATCAGCCGATCATAGACCGTTTGATCCAGCATCAGATTGGTCGTTCCGCTATCGATGATGGCATTCGACGATGCTTTCGCGCCCGCGGCGATCGGCGGTACGTCCATCGACAGATCGCCCACCCGGATCGCCGTCAGATTGGCGTTGTAATATTCCTCGTGCACGATCGCGACCTCGGTAAACGGTCCGGTGTAGAGGTCTTCGCACTCCGCCCCGCCACCCAGGATGAACAGCCCGTTGTTCGCCGGATCGGATGCGGGGTCCGCAAGCGCTTCCCGCGCCGTGGAACGATCGATGGCGAAGGCGAATTTGTTGGCGACGCGTTGCGCGGCCACCCACTGGTCGAAGAAGGGATCGAGGCCGGTTTCCTGACCGAGGTTCAATTGCTCCGCGGTGTACTTGTTCTGCCAGGTGTTGGCGGGCATGCGGTACGCCTTGTTGAGCGCGGCGAACCCCAGACCGAATATCCCGTCGGCCTGGCCGAACGTGCCCGGCGGATTGTCGTAGGTGACGGCCAGGTTGGCATCAGGGAGCGCTGCGGCCGACGTGCCAGGTGCGGTGGCCAAGCCAACCGAAGTCCGCATGACGGCGGCCAAAAAAGTGCCGGATGGGAATTCCGCTCTCTGCAGCATTTGCGTGGGCGTGACGCTTGGGTCCCCATCCGGATCGAAGATGGCGCCATCGACGACCAGCATGCTGCTGCCGGTGTCCAGCATGACATGGAGCGTCTGCTGTTTGGCGCCCACCGAGATGGACGCGGTGTAATTGCCACTGGTCAGGGCGATGCCGATCGGCACGCGAATGATTTCGGCCATGGTTGCTACCCCCCATGGCCGATACGGATATCATTCTTTTATCTTTATGCGATACCGGAATATCGCCGCTTAAGCCGGTTTTGCGTGTCGCAACGCTTCGCAAAGGAGATCGAGAACGCCGGTGACTTCAGGGTCGATTTCAGCGGGATCGATATGGTTCACCAGAACGTGAAAGTCGGCTTTGGCCATGACGTTTCGCAATCCCAGGTTCCGATAGAAATTGCTGAAAATAGCGGGCAGGACGCGCTCGGACATTTTGATGTCATCGCTCCAGGCGTTGTCGCCCAGGGTTGCCAAAGCCCGCTCGACCTCGTCGACGGCCTTTTCCATGGCGCCGCGCTGCTGGGTCGCATCGGCGAAACGGAGCAGGGTCTCGCGGCTGGCGATGTAGTTCTCGATTTCGCATTTGCGCCAGCTATGCCCCGGAATCGCGAAGGAGCGCGGCAGGCCCCGGCCCAGCCGATCGAACAGAGCGAAGCCGACCAAGTCCGGTCGAGCCTCGCGTAGGCCGTGGAAATGGTGGAGCGCAGCGTTGGGCTGATCGGCGACGTAATGCACGAACGGCTGCTCCAGAAGCGCCGCCGCGGGATGGCCGAGTTTGATGGCGAGCGCGCGCAAAATGGCAAGATCCGTGGCACCTTCGAGGTAGAGGACGGCACCTTTGAGATCGGCCTGATGGAACTGATCGTAGCCGATTTCCCGCAGGGCTTTCAGGACTTGGGAGCCACGGTCGTTGATGCGGTGCGGTTTGCCGACGAAGGCGATGACGACGTCGCGGTCGGCGGCCTCGTTCAGGATGATCTCGGAATGGCTGGCGGCGATGATTTGCGAGCCGGTCTCCGCGGCGCATTCAGTGAGGACGTTGTAGATTTGTCGCTGACGGAGGATTTCGAGGTGGGCGTCGGGTTCGTCGAGCAGGAGGGTTGTGCCGGGGTTGGCGTATAGATGGGCGAGGAGCAGCAGGGTTTGTTGGAGTCCCCGGCCGGCACTCGCGATATCGAGTTCGATCCCCTGTTCCATATAACGTAGACGTATTGAACCGCGTGCGATGTCGCGGACAGGAACGTGGAGATCGATACCGAACATCGTCCGCATCCGCGACGCGATCCTACTCCAACTTGCCGGGGTAGACTCGTGGACGCGAAAGCAAAGATTTCGCATGATTTGGGCGGTTTGCCCTTCACCGATTAGGACGTCGATCCGCCCGGTTTGAATTTCGGGCTCTTCCGCGGCAAGGCCAGACATCGGCGGCAGAAAAGCCAGTCTTGCCAAGTCAGGGTCATCGATTATGGTTGCTGAACTGCTTCCCGGCGGTGCGACCGTCGAGCATGTGATGGACTCAGGATTGTCCCGGTTAAATGTGAGATCGGAGATCCAGGGCGAATTTTCGGCCTCACCCTCGACTTCGATCTTGATCCAGGGTGGATCGCCCGTTCCCGTTCTTGCCGAACTGGTATCAAAGTCAAGGCGGTTCCAAAGCAGCTTGGTATCGGAAACCGGTGTATGGGTGATAGCCAGCCGATTCAAAGTGGCTATGCGTACGCCGTCAATATATTCAGTGCGCTCCGCCGAGCGCGCAAGCGCAACGATCCCGCTCCGCCACAATGCCAGCGCCTGCAAAGCCGTCGTCTTCCCCGAATTGTTCGGCCCAATGAAGACGACGGTCTGCCCTAACTCGATGTCGAGCGACTCCAGATTCTTAAAATTACGAACCCGTAGCCGCGTCAGCATCAGTCATCCAGGAAGCTGCGCAGCTTCCGGCTCCGGCTCGGGTGTTTCAGTTTGCGCAGCGCCTTCGCCTCGATCTGACGGATACGCTCGCGGGTTACGTTGAACTGCTGGCCGACCTCTTCCAGCGTGTGGTCGGTGTTCATGCCGATGCCGAAGCGCATACGCAGCACGCGTTCCTCACGCGGCGTCAGCGACGACAGCACGCGGGTCGTGGCTTCGCGCAGGTTGGCCTGGATCGCGGCGTCCAGCGGGATGACCGCGGCCTTGTCCTCGATGAAATCGCCGAGGTGCGAATCTTCTTCGTCGCCGATCGGCGTTTCCAGGGAAATCGGTTCCTTGGCGATCTTCAGGACCTTCCGCACTTTCTCCAGCGGCATGCCCAGCTTTTCGGCCAGTTCCTCGGGTGCCG
>CAIRCM010000086.1 GCA_903877125.1 uncultured Acetobacteraceae bacterium | reverse complement strand
GAACGCGTTCAAGCAGCATCTGCCGGAGTCCGCGCCGGTCAATCTGGTGACGGACCGCGCCAGCGTGGGGCGCGTCTATGTCTCCACCTATCCCACGATGATGGGGTTGATCGAGGAAACGGGCTCGGATGGCCGCCGCTTCGGCCCCGGTCATTTCGACCTGATCATCGTCGATGAGGCCCACCGCTCCATTTACCGGCGCTATCGGGCGATTTTTCAATGGTTCGACAGCCTGCTGGTCGGGCTGACGGCGACGCCGAAGGACGACATCGACAAGAATACCTACTCATTGTTCGACCTGGATACCGGCGTGCCGACCGACGCCTACGGGCTGGAGGATGCGGTCAACGACAAGTTCCTGGTGCCGATGCGCGCGGTGTCGGTGCCACTGAAGTTCCAGCGAGAGGGCATCGCCTACGACCAACTCCCCGACGCGGAAAAGGAGGAATGGGACGAAGCCGAATGGGACGACGAACACGGCCCGCCCGACCGGGTGGAGGCCGAAGCCGTCAACAAATGGCTGTTTAACCAGGATACGATCGACAAAGTCCTGGAACATCTGATGACCCACGGCCAAAAGGTGGAGGGTGGGGACAGGCTCGCAAAAACCATTATCTTCGCCAAGAACCATAAACATGCTGAATTCATCCAGACCCGATTCGATGCCAATTACCCCAAGCTGGCCGGGCATTTCGCGCGGACGATCGATTTCCAGATCGATTATGCGCAATCGCTGATCGACACCTTCTCCGCCGCCGACAAGGCGCCGCACATCGCCATCAGCGTGGACATGCTGGACACCGGGATCGACGTGCCGGAGGTCGCGAACCTGGTTTTCTTCAAGCTGGTGCGCTCCAAAACCAAATTCTGGCAGATGGTCGGCCGCGGCACCCGGCTGCGAAAGGATTTGTTCGGGCCGGGGCAGGACAAGACGTTCTTCTACGTGTTCGATTTCTGCCAGAACCTGGAATTCTTCAGCCAGGACCCTCCGACCGTTGAGGGCAACACCGCCGAAAGCCTGTCGGCGCGGATTTTCCGCTCCAGGCTCGCGGTGATCGCCGGACTGGACGGGCGGCTGAAAGGCGGCACCGCCGGGGATGACGAGGCGACCTTGCGGCACGAGGTCGCTGGCCTGCTGCGGACGGAAGTGGCGGCGATGAACGTGGACAATTTCATCGTCCGCCCGCATCGCCGGCTGGTGGAGACTTACGCGCGAGCGGACGCGTGGGCGACGCTGCCGCAAGCGGCGCTGGACGACATCTCGGCCGCCCTGCCCGGCCTGCCCACGGAACTGGACCCCGAGAAGGTGGAAGCCAAGCAGTTCGATCTGCTGATGCTGAACCTGCAACTCTGCGTGCTGACGGCACGGCCGGGGTTCGACGGGTTGAAGGACCGGACGATGGAACTCGCCGCCGCCCTGGCCGAAAACAAGGCCGTGCCGACGATCGCGGCGGAGCTGGAGCTGATCCTGGACATCCAGACCGAGACATGGTGGCAGGATGTCACTCCCCCGGAACTGGAACGGGTCCGGCGGCAGCTGCGCGGGCTGATGCACCTGATCGAGCGGGGCAAACGCACCATCCTGTATACCGACTTCACCGATGAAATCGGCGCCGGCGAGGAAATTGTGTTCGAGCGGTTCGTGTCCGCCGATACGTTCGCGAAGTTCCGCGAAAAGGCGCGGCATTTCCTGAGGGCGCATGAGGATCACATCGCCATCCGCAAGCTGCGCACCAATCTGGCGCTGACGCCCACCGATCTGGCGGAGCTGGAGCGGATGCTGGTCGAAAGCGGCACCGGCACGGCCGACGAGGTGGAGAAAGCGAAAACCGAAAGCGCCGGGCTCGGCCTGTTCGTGCGGGGCTTGGTGGGGCTGGACCGCGCTGCGGCGCAACTGGCGCTGGGCACGTTTCTGGAGGGCGGGACCCACTCGGCCAATCAGATCGAGTTCATTCAGAAGATCATCGAAAACCTGACCCGGACCGGCGTGGTTGAGCCTGGGCGCCTATATGAACCTCCCTACACGATGATCAGCGCCCGTGGTGTGGACGGGGTATTCCCCGAGGCCGAGGTGGTGCGGTTGATCGCGGTGTTGGAAGAGGTGCGCCAGCGCGCGGTGGCTTGAACGCCCAAGTCGTGGGTGGCGGGCCTTCGCCCGCCATGACGGTATGGGGGATAGCGCCCCCTCAGCTAAACCCACCCCGCGCCGCCACCGGCCACAAGGACTCCACCCGTCCCTTCCGCACCCCGACATACCAGTCGAACCGGTCCACCGTCGGATCGCAATGCCCCGGCACCAGCCGCAGCTTTTCGCCCAGTTTCGGCGCCACGGTCTCCGACCCGATCTCCAGCTTGCCATGCTCGTCCGAGGCACTGACGTACCGCACATCCGGCCGTCCCCACACCGTCGGCATGCCGGAATCGATCGACACCGCCTTGTGCCCGGCATCCAGCACCGCGACTCCCGGGCGGGACGCGCTCATGACCGTCGACAGCACGAACAAAGAATGTCGGAACGTGCTGACCGGCGCGCCGCTT
>CAIRCM010000085.1 GCA_903877125.1 uncultured Acetobacteraceae bacterium | reverse complement strand
GGGTATCTTCAGCGTCGGCGGGCATGGCAGATTCTGTCCGGGCATCGGGTATGGCGTCGAGAACCAAACCTTATGCGATTCCAGACGGTTGTGCCGTGCCTGCCAGCGAATCCCTGCTATGCGGTGAATAAGAGGGGTTAAAGTGCAAAGAAGTGCAACAGCATCTGCCGCTTTGCTCCGGTGGACGTTATGGTTCGCACATGGAGCAGACTCCGCACATTCTGATCGTCGACGACGATCGCGACATCCGTGAACTGCTGGCGCGGTTCCTGGAAAAAAACCAGATGCGCGTCACCGCCGCCCGCGATGGGCGGGAGGCTCGGCGTGCCTGGGCCAATGGGCATTATCATCTGGTCGTGCTGGACCTTATGCTGCCGGGGGAAACGGGCCTGGACATCGCCAAATGGTTGCGCACCCAATCCAGCGTCCCGATCGTGATGCTGACCGCGATGGGCGAGGAGACCGACCGCGTCATCGGGCTGGAACTGGGCGCGGACGATTACGTGGCGAAGCCGTTCAGCCCACGGGAGCTGTTGGCGCGTATCCGAGCGATTCTGCGCCGGGCGGGTGATCAGTCCGACCAGCAGCAGGCGACGAGTTCGGTGAAGCAGTACCGGTTCTCCGGCTGGACACTGGAACCGGCGCACCGGCGGCTGCTGAATCCCGAGGGGACCGAGATCAGCCTGACCGGGGGGGAGTTCGATCTGCTGCTGGCGCTGGTCGATCGGGCGAACCGGGTGCTGACGCGGGACATGCTGCTGGATCTGCTGCGGGGGCGGCAGGCCGGACCATTCGATCGGGCGATCGATGTCGCCATTTCCCGCCTGCGGCGCAAGCTGGAGGATGACGGGCACAATGCGCAGCTGATCAAAACGGTCCGCGGCGGCGGCTACGTCCTGGCAACGACGGTCGAACGCGTGTGAAGCTGCCGCGTCCAAGGCTCTGGCCGCGCAGTCTGGCGACACGCACGGCGGTTGCGCTGCTGATCGGTTTGATGTTGGTCCAGGTCGCCGGTCTGACGATCCACGCCTTCGACCGTATCGACATCCAGCAGGTCGTCCAGATGCGGGAGGTCGCGAGCGAGATTTTCAGCGTTTTTCGCGCGGTTGCCGCGCCCCCGAGGGACCAGCGGGAAAAGGTCCTGGCCGCACTGCATCAGGGGCCGGGTTTCGCGGTGACGCTGAGCGCGGGGCCGCCGGTCACGGAGCTGCCGGAGATGCCGCTGCCGGCGTTGCGCCGGTTTTGGATGGCGATCGAGGCCGGGCCGCTGGTTCGGGCGGATCCACGTCTGTTGGGCTCGAAGCCGGATGATTCGCCTGAACGCCGTGCCTGGGCGAATTCCGACTTCATGCGGCGCAACTTCGGCCAGCCCGGCGTCGCGCCGTCCGATATCGTGGCCCATGGCGGTTTGTTCGCGCACCGGCTGATCATGGGCGTCCGTCTGACGGACGGCGATTGGCTTCGGTTCGATGCCGCGCTGGGGCCGCCACGGCCTTGGCACTCGCCCACCTTTCTGGCGGCTTTCGCTCTGATGACCGCGGTTGCGGCCATGTTGACGATCTGGGCGGTGCGCAGGCTCACGGCGCCGGTGCGCGTGCTTGCCGCGGCGGCCGAGGCTTTGGGGCGGGATGTCAACGCGCCGCCATTGCCGGAGAATGGGCCGGACGAGATCGCGACGGCGGCGGTCGCGTTCAACACGATGGCCCGGCGTATCCGTCGTTTCGTCGATGATCGGACGGCCCTGCTGACGGCCATCGGCCACGATTTGCGCACGCCGATCACCCGGATGAAGTTGCGGGCGGAGTTTCTCGACGATGACGAATTGCGGACGAAGCTGCTCGCCGATCTCGGGGAACTGGAGGCGATGGTGGCCTCCACTTTGGCGTTCGGCCGCGATGCCCGCACGAGCGAGAAGGTCGTCGCGCTCGATCTGGCGGAACTGATCCGCACCATCCTCGATGAGGCGGGGGATACGAATCCGGAAGCGGCGGCTCGGTTGGGTTACGAGGGACCGAGCCATTTCACGTTTCGGGTGCGGTCGCTGGCGATGAAGCGGGCGCTGACGAATCTGATTTCCAACGCGATCGCCTATGGCGGTTCGGCCCATGTGCGGCTTGAACCACCGGTGGGCGGCTGGGTGGCGATCACGGTGGAGGACGAAGGTCCGGGGATTCCCGAGGCGGAGATCGAACGGGTGTTCGAACCGTTCCACCGCGTCGAAACCAGCCGCAACCGGGAGACCGGCGGCACGGGCCTGGGCTTGCCGATCGCGCGGGATATCGTGCGGGCGCATGGCGGGGACATCGTTCTGGCAAACCGCCCCCAAGGCGGGCTGGCGGCGCGGATAACGCTGCCGGTGTAAAGTTACGGTTTCGCTGCTTTCAGCACCGCCGCACCGACCAGGGTATCGAGCTGTGCCAGCACCTTCTTGTAAAAATCCATTGGCTGGCCGAAGGCGTCCAGAACCTCTCCCGGCGTGCCGGTGGCATATTCGGCGAGGGTGAAAACCTTGTCCTTGGTGTCGGGGAACTGCGCGATGACCCATGCCTTGTGCGCCTCGGTCATCGTCAGAATGACGTCGGAGAACTTGGCCTCCTGCGCGCCGAATTGCGCGGCGACGTGATGCGTGAGGTCGATCCCGCGCGGGCGGGACAGGGTGACGAAATTGTCCTCGGGGCGGGTGTTGTAGGGGTTCCAGTTCACGGCCCTGGAGATCACCTGCGCGTTCAGGTGGTTCTTGGCGATGATGGTCGCCGCCAAAGCTTCGGCGACGACGCTGCGGCCGGTGTTGCCGGTGTCGACGAAGGCGATACGAACGGGGTGGGTGGCGGCCATGGCGGTGCGGATTCCGGTGAGGGCGGCCAGGATCGGGGCCGCGATCAGGACATTACGTCGGGTCGTCATTGGGTTGCTCCGTCGGTCGCTGACGGGTGGGGTAACCGACGGTCGGCGGATTGGAAAATGACAGTCTTGGGTCATGCGTCCAGACCGACCGGTTCGGTCATCAGGGGCGCCGGGTGTTGGGGGTGGGCTGAGCCTCCATTTTCGCGAGTCGTTCGGCGGCCAGTTGGTTGCCCTGCGCGGCTGCTTTGCCAAACCACTTCTTCGCTTCGTCCCGGTCAAGCGGAATGCCGTTGCCGGAGGCGTAGTGCCGCCCAAGGTTGAACTGGGCGGCGGCGAAGCCCTTGTCCGCGGCCAGGCGGTACCACCGCACCGCCTCGGCCGGGTCCTTGGGAACGCCAAAGCCGAATTCGTGAAACCGGCCGACAATATTCTGCCCCTGGGCATTGTTGCGGTCGGCGGCCAGATGCGCCAAGCGCAACGCTTCGGCATAGTCCTTGGGGACGCCGTTGCCGTGTTCATACATCAGCGCGAGCTGCACCTGGGCGAGCGGATAGCCGTGATCGGACGCTTTGCGGAGCCAGTCCGCGGCCGCTGCCAGGTCCTTGGGTTCGTCCCTTCCGAAGAGCGCGATGTTTCCCAATAGATATTGAGCGATCGGGCTGCCGTGTCCGGCCGCGCGCAGCAGCCATTTTTTTCGTTCCGCGAGATCGCGTTCGACCGACAGGCCAGCACCATAAAACCGGGCGACGGCCAGTTCGGCCGGAATGTAGTTCTGTTCGGCAGCTTTGCGGTACCATTGCAATGCCGCTTCGTAACTGCGTTCCGAGTTGACCCCTCGTTCCCGGAACAATGCGAGCTGGTATTGCGCGGGTGCGTAGCCGACCGCCGCGGCCTTTTCGAGGAGTTGGAAGGCCTGCACGGGGTCCTGGGTGCCGTCCGTCGCGGTCAACAGCGCGAGCGCCCGCTTGGTTGTCGCTTCGGCGTTTTCGTTCGCGGGCGGTGCCGCGGTGTCCGGGGGTTTGGGCGCGGTGGCGTCCCGCGTTGTTGGGGCGGACGCGGGGGCTGGCGCGAGAGGCGGTGTCAGGGCAGCCAGCAGGGGATCCGGCGTTTCCTCGCCGTGCGAGAAGAAGAAATCGCCATCGATGGGGGAACTCGAAACCCAGGGAAGCTGTGCCCCGCCGGTTTCCTTTTTGACCGCGAGCCCGACCTGATTGAACAGATGGAATATATCGAGGCCGGGCTGGCGCATCGCTTCCACCAAAGCGGTGGCATAAGGGCCATCGGCCCCTTTGCCGTCCGATGCGACATTGCCCGGCTGGGTGGCGAACGAAATCAGTGTCCCCTCCGGCGCGCGCATCTGGGCCAGGCCGCCAGCAATCGCTCGGGTGCCGAGGTTGGAAAACGGATTGTTCCGGCAGGCGTCGAGCAGGACGATATTCAACCGCGTCCCCGCCCCATCCATCTGCTTGAGCACCAGGCTCGCATCGACCATCTGGAAGTCGACATCGCGGGGCTGGGTGGGGTTCGCATCGACCGGCAGCAGCCAGTTCGTCCCGTCGACCTGCATGCCGTGTCCGGCATAATAGAACAACGCGATGTCAGCCCCTTGGATTTGTTTGCCGAAGGCTTGGACGATCTGGTCGAAATGCACCTTGTCCAGGTTCTGTTGCACGCCGTCCCCAACCAGCTTGAAGCCCAGACCCCGCAGGGTGGTGGCGATCAATTGTGCGTCATTACCGGGGTTTGCGAGCTTCTCGACATGGCTATAGGCGGCGTTTCCGATCACCAGGGCGACCCGGCGCGGCGCGGCAGGGGTCTGCGCATTGGCTGTGGAGATGGTCATCAGCCAACCAAACATCCAGACGACGGCGACGCATTTTCGCATGAACCGGTTCATTTCGACGCTCCCGCGGGTTGCCCAGCGTATCATAACGGCAGCCGGAAAGCCGGTGAACTGATTCAGGTCACCCCGAACGCGCGCCGCCAATCCGCGACCAGCCTGTCCGCGTCGGCGCGGGACAGGATCTTCCGGCCGTCGATGGCGTTGATATCGCGGTTCGCCGGCAGAAAGTCATGTGGCGGCAGGTCGGCTCGCACGCCGGGCGAGCCGGAGAATTTCTGCAGCGCGGTTTGGCCCGCCAGCGACATCAACCAGTTTGCGAGCACACGGGCGGCGTTGGGATGCGGGGCATCCTGACTGACGCAAACCGCGTTCGTGACATAGGTGACGCCGCTGATCGGATAGACCGCGCGCACCGGGGCGCCGTCGGCCAGCGCCTGGCTCAGCGCGAGATCCGCCATCTGGCCGATCGCGACGTCGCCGCGGATCACCGCCTGAAGCACCCCGGCGGCCCCGGAGAAGAAGCGGGCGTCCTGCGCCTTGAATTTCACGGCGGTGTCGATGTGGAGGTTGTTCTCCAGCATTTTCATGCATTGCAGCGGACCGATGGACCGCCAGGGTTCATCGAGGCCGATCTTGCCTTTCCATTTGGCCTCGAACAGGTCCGCCCATTCGAACGGCGCTTCCGCGCGGGGGACGAGTCTGCTGTTGTAGACGAAGATATGGCGGATGACCTGGACGCCCCAGAACTGATCGTCGTACCACATGTGCGCGGGGATGGCGTCGCCTTCCGGCGGTTGCCATTTGGCGATCCAGTTGTTCTGCCGCCAGTTCAACATGGTGTCGTCGAGCGCATTGACACTGACGTCGGCGAGTACCTTGCCGGCGGTGTATTCGGCGGCGAAACGCTGCTAATATTGGGCGCTAGGGAGGCGAACCTGTTGGACGGCGATTTCCGGGTATTTCGCATTGAAGGCGGCGACGATGTCCGGTGCGCCGGCGGGAAAGAAATTGTGATAGATCGTCACCGAACCCTCGCGGCGGGCGTTCGCCTCGATTTGTGCCCAGGTCGGTTCGTCGGCCCATGCAAGCCGGGGAAGGGCCACTGCCGCGGCCGCTGCGAGCATGTTCCGGCGTTTCATGAGACGGTGGTCTCCTGCTTCAACAATCCCCAGATTTCGCGACGGATTTCCAGGAACGCGGAACTGGTCTTCAGGGCTTCGTCGCGCGGCCGTTCGAATGGCACGCGGATGTCGGCGGCGATCCGGGCGGGCCGTGGGGACAGCACGATAATCCGATCGGCGAGGTAGATCGCTTCCTCGATACTATGGGTCACGAACAGCACCGTTTTGGGGTCGGTCTGCCAGATGCGCAGCAGTTCGTCCTGCAGCAGATCGCGGGTTTGCAGATCGAGCGCGCCGAAGGGTTCGTCCATCAATAAAATATCCGGCCGGACCGCGAGTGCTCGGGCGATGCCGACCCGCTGCTGCATGCCGCCCGAGAGTTGGTGCGGGTACGACGTCTCGAACCCGTTCAGGCCGACCATTTCGATATAGCGCTGGGCAATTTCGGTGCGTTCGCGCTTGTTCATGCCGAGCATTTCGAGGCCGAAGGCGACGTTGTCCAGGGCGGAGCGCCAGGGAAAGAGATCGAAGCCCTGAAAGACCATCGCCCGGCCGGTACCGGGGCCTTTCACCGGCTTGCCGTCGATTTCGATCGTGCCGGCGTCCGGGTCATCCAGGCCGTCGATAATCCGCAGGAAAGTCGATTTACCGCAGCCGCTGGGGCCGATGATCGCGACGAATTCGAGGTTCGCGACATCGATCGACAGGTCCTGAAACACCGTCAGGCCGCTGCTGGCATACCGGCGTGTCAGCCCGACGGTGCGGAGTTTGGGCGGCGTGCTCACCCGAGGCGCTTCATTGCCTCGGCCAGGAACCGGGGCTCGATAATTTTGTCGAAGCTGGCCCCGGGCGAGACGATGCCGGCTTTTTCATAGATCGGGATCAGGCTGTTGAACTGAGCGAGGTCCAGGGGAATCGGCACTGGCCAGGCTTTGACCTGTTCGGTCAGCAGCAACCATTCGCCCTTGATGCGTTCGTCGGTCCATTGGGCGGCATCGCGGTCGTTGCTGTATTTGCGGAACATGCCGGCGAACCAGGCGAAATCGGTCGTTGCCAGGCGGTGGGCGCGCAGTTGTGCTTCCATCAGATCGACGATCGCGCGCTGATTTTCGGGTTTTTCCAGCCAGTCGCCGTTCACCGCCCAACACTCGTTGGACCAGAAATCGAATTCCTTCCACGGCTGGATCAGGGTCCGGTAGTTGCCCTGTTTGGCGATATCGTTGGACTGGTCGGCGTGGATCGGCACGAGGTGCACGCGGCCGGCCATCAGGGCGCGCATGCGCGCGGAGGAGCCGCCGAGCGAAACGATATTGACCTTGGCGGGGTCGATGCCGTGTTTCATGAGGGCGCCTAGCAGCACGGCGTGTACGGTGTCGCCGGGGGTGTTGATGCCGGCGACGATGCCGGGTTTGGTCAGGTCTTCGAGGGTTTGGACCTTATCGGCATTGGCGGTGAAGACGAGGTCGACGCTGGCATAGAACTGGCCGACGATTTTCAGGTTACCGCCGGCGTTCGCGGCCGCGCAGACGCTGGGCGTGTCGGTGTCGCCCACGTCGAGGCCGTTGCCGACCAGGATTTGGGTGATGGTGGATTGCTTTTCCATCCGGCCGAATTCGGTCGGCCCGTAGGGACCGATCGTCTGGATGAGCTCCCGGCTCGCGACGTTGGCGGGCACGTGGATACCGGCCACGTTGGCGCTGCCCTTCATCCGCAACACCCGCGGTTCGGCGGCTCGGGCAACGAAGGGTGCGGCCAATCCGGCCGCGATGAGGGTCCGGCGGCGCATCAGGCGGGAATCCGCTGATCCGGCGGGTAGCGGAAGCTGACACGTTTCAGCAGGCGGGTCATGTGGCTTGGGAAGGGATCGCGCCGGTGCATGGTGGAGGTGTTGTCCCACATCACGACGTCGCCGACGTTCCAATGATGTTTGTAGATCAGGTCTTCCTGCGTCATGTACTGGAGCAGTTCCTGGAACAGGGGCTGGGATGCTTCCTCGGTCCAGCCTTCGAACTCGGCGCCGTGGCTGGGGCTGTACCAGATTGCCTTGCTGCCGAAGACGGGGTGGGTGCGCACGGCCGGGTGGGGCGAATCCGGCGCGCGCTTCAACTGCTCGGCATTCATTTGCAGGTCGGGGCGTTTGGCGCCCTCGCGGCGGTTGTGGCGGTCGACGGAGTAGACGATGCGCTTGCCGGCGACTTTGGCTTTCAGGTCGGCGGGCATACGGTCATAGGCGGCGACGAGATCGGCGAACCAGGTATCGCCGCCTTCCTCGGGGATTTTCTCACCGAAGAGGATGGTGCCGAAGGTGGGCTGGGGCATGTAGCTCTGGTCGATATGCCATTGGGCTTCGCCGTCGCCGAGGACGCCGATGGCTTTTCCGTCCTGCTTGAGGTTGGAGACGACCATGACCTCTTTGTTTTCGCGGGAATGGTAGGTGGAGCGGACGTGGATTTCGAGTTCGCCGAACCGTTCGCCGAACCGCATGAGATCCTTTTCGGCGAGATTCTGAGCGGGGAAGACGGCGACCTTGTGTGCCAGCCAGGCTTCCTTGATCGCGGCGAAATCCGTGTCCGAGATCGGCTGGGTGAGATCGATGCCGGTGATTTCCACACCGATCGTGGGGGTAATGCGGCGAATATGCATGAGGACGGTCCTCCGATTTCCTGTTCGGGGCAGCAAAGCACGGGTTGGGGCGCGGGGGTAGGGGTGATAGATTTCGGCGGGTGGAGGCTCGTATGGACCGCATCGAAGTTCTATCAATTCAGCGTGCCAGTGCCGCCGATCTGGCGCGGATCGCGGCGGTCGATCCCGCGGTCCGTGTGACGGATGCGGGTGGCTGGTTCGATGGCGAGATCAGGGAGACCTGGCCGGCATTCTCCGCGCAACGGTATCTGGCGCCGCATGCGACGGGGCAGGGGACGCGTGCCGAACGGGACGCGTTGCTGGGCAAGGCCGAGGTGATTTTGGGTGGGTGGCCCTACCCGCTGGATGTGCGGGCGCGCGCGCCTCGGCTGAAATGGTTTCATCAACGACCGGCGGGTGCGAGCAATCTGCTGATGGGCGATCTCTGGGGTTCGGACGTGAAGGTCACGACGTCGCGGGGTTCGGCCAACGCGCTGGCGATCGCGGAATACGCGATCGCGGGGATTCTGCATTTCGCCAAGGGTTTTTCGGAAGCGTATGGGGAAGGGTTCGATCACCGGCGGTATCGGCCGGTGTCGATCGACGGGAAGACGATGTGCGTGATCGGCGCCGGGGGGATCGGGCGCGATGTCGGGCGGTTGGGAGCGGCGCTGGGGATGCGCGTGGTTGGGACCCGGCGGCATTACGATCCGGATCAGGCATTGCCGGCGGGGTTTTCGGCGCTGGGCGGGGCGGCGGCGCTGGACGGGTTTCTGGCGGCGGCCGATTTCGTCGTTGTGGCTTGTCAGTGGACGCCGGAGACGACCGGTTTGATCGACACCGAACGGCTTGGGACGATGAAGGCGGGGGCGATCCTGGTGAATGTGGCGCGGGGGGAGATCGTGGATGAGGACGCGCTCGCGGCGTCGCTGGATGCCGGCCGGCTGCGGGGGGTGGTGATGGACGTCTATAACGGGGAGTTCGAAGGGCCCCCGCCGGAGCGGCTGCGGCGGGATCCCCGGGTGTTGATCACGCCGCATATCTCGGGCCAGACCGATGCCAACCGGCATGGTGCGATCGAGATATTTTGCGAGAATTTGCGGGCGTATATCGATGGACGGCCGTTGAACAACGTTATCGATTGGGGCCTTGGGTATTAGGGCTGCACTGTTCGTCGCGACGGTCTGCCGATGCTTGGGGTCGTTACGACAACCGGAATCGCCGGGCCGCCGCGGGGCGGCCCGGTTGAGGGAGGCTCAGGTCGCCGCCGGTGCGGGTGGCGGGCCGGTGGTCGCGGATAGCGGGTCCGTACTGGCGTAAAATGTCCAGTTCGGTGCGAGCCCCGTCTGCACTTCGTGTTGGGCGGCACTGGCGCGTTCGAAGGCGCGTTGGAAGAGGCGCTTGACCTGGCCGCGATGGGTGGCGATCACCCCGCGCAACTGGTGCCACAGCGCCTGCCATTGGGGCTGACCGGGGCCGATGCCGAGGTCGGCGCAGATGTCATTGAGCACCAGGCCGAAGGGGCGGTGTCGGATCATGGCGGCGATTTCGGCGTCGGTGGGCATGCGCGCGAGCAAGGCGGCGTTGTCGGCCCGATCGGACAGTTTCGGCCCGCGGGGTGGGCGATTTTCGCGCGGTCTGGCGGGCCTGGGGGCGCGTTTGGGGCCGTCGATGCGAACGGCGTTGGCGATCACGCGCTGTTCCAGCGCTTTGGCGAGGCGGAGGCCGCGCCGGAGGCGGGCGACGATCACGGACAGGTTGAAGGTTCCGAAGCCGTGGCCGGTATCCTGAACGTCCGCTGTGCTGAGTTGCCCGGCCTGGATGGCGGCGAGGCGTTTTTGGCCGATTTCGACCAGCAGCCGGATGGCGGTGAGCAGCCGTGCGGCGAGGGACGGGGTCCCGGGCGCCGCCGCTCGGGGCGTTTGCCCTGGCGGTGCGGCGTTTTCGGCCGGGTTGGTGGGTGCCTCGTTGCTCATGAACGTATCATGAACACTCGGGCGCGTTTTGTCAAGGCTTATTCTATCATGGGTTGTGCGATGGCCCCGATATAGATACCGCATCGGTGGCCGGGACAGGCCCGGCCGGGATGGGGTGGGGCGGCGGGTGAGATCAGCCCCGGGTCTTGCGGGCCTCGGCGACCAGTTTCTTCAATTCCTCGGCGTCGACGGCGCCGGGCACCATCTGACTGCCCACGATCAGGGCCGGTGTGCCCTGGATGCTCAGGGAGTGTGCCATAGCGAGGTTGGCTTCGAGCTGGGCGCGGATCGCGGGATCCTCGATATCCTTGGCCATCCGGGGCCAGTCGAGGCCGAGCTTCTTCGCGGTCCCTTCGAGCGACGCCATGGTGATATCGGCAGGCAGCTTCATGACAGCGTCGCGAAATTTTTCGTAGGCGTTCTGCCGCTGGGCGGCGAGCAGGGCCTTGGAGCCCAGCAGGCTGGCCGGCCCGAGGATCGGCAGGTCCTTGTAAACGAGGCGCACGCCCTTATCGGCTGCGAGGAAGCTGGCCATTTCCGGCTCCATCTTGCGGCAATAGGGGCAGCGGACGTCGAAGAATTCGACGATCGTGACATCGCCCTTGGCATTGCCGGCGACCGGGTCGGCCGGGGTCACCAGCTTGTCTTTCGCGGCGGCGAGCGCGGCCTGCGCGTCGGCCTTTTCGCGGTCGGCGTCATCGGTTTGCAGCGCGGTGACGGCATCGCGCAGAATCGAGGGGTCCTTCTTCAGGGCGTCGCGGATGATCGCCACGATTTCCGACCGCTGTTCGGGCGTGAAGTCCGCCCGCGCGGCGGGGGCCGCCAGCAGCAGGGCGGAAAAGACCAACAAAACCAGGACTTTCATTCGCGGTTCTCTTTCCTTACGGCGTTGCCGATATCGAGGGCACGTAGTTTCGCGGGCCCTTGTGGCAGGGATTCGCTTGCCAGGCGAGCGAAGCGTTTGGCCATTGGGATATCGCCGGCGCGGATGGCTTCCTCGGCCAGCGCCAGATTGGCCTGGCCGGTATCGCCCAGCTGGCCCCATGCGACGCCCAGCAGATGCCAGGTGTCGAGGTCTTCGGGATCCTGGCGGCGGGCGGCTTCGAGCTGGTCCAAAGCGGGGCGGAGCAGGGCGCGATCGCCGGTTTCCATCATCGCCTGACCCAGTCCCTGGTGCAGCAGGGGCTGTTCGGGGGCGAGGCGGACGGCTTCGCGATAGGCATCGACGGCGTCGCGCGGCTGGCCGCTTTCGAACAAGATCTGCCCGCGCAGTTCGCGGAACCAGGGATTGGCCGGCTGCATCGCGATCAGCCGCGCCATGAGCGCCAGTGCCGCATCGCGTTGCGACATCCGATGCAGCGCGATGGCCCGAGCATAGAGGGTTGGGGCGGATTGGTCCGATTCGGGGTAGGCGCGGAGCACGGTGCTTGGGATGGTCAGAAAGCCTTCGAGTTTCGCGCGGACGAGCAGATAGGCCTGATTGAGTTGCGGCGGCAGGTCGCCGCCCGGCGTTTCGGCGAGGTGGCGGCGCATGAAATCGATGCGGTCGCGGGTCAGGGGATGCGTCAGCATGAACGGATCGGGATGGGTGGAGATCAGCGCGTTCTGGTCGTCCAACCGTTCGAACAGATGCACCAGGCCGCGTGAGGACCAGCCGAGTCGATCGAGCATCCGTGTCGCGGCATCGTCCGCCCCGACCTCCTGACCGCGGGAGAAGGACAGAAACTGGCGTTGCGCCATCGACATGCCGCCCATCGCGGCGCCCGCGCCGACCCCTGCATCGTGGGAGGCGACGCCGGCCGCGCCGGCGATCAGCAGCGCGCCGAGGCTGCGCAGCATCATCTCCCGCGCCTGTTGGGGGGCGCGGGAGATGTCGCCGTGCAGGACATGGCCGGTTTCGTGCGCCATGGTGCCCACGACCTCCAGCGCGGAGCTGGCCTGCATCAGGAGGCCGGTATGGATGAACATCCGGTTGCCGCTGCCGACGAAGGCGTTTATGGCGGTGTCTCGCACAACGTAGATGCGGACCGTGTTGGGGCTGAGGCCCGCGGCGCGGTATAGGGCAACGGCGAATTCATGCAGCAGGGTTTCGGTTTCGGCGTCGCGGATCAGCACCAACCGTTCGGGAGGCGCTTCGTCGCGGGACCAGGCCGGCTGCGTCGGCAACAACAGGCTCAGAGCGCTTATGATCAGCACCAGCGCGAACAGGATGGGACGTATGCGACGCGACATGAACCGGATTATAGCGCGGTCGCTGTTGGGCGTCCCAATGGTTTTGAGCCTCGCGCTTGGCGGGTGCAGTGCCGTCAGCGGTGTGACGGACAGCTTGTTCGGGCGCGAGACCGACCCTAAGCCGGGTCAGGCCGGCTATGTGTCTGGCTTCCTTGGCGGCACGGTCGCCGATGAGCCTCGCGCGGCCCTGTTGGGGCGGGAGGTTTTGGCGGCCGGTGGGTCGGCGGGCGACGCGGCGGTGGCGATGGGCTTCGCGCTGTCGGTGACGTTGCCGTCGCGCGCCGGGCTTGGCGGTGGCGGCGTTTGCATCGCGTATGGGGCGGATACCTCGACATCGAATGGCGGGGTGCCGCAGTCGGTGTCGTTCGCGCCGCTGGCGCCCCCGGGTGGCAATGCCGGCGGCGATCGTCCGGCCGGGTTGCCGATGATGGCGCGCGGGCTGTTCCTGCTGCATGCGCGTTATGGGGCGTTGCCGTTCGGTTCCCTGGTCGAGCGGGCCGAAACGCTCGCACATTTCGGCGTGCCGGCGTCGCGTGCTTTCGTGAAAGATCTCGCCCTTGTTGCTGGGCCGCTGCTGGCGGATCAAGGTTCTCGGATGGTGTTCAGCCGTGGCGGCACGCCGCTGACCGAGGGGCAGGCGCTGGTGCAGCCTGAGCTGGCGGGGACGCTGGCGCAGCTTCGGTTGCAGGGGGTGGGCGATCTGTATCAAGGCGCCCTCGCGGGGCGGCTGGTGAGCGCGTCCGTTCGGGCGGGCGGGCCGTTGTCGATCGATCAACTGCGTGGGGCGTTGCCGGGATTGGCGGCGCCGATCATCGTGCCTTACCGCAATGACAGCGTGGCGTTCACCAACGCGCCGACCGATGGGGGTGTCGCGGCGGCGGCGGCGTTCTCGGCGCTGGTGAGCAATCCGTCCGATGTTGGGGCGGCGGCGGCTCGATCGCTTGCCGCGGCGGCGCGATTCCGAGCGGTGGGGGGCGATGGGGCGTCGGTGGCGGTGGCGCGGGATTTGCCGCCGGCCGATCTGCCGTCGCTGCCGGCGTCGACCACGTTCGGTGCGTTCGATCGGAATGGGAACGCGGTGATGTGCGCGGCGACGATGGGCAATCTGTTCGGCACCGGGCGGGTGTTGCAGGGGCTTGGGTTCCTGGCATCGGCGTCTCCGGCGGCGTTGCCGGCGCCGCTGCTGTCGGTCGGTTTGGCGTGGGACCCTCGGGCGCATGCGTTCCATGCCGCGGCTGGCGGGTCCGGTCAGTCGGGGGCGGCGATCGCGGCGGCTTCGGGGTTGATGAACGCGTTGAACTCGGGCCGGCCGATGTCGGTTCCGGTGCCGGAACCCGGGCGGGCGAACGTGATGGTGTGTTCGTCGTTGCTGCCGGGGCGTGCGTCGAGCTGCGCGGCGGCGACGGATCCGCGTGAGGCGGGCCTCGCGGCGAACGGCGACTGATGCGATGGGGTTGAAAGTTGGCCGGGGAGCGTCCGCACCGCCGTTCATGGTGATGGATGTTATCTCGGCGGCGAATGCCCGGCAGGCGGCGTTGCCGCCGGGTGCGCCGGGTGTGATCCGGATGGAGGTGGGGCAGCCCGGGACGGGTGCGCCGGCCGGGGCGGTGGAGGCGGCGCATGCGGCGCTGCGATCGGGTGATCCGCTGGGTTATACCGAGGCGTTCGGGCGGCGATCGTTACGGGAACGAATATCCAGGCATTACCGGGACTGGTACGGGTTCGATGTCTCGGCGGACCGGGTGGCGGTGACGGTTGGGGCTTCCGGCGCGTTTCCGTTGGCATTTCTGGCGGCGTTCGATCCGGGTGACCGGGTGGCGATGGCGGCGCCGTTTTATCCGCCGTATGTCAACATCATCACGGCTCTGGGTATGGTTCCGGTGATCATGGAGGCGGGGCCGGAGACGCGGTTTCAGCCGAGCGTGGCGATGTTGGAGAGGCTGGATCCTCGGCCGGATGGGTTGATTGTCGCCAGTCCGTGCAATCCGGTGGGGACGATGCTGCATCCGGAGGAGCTGGCGGCGATCGCGGGGTGGTGCCACACCCATGGGGTGCGGTTGATCAGCGACGAGATTTATCACGGTCTGCACTACGAGAGTGCGATTTCGACCGCGGCTGCGTTGAGCCCGAGCGCGGTTGTTATAAATAGTTTTTCGAAATATTTTTCGATGACCGGGTGGCGGGTCGGGTGGATGGTTTTGCCGGAGGATCTTGTTCGTCCGGTGGAATGTCTGGCGCAGAACATGTTCATCAGCGCGCCGTATCTTTCTCAGGTCGTGGCGGAGGCGGCGTTCGACTGTCAGGATGAGTTGCGGGCGAATATCGCGGGGTATCGGCGGTCTCGGGATTATTTGTTGAAGGCGTTGCCGGAGGCTGGGTTCGATCGGTTGAGCCCGGCGGAGGGGGCATTTTACTTGTTCGCCGATATTTCCGAGCGTTCGAATGACAGTATGGCTTTTTGTGCTCGGATTTTGGCGGAGACGGGGGTGGCGGTGACGCCTGGGGTGGATTTCGACCGGACGCGGGGGAATCGGTTTTTGCGGTTTTCCTACTGCGGGCCGGAGGGGGATATGCGGGAGGCTGCCGCGCGGTTGAAGGCTTGGGGTTAGGTTGGGTTTTTGTCTCGGGCGCAGGTTCGGGAATTCTGCCGTTTGTCTTGCGTGGAACTGCCAAGCCTTGGGTGCCTGGGATGCGACGCTGTCGAAAATGCGTTGGCCGTTCCGGTTGTTGGGAGCGGGGGGAATGCATGCCGGTTCACAGGGACATCGGTGTGTGGTGCCTCGCACGCTTCGGATTTGAGATTGCGGAGATGGGGATTTTCTTCGGGTATCAGCGTGGTTGGCGTTGAATTTGGACGTGGTGAGGGTACGGGCGGTGGCAGTGCGGCGGATTTTGAATGATGCGGATTAGGTTTGCCGGTATTTTTTCGGCTTAGTCTGTTCGGGATTAAGACTTGGATGCCGTTAGCCCCTCTTATTCACCGCATAGCAGGGATTCGCTGGCAGGCACGGCACAACCGTCTGGAATCGCATAAGGTTTGGTTCTCGACGCCATACCCGATGCCCGGACAGAATCTGCCATGCCCGCCGACGCTGAAGAT